>JAFGEC010000687.1 GCA_016931775.1 Candidatus Zhuqueibacterota bacterium | reverse complement strand
TGATCACAATATATTAATATTCCTTATCAATGTCAAGTTGGTATTATTCAGGGTTACCCCTAAAATTTTTTTTATTGACAAACCTATCGAAAAGAAGAGATTATACGATTCGTACTCTCAGGATTTAATAATTTGTCGACAATTTTTTCAGAGTCAAATGTCCTGGAACAGATTCACATATTAATGACTTGTATTGTTTTTTGGGATGCTCTGATCCATTCAACCACACGTGCATTGTTTTCCGGTTCAGGTTCTTTTTCTTCTATGGCTTTTGATTGCGATGTATTGTTCTTTTTTGGGCTGACCAGGTCGTTCAGCCGTACGCCGGATGTGAGTTGTTTTTTCCGGTCGCCGGTGTTTCTCATTGACAAAATCACCCGTCCTTCGGCGCCGGCCAGCGTAAGTTTTTCAGATTCCTGTGGAGTGACCAATAGTGTTACCGACTGAGCAGTGAGATGATCGGTGTCAGTTGTCCGGCTTGTCTGGTCAACGGCCAGCACCCGTACGTCTTCGAGTATTATTTTTGTCGATGAGTTTTTTCGCTGATCCATTAATGAAAAAGTCACAAGGACATCAACTCGTGTATTTGGTAAAATAAAACCACTTACTCCGCTGAAAGCATCGACAGAAACCGTTAGGGCGCGCATGCCCGGAGGAATCAGACCGGAAAATCCTGCTGTCGATCCTTCCGGGGCCAATTTATTGATGAGAATGGGCTCGCCTTCGGCAAGTGGTGTGTTAACGATTCTTTCGAGTAACATATCAACATTTTCGAAAGCCCCAGCCGGAACCAGTTCTGCCGGCCAAGAACTTGTACGAATATTTGATGGATCCAATTTCGTGCCCGGAGTCACGTCTTTCGAAGCCACCACAATTTTTTTAACCGGAACGGACCGATTACCAAGTTCATTTGCCTCATTTTCAAGATAGGCGTTTACGGCTATCGTTGCCATCGTGCCCAGGAAGATGGCGATAAGTACTGAAATTTTTGGTCTGAGAAAAAACATTTTAAAACCTCCTGTTAAAAATTACTCCGCATATCGACTAAATTTAGAAACGGTAAAAATTTCACTGTATGGGTGATCCCTGCCCTAGGGGATTAAAATTGTTCACCGAACAGTATCAGTACCACAGTTGCCTCATTACACGTATACAACAATATCCGGGCACGATTTGATTGGACTTCAGCATGCTGACTGATAGTCTCTGTTTACTTTTCCTCCAATTGGTTTTAAGGATGAAAAATTCGGCAAAAAAAAATGCCTGTCAGAAAAAGCGCACGTATGTTCGACATTTGAACATGTCAAAACACTTTTTTTCCGATAGGCATTTAATTTTCCTATCGAAAAATTTTTTCTCTGAGTTGGGTTTTTATTGCCGACAGTTCAAAGATTTTGCCGAGTCACCTGTCGCAATATTATAATTTTTAGGTATACAAACAATGTCAAAGGGAAAATAAGAGTGGTATTGGATTATCTTACCGAAATTAAAAACGTGCCCCCATTTTTATCGAATCCACTGACACTCTTATGCCCTCCCTTTGAATCAGAAATGCGATGTCGCATAGTTGTAAGATAAAAAATTAAACAAACAAATCAACACATTATCATAAATTATGAGGCACTGATCACAATTCTTGATTTACATTGTTTAATTTTTTGTAGAATGACGAGGATCCTGCAGGAAAATCTTTTAAAAATAAAGTATGATGCGGAAGTTTAGATGGTTTTGTTTAACAAATGATAAATAAATTAGATAAATCTTATTGGAAATATTTCTTCAGAATAATTTTGAAAGATTGGGAATTTTATTGAGACACATTTCCAGAGACAAATCGTCATTTTAATAGAGTTAATTTTTTATTGCAGGTAAAATTATCCGTTTCAAGTTGGTATATATATAATCCGGAAGGTAAATGATGTGCATTAAATTCAGTTTGATATTCCCCCGCCTGCTTTTTCTCGTCTACTAATACGGTCACTTTTTCCCCCAAAAGATTATATACAGTTAGTTTGACCCAGTCCGGTTTTGGGATAACGTATTTAATTTTCGTTCTTGTATTAAATGGATTTGGATAATTGTTGTATAGTTTGAAACCGGCTGATCCGGCAACTTTTTTCGTTTGAATCGAGGTCTCATTGGCATTTTCATATTTTAATACACAGCCATCCAGACCGACGGCCCAGCCTGCTGTTCCTTTCAAAAAATTAGAAGTAATTGACATCTGAATGAGTGCGGCAGGGGCCGTGATCTGGTACTCCCAGGTTTGCAGATTATCCGTACTCTTGTAAACAGAACTATCAACGATAATCCAGAAATGATTATTATGAGCAAATGATTGGCGAATCCTGCCAGCTTCCGGTGTAGGGATTTCTTCCCAGCTGCCTCCCCCATTTGTGGTTCTTATCACCGGTCCATGATGATCAGCAGCCATTCCATATCCTGATGCACTAAAAGCGAGCGCTGCTGTCGATTCTATAATAGGGATCGTCTCAAGAGTCCATGTCGTCCCACCATTCGTTGTACGGTAAAGATCAGGGCTATTTGTCCCGAGCCACCCATTTGAACTGTCGAGCCAGAAAATTCGTCCGGGAGCACTCCAGGCGCCTTCATTTGCTGCAGGTGCGTCGGGAATTTGTTCCCAATTTTTACCCCCATCAGAAGTCTTTTGCATTAACCAGACACCGTTATACGGATCACCAATAGCGCAACCATTTACAGGATCGAACATGGTCAAGTCGTTAATCCAGCCGACAGGTAGTTCAAGGGCCTTTGTCCAGGTATCACCACCATTTTTTGTATAATAGATAAATGTAATATAATCACCAGACTGATAATCACCTGTTATACCACTTATAAAAGCGGTATTCGAATCAAACGCGTCAACGCAGTAAAATGCCATTGTTTCAGGAAAAGATGCGCCAAGGGTATCCCAGGAGTGTCCACCATCGATTGTTCGCAATACTGTGGCATTTTCACCGACTACCCAGGCAACATCATCTGATACCGCTTTAACGTCATATAAATGATGCCCGGCTCTTGAATCTTGTACTGTCCACAGTTCCGGAGGTACACCGACAGTCAATTGCCCGGAAAAAACAGAGCCTATTGATTGGGCTTGTCCATCAATATCACCTACCTGCACATTATGCAATTCTAAAGCAGTATTTCCCTCTGCCTGTGTCGTAAATTCAACAGTAGCTAAAATTCCGGAGCCAGAAGGACCGTCACCGGCTCCGAAAGTTGCAGCACCAAATGTTATTACACCGGTGGCACTGGTATTATCAATATCAGGCCCAACAGGAATAACAGTTCTCCCTGTCCCGCCTAAAAAAGCACCAATGTGAGCATTATCAGCTCGAACGATGCCGGTATTAAATACAATATCGAATTGGAAGGCGCCCAAATTGTTTGAATTTTCAATTTTGATATTTATACTAAATGTTTCATTCACACCCAATGTAACATTTTGAGGATCTAACATAATAATTACATTCTGTGCAGCAAGTTTTAGGGATAATTGTACCAATAAAATAAAAAAAATCAAATATCGAATCTTCATGTCTCTCTCCTTTTCATTTAAGAGTTCTGAAACAAATTCGATTTTGCGGCTTTATTGAATTAAAATCATTTTTTTTGATTCACGGTATTGATCCGCTTTCAGTGTACATATATATATTCCACTCGGCATCTTAATTCCTGCATCGTTCTTTCCATTCCAAAAAATTGAATAAAAACCGGGGGGTACTTTATCATTTATCAAGGTTCGGATTTCCTGGCCGAGTAGATTATGGATTTTTAAAGTTACATGGCTTTCCGCCGCAATTGAATATTCTATTTTTGTAAGAGGATTAAATGGATTCGGATAATTTTGCATTAACTCAAACTTACCCGGCAAGATTTCTTTCAAATCTTCTGACTCGGTTCCAACATCCATTTGGTTTCCAAATTTATCAACAAATATTAAATTTGTTATTTTAATATCCGGATATTTTGTGGTGAATCTGATGCTGGCAATTCTTCCCGATCCGCCAACTCCTGCAAAATCACCATAACTGTATGCGCCAAATTTCACACGTCTCTTTTGGTCAGAAAATACAGGTCCAAGCTTAAAAACGTGATTCCCCGTCTGACCTAAATATTTATCCAACTGAACCGATTGAACTTGAACGGAATCAACCTCGGATTCCATTTCAATTTGAAATCCACCAAGCCCGGTTGCGTTTTTTACGATAATATCGATGATGTAAGGATTGTTCTGATATAACTCCAGCTTTACCGGCTCTGATGAAGCAACCACGCTTTGTTTCCCAACAAGACCTGGGTCAGGTATTTCCTTGTTCCACCATGACGCCACCAACTGTATATCCAGAACATCGATGTCCCCATCGCCCTGGCCCTGATTATCCACGTCATACCGCGGATCATACCTGGCATCACCGATTCTTGTATTCCAATGGGCAGCGACGAGCTGAATATCCATCACATCCACATCATAATCGCTGTCAAGATCGGCCCAAAAGTGACTGGCGACTTCAATCATGCCGTTTTCCAGGTTCACCGGCACTTTGTTACCCTGTGGGTTGGTGAGCGTAACATCCAATAACTGCAGCGATGAATATCCCGCGTTTTGTGCCGTCAAAATAATTTGGCCCAGCAGGCCGTTGCCATAAGCGCCGTCAACGGCGCCGACACTCTGTGCCCCAAAATATACCTTGCCCTGTTCGTTGTTTATGTCCGGGCCGAGATGATTGACAGTACCACCGGTTCGTTTTAAGAATGCTCCGAAAACAACATCCTGCGGCTTTAGCACGTGTACGATATTTTTGTTAAAATAAAGATTTATTTCAAAACCGGCTATATTTTCCGCCCCTGATATCACGATATCAACCGTATCTTTTTGACTCAATCTCATTCTATTATTCGCCGGGCTGATTTTTATTTTTACATCCGGTAACGGTGGTCTAACCGGTGGATTATCATCACCACCTGAGACTTCGGGCGGCTCGGAATTATCAACGAACGGTTCCTCGTCTTCATCATCACCGATACCGTCGCCATCGCTATCCGTATCATCAGAAACAAAAACGGTTATTCCGGCAGTGCCGGCATTGCCATCCGTGTCTGTTGCCGAAAATGTGATCAGGTGTTCACCCGCGGAAAGGTTGTCCGCAGAAATATGCTGGCCGGCAGCCAGTACCCCATCGATACTGGATGACCACGAACAAGCCTCACCGGATAATTGGCCGTCTTCAAAGTCATTAGCATATCCTTCAAAAACCAAGATACTGTTCTGGAAAAAAGCGGATTCGTTACCGGGGGAAAAAATGGTAACCTCTGGTGATTTTTTGATCACGGTAAAGAAATAGTCGGATACATCCTCTCCGGTGTTGACACCATCGGTAGCCAATACTTTGATCAATCCCCTGTCGCTGCCGGCGCTTCTGTCCGTATCCCAGATAAAATTGGTCTGATTCAATCCGAGCGCAATCACCTCCCAATGGCTGCCATTGTCTTTGCTGTAAAGGACATCAAATTGCAATGGATCGCCGTCAGCATCTTCAGCCGTCCAGGAAATGTTCTGGTTACCCTCTAAAATATTTCCGCCATTCGGATAAGATACTAAAACCTTTGGTTCATTTGCGCTGACGTTGATTGTCTTAATCACGGCATTGTTATGTTTTATAACGATTTTTTGGGTCCCGGGAGCGTAAGGCACGGTTTGATTGATATTTTTTGCAGTGCTATAATCATTACTTGTAACTTTTAAATACTCTGATATTAACGGTGTGCCATTGCGATTCCGTAGCTCAATACTGTAAGGACTCTGGTCAGGTTCATCTTCTGGGACGTTTGATAAAAAAAGACGGAGGCTTTTTATGACCGTTACAACATTGTCCTGTAATATTGCTGCTATTATCAAGTACTCCTGTGCTTCCATTACATTTTTTTTAGCAAGAGTCCTGGGTGAGTTGTTCAGGACCTCAAAAAGTGTCTTATAAATATAAGTGGATACCCAGCGCCCGTCACCTGTAACACTTGGATTGAATTTTTCACAGGGCGCATAGCTCATAAAATCGTAATATTTATTCTTGTCATACACAAAAGGAATAGGATTTCCGGTTAAATCATAGTCCGTCGTAAATCCATTTTCATCAATCTTGCCGATATCGTTTGGATATTTACTAAAGTATGGCCCGTGTGCACCACAACCGCTATAGACATGTGCGGGAATGGGATCGAAATTATTACCATAGTCCGGATTGCCCAGCAAAGTATGTCCGATCTCGTGGGCCATGGTTTCCCCGCCAAAGGTTTCACTCGAATTGTAACCCGTACGGATTCCCCAGCATACTTGTCCACAACCCATGCCGCTAATTTCTTTACCCGGAAGGATCGGATTGGATCCCCGCTGCGGATTGAGTTCCTTACAAACCATTGCAAAATATTTAATATTGTTCAATGGTGGATCGTTCGCCACATCGACAAACCAAAGCATACTCCAAAGTATAAATCCCCATTCTTTATCGGTAGGATCAAAAGGAATAAAAAACTCGCTGCCTCGAATCATATTTATCCTGGATATTGGGTATACTTTTTTAACCCATGCGGCATCTTGCCAGAAATCAGTACTGTTGGGAGGCGGACAGGGACTCAGGTCCTCAAAATACTGCTGGGCACAACTATACCCCGGAACAAAGAAAATATTAAGCTCAACATCATGAAAATAAAGCGGATACGTGTGAGCGGGGGAATTGTTGCCGGGATTGATGTCATCACCGGAATAGTTGACATTAATGCTGATATAAGGGACTTCAGACCAGCGCCAGTTGCCGGGTATTCTAAAATTTAAAGTATGGGCTGGATTTAGAGGATCAAAGTCAGCCGCCGGCCTGGCGGTTATACTATTGGAGAGGACATGTACGCCATAAGTAGATAAACTGTTGCTGTTTAAATAGGTGGGTATGGGTGTACCGGATCCGTCAAGAAATGAGAGCATGCCGCTAATGGGGCCGATATTTTGTTGTGCCTGTCCCACGTTAAAATAAACCCTCACCCAGGTATCCTTGCCATATACGAGTGGAGCGGAATTATTCTTATCCTGAATAGCCTGTGTAATTTCAACCCTTTTTACGGACAAGTCAACCTCACAAATATCACCCACACCATTATTATTTGCATCGACCTGGTCCGTATTTGGCGTATCGGGACAATTATCAAGATGATCCGCCCATTCATCATTATCAGAATCCATGTAATCGTTACACGCGTCTCCGATCCCGTCGCCATCCGTGTCCTTTTGACCGGAATTTTTTACAAGCGGACAGTTATCAGATCGATCCGGAATACCATCGTTATCGTCATCCGGATCACATGCGTCTCCCATTCCATCTCCATCGGTGTCTTTCTGATCGGCATTATAAACGCCAGGACAATTATCGCATGCTTCACCATATCCATCCGGCGACCAATTCCCGAGATGATTTAAGTCCAGGTCCGCCTGGTCGGGATTGTAATTTTGAGGACAGTTGTCGCAGACATCACCTGCGCCATCGTTATCACCGTCTTCCTGATTCGGATTGGGTACATCCGGGCAATTGTCACATATGTCACCCTTACCATCCGGTGCTAATTGCCCGTTGTAATCACGGTCCGTATCCCGCTGATCCTCATTGGGATTGTTTGGACAATTGTCACAAACATCGCCGACATTATCACCATCGCTGTCAAACTGGTTGGTATTCGGTTTGGCCGGACAGTTGTCAAAACTATTGGGCACGCCATCGCCATCCATGTCCTCATCTTGGGTATATTTAATTGTCACGATATTCCAGTTTGCCATATTGGGCTGGGGAATCTCCTTCGAAGGTTTCGTTCCCGACACAAACACATTGTCGTTCGCATCCACCATTGTACCGATTGCCTGGCCGGTCGTCGCTCCGATAACACCTGCCGGGGACTTTACTTCCCAAACTTTGTGACCGTCTGAGGCATCAAACTTGTATGTAATCCATTCCTGGAAATTTTCTCTATTGGTCGTAATATAGACATTTCCGTCACTATCGATATCCATATCAGCAGGAGATCCAAAATATAAATTATCATACGCTGCCCATTGAAAAGTACCGTCTGATCTATACTTGATTGTAACAGGCTTTGGAGAACCTGAACCGCCGAAATCCTCATAATCATTATACCCGTTTATATAAACAGAGCCGTTTTTTACCAAAACCTGGTGGACCCAGTCATCAAAGTCCCGCTCATATTTCTTTCGCCACAACTCCTGACCTTTACCTGTATATTTAACCACCTCTATATCATTATGCCAATAGTATTGATATGTATATGGATGGAGACTTTGCGTTCTAGCAATTCTTGCAACGTATACATAGCCTCGTGTGTCAAGAGCAATACGGTTGCCGCTCTCGGTATTCGACCATATTTCGTTACCTTTTTTATCATAGACGACGATACCTTTCGAACCGATAACATATACGTTACCGTTATTATCAAGTACCATCCCGGCAGGAACACCATCGCTAAAAAACCTTTTCCAGAGTTCTTTGCCGTCACTGCCCCGGTACCTGACTGTGGCATATTGAGAGCTACTGTAAGTATAACCCAACCGGCTTGTTTTATAATGTACTAAAATGATAACATCCCCCTCTTCATCGACAGCGAGGACGACAGGCTGATCGTTTGCATATTGATTTATATACGTGTCCACCGGATGGTCCAGTTGAACGCTCCAGCCGTTGGGATCAGACTTTGATGTATGTATCAGGGTAATATTTTGCCAATCGGTTTTTCTTTCTGACAGATAAACACAATCAGTAATTTGTTTTTGTCCCATGGTACCAAAAGTAACACTTTTGGTTGTTGTTGAAACCTGACCGGTCCGGGTAAATTTTACCTGGATGCTTGGCCCTTGTAGATTGATGGGTGCTTGTGTACCTTTTACATAGACATTTCCCCCTGCATCAATAGCGCTTAACTGGGCAGACTCATGATAATACACTCCGGAATGACTTCCGTCATAAAAAGCTTCCCACTCTAAAAATCCCACCAGTTGTGCATGGGAAAGAATCGGGAGGAATACAATCACTACTCGTGCCAAAAGTAAGACTTTTTCACTCATAGTTACCCCTTCGATTTAGTAAAGTTGAGCGATTTATAAGAAAATTATCAATAATGCAGTACCATAAATAGCAACAATGTTTTGCCCAAGACGGCAAATGGGGTTTTGGGGGTGACGGACATCCTGGCGACAAACTTTTTTATTTCACCTTATGTGGTGTTCATACTTTATACTGTGCCTAAGGAGAAGGGCTTTATCCGTACTTGAAATTTGTAACTGAATTCTTTCCCACTGGCTTTGGATACTAATCGTTTCCTTAATATCAAAATAAAAAAAAGCGGAAGAATGTCAAGTTAAAACTTAAAAAAGAATTGTTCCCGATCTCAAACCATCTCGACATCCCGAGGATTTCAAAGTGAGATAACATCCATGTCCCCGGGCCTGAGCTCCGGGTGGATCTGATTCAGAGACGCGGCGATGGTCGTTTTGCGGGTATGAAATACAAATACGTATTGCCATCGCCGTTCACGGGTGGTGTTTGGATTTTAAAATGCCGGATATGATGCGAGCAGGCAAGTGATATAAAATTAAATTTTAAAATAAATTGCAGAGCTGATATCCACCAATAAACACATTGGCCGCTCAATACATATGTTAGCAACTAACAACATAATACTCACGATAAAGAATGGTGTGATGGATAGAAAAATAATTAACCACGAAGATCACGATGGACACGAAGCATAAAATGAAATTTAATGAATTATTAAATCGAGTGATTGGTTGCGCAATCGAGGTTCATCGAAATTTAGGGCCAGGATTATTGGATTCAGCTTATGAGCAGTGCTTGGCCAGAGAATTTTCCCTGGTAGATATTATTTTTGAAATCTAAAAACCACTGCCTGTAGAATATAAAGGCATTCAATTGGATTGTGGATATCGGTTGGATATGTTCATCGAAAATAAACTAATACTTGAAATAAAAGCCGTA
>JAFGEC010000686.1 GCA_016931775.1 Candidatus Zhuqueibacterota bacterium | reverse complement strand
TGCCGATGTGATAAAATATCATGCCGATGTGATAAAATACCATGCCGATGTGATAAAATATCATGCCGATGTGATAAAATACCATGCCGGTGTGATAAAATATCATGCCGGCGTGCTGAAATACCGTTCCGGCGTGCTAAAACACTGTTCTTGCGGGGAACAATATCACGCCCGCGCCTGAATAGTCCGTTTCGCCGGATTAAAAAATTTCACCGGGACGTTTTAACTCTTTTCCGGCAAGCAAAAACACGGTAAAACAGATTGAAAAAATTTTCATTTTACTGCCAAATATTATTTAGATTTCCCTCGCCCCAAAGCAGATTAATAAAACGTCGGTTTTCCCCTGGATAAGACCGGATTCAAATCGAGACACGCCCTTCAAAGTTTGGTACGGACTGTTGTCCGGTTATGTTTCGTGGATTTTGGTTTTTTATATTAATACAAAATGAGCTGGAATATTGCGGATACCGCTCGGTGTTACAGGTTTGAGTGGATGAAGAAAAGATTGTAGAATGGTTCCGGGCACCGCAGGCTGATCACACCGACATAAAAATAACAACTTGATCGCCCTGGGGTATAACCCAGGGCGATCTAATAACTGTCGATGCGTAAACGCCGGATTTATAAAGCACATCCCATTGTGGATGGAGGACTTTGTACCCACTCCTCCCGGATGTACCACGCCTCGTATCCGGTTCCTGTTCGTCGCCCCGCATCTTTGGATTGGGCTTCCTTCATCCCGCAACAGCGGGATCGCGACGACGCCCTTGCCCTTCTCCTAATCCCGTCAGCGGGACTCCACGAACACCTGATACGGGATCTTGCATCCCGCTAGCTATATGTCATGCCCGGCACACACAATTGCGTTCAAGCGCGCGCAGCAGAAAATAATGAGGCGCTATTATATCTGCGATTGAAAACAAAAAGGTCTCTATTCGCGGTAAATTTATGCTCGTCGCTTGCAACGCAGTGGTTAGAACTTGTTCCAAAAATTATCATAGGAATACCATCCCGAACGCTTCGCCGTATATTATGAATAGTTAGTCATTATGGTTGAAGTTTGATACACCGTGCTTTTTTATGAGACTCAACGCAGAGCGTCAATAATATGGTTACCACAGAGACAGGGGTAACCAGAAATATGTTTCTTTGGGACACACTTAATTCTTGACACAACGAATTGAGTAACCATCTACTTTGTAGACCATACCGCGGTAAATTTCTGAATAATTGTAAAGCAGTTCACGGTACCATGCTTCGGTACTATTGGTTTCTGATATAAACCAAAAATATTCAAAGCAACCTATATAACTATAACTACCATCGTCGCCACGGTATCCACCAGGCAACGCGGAAAAACCGCTTTCGTTGGTGGCGCCAGTATTGGGGCTAATCCAGTGCGTAGTGCCTGTTTCTTTTAATTTGCCACCTTCATCCGTCCCTCGGTAATATGAACCATCGGCATCTGACTGGCTCATGCCAAGGTACATCTCCAATTCTTTCCATTCAGCATCGCTTGGTACATGCCAGCCTGCAGGTGCTATATTACGGCTGTCGTCAACTGCAAACCAGTTATAGAGTCGGCCATATGACGTTACATTATTCTCATCATTGTTGTAATTACAATAAGCACCAGTTGACAAATTGCTCCACTCTGAATCGTTGATTACATTGGGTATGGAATCACCATTACTATAATGTGTCACTTTCAAATTCTCAGCCATCCAGCATTGATCGCCGATTTTTACCGTTTGATAAACGTTGCCATCAATGTCAATAACTGTGCATGGGCAATCATTTAATTCAGTAATGGTAATATTGACATAGCTTCCGGGTTTACCGGCAACTCTAACAGTCAATAAATTGGTTTCGAGTAAGGAAACATCCATTTCAAGTTTTTCAGTTTCTTTATCGACATCGATGGGATAAACAATAGTATCCCCGTTTAGTATCACAAAACAACTTGTCACTTGTGAGTTTTTACCTTCACCTCCGTTTTCCAATATCAACTTAAACTCATTCGCAGGATTCTCGATTGTAAACTCTACTTCTTCAGTAACTGGCTTTCCAGTATCACTTTTAAACTCTTGAGGCCCGAATACGATAGTACCCTCCGAGGTGTTTTGCAAGATCGATATCGTACTTTGTGAACCAGTTTCGTCAGACAGATCATAAACTGGATTAGAACGTTCGCATGCCAATACAACTACAAACACGAAAGCGACAAAGACAAAAACGCTTCTTTTCATTTTGCCCTCCTTCAAAATTAAATTAATGGACCTAAATATTTATGCCCTAAATGAGCACAAAAATATGCCAAATTGTGATTTATGGTTATTTTGAAAATAAAAAACCCCGCCACGGTTCAAAATACCCTGTCCATCTATAAAAAATTTTCAGGATAATGTCAAGGGGAATTTGGGATGTTCTGCAGAATTTTTAAAGGTCGGTAGACTGTCAAGGAGATTATAAGTGGCGCGGATTATAATACCCAATAATATCGCACATGCGAATGGTCCGCCTGCGGATTGATGACAATGTCGCCGGCAAGGCAGCCGAAAGTCAGGGTGGGTACCTATAATGTCACTATTTTGATCATATCTCTGTCCGGTTCAACATCAAAAGTTAATTGATCCGGCGGGGAAAGTCAATGATTTATTTGGATTTACAGGGGAATTTAAAAGAAAGTCGTAAAATACTACTTAAATGGATAACGCGCTGCGGATCAGCGGCGGACGAAACACGCGCAAGCGCGTGTTGAGGATCGCCCGTTGAATCCGCTGGTTGTGAGGCGCTTCGCGCCGAACAAGAAGCGGATGATATCCGCAGATGTTAGGTGATTTTATAATTTTATAAATTCCTCGGTCTTGATACCATTTGAATAAATTTCTATATGTGAAATATCTCCATGTTGATTTTCTATAAAAACAACTTCTCGTGGTGGATTTTTTGATATATATTGCATAGGTGTAATTGGGTATAATTCAATTTTGTTTTGTGCTGGATCGATTGCATAAAGAGTGTGATTCTCATGTTGTATTATTAAATGTTCATTAGAATTAATGGCATATTCGCCGACTATTTTACTTATAATTTCCTTATTATTAACAGAAAGCGTTGACTGTTCCTCTTTGATATAGGAGGGAAGAATATAGTTTACCATAATTTCCAGCGGTCTATGTTCAGTCTGAAAGTAGTTCCCAGCTGTAAATATCACGACCATATCAAATTCAGGAATCACAAAAATAAATTGTTCACCATGCCCGATGGCACAAAATGATTTAATTACACGATGATTTATAACGAATTTATATATCCACCAGTGATTACCATATTCCCGCTGTCCAATAGGCGTTTGTCTTGAAATAGATACTTTTATCCATTTTTCAGAAATAATTTGTTGACCATTCCAAAGACCTTTATTGAGATAGAGCACGCCAAACTTTGCCATATCACGGGATGTTAATCGTAATCCACCTTCTGTACGGGTGGTACCATCTTTGTGTATATCCCAACTATAGGTGGTAATCCCTAAGGGAGAAAATAAATATTTCATCGCAAAATCATTTATCGAAATATTTGATACTTTTTCCAATACTTTCCCAAGAAGAATAGAATTACCATCATTATATTGAAAATGCTTTCCAGGTGGAAAATCCGCCTTTTTATCAAGTATGTATTCAAGACAATCATCACTTTCGTACATTGCAATAATATCGGGCTTTTCATCTGAAGTGATAGGGCGCCAAAGCAAACCCGAGGTCATTGATAATGCATGTTGGATTGATATAGGATACTTATTTTTAATCCATGATAAACCTCCATAATCTGTAAAGAATGTATAAATTTCACTGTCCATATTTTTGATATAACCATTGTCAATCGCGATACCAATAAGTGCAGAAGTAAAGCTTTTGGTAACAGAGTGGACTCTATGCAGTCTTTTTTGATTATACCCATAAAAATATTCTTCTAAGATAAGTTTTCCATTTTTTATAATTAACACACTGTGAATATTGGGAATTGATGTATTTCGAATTTGATTCATTAAACTATATATTTTTAATGTATCAATCGTTGTACTCTTAAGATTACCCACTTGAATTCCATCCTTTTCATCCTTCGGCGGAAAATATTTATAAGACTTTTGATAATCGTCAGAGTTATTGAATCGTGGCTCTTTAAAAGATAGATAAGTTTTGGCATCTAACTTTCGATACGTAAACTGTTCATCTTTACCGTTTACTTCTCTTTTACCTGTTATGATAAATTCAGCGTTATCCAATTTTCCATATAATTTTTCAATTCCCCACCACAGTTCCATATAAATTGTACTATCTTTAAGATGAAATGATACGGGGACATCATACCAGTCTTCATCAGGTTCATCCAGAGTAATTAAGAAACCATTATTCTGATTATATTGAAAGGTTAAGTATCGTATATGTACGCCCATTGAATCAGCATAATTTGCCTGCCAGATTCCCACTAGTCTCTTTTTTAGAATATGATCTTTGTTTTTGGAACATGAGAAGTATAAAGTAGAATTCAGGAATAGAATCGTTGTTATTAAAATAATTTTTGGCGATTTATTTCGAATGATTTTTTTCATTCAAAATCCTTTCTTACACATAACGCTACGGATCAGGCGCGCTGTCAAGCGTCGCCTGCATCCGGCTTGTTAGGCGGTATTCCGTCGATGAATGAACCTTCGCGTGTTCGACCGTGTGTAAGTATCTCGTCCAAATCCTCAGGCCAGAGCATCGCTGGCCGGCCATCGGAACCGCGAAAGTTGTAACCAAGAGCGAAGCCGAACCCAAGCACATTGTAGAGCTTTATGGCTTGTGCAAGTGTGGTCGGTTCTGAGATGTGGAGAATAGCGTAATAGAGCGCCATCTTGACAGAGTTTTGGCCTGCTTCGGCAGGACTCATGTCTGGCCAAGGCGAGGGCTGGTGGCTATAGACTTCTTCTCCAAAGCGTCCGAGACACCATAGGAAGATCTCAAAAGCAGCATTAGCAAGGGCTTCGTGAGACCACCGAAGCACGACCTTCCACTGATCGGGCGCATTCGCAATAGCGATTGCTGTGGAGACCGGTCTTGGTGGACTTACAATCAAGACGCGGCCATCTCCTCGTGTCTTAAATTGGTAGTGTCTCGACAGTCGCCAAGACGATGGGATAACAGAGATCTTGAGCGGCTTATGCGCCAACCGGGCCGTATGGAGGACATGCTTTCCGTCGAAAGACTGCATTGCCAGAGTACGAGATGCCAGAGAAAGGTGGTTGCCGAGTTGCTTGGTGATTTTTTTCTGTGAACAACGGTATGACTTCACCTCGGCTACGCCGAAAACTGTTGCGGACTGCCGCGCGGAGGACAGCACCAGCAAATGAACGTCAGCGGCTTTTGCCACAACTGTACCTCTTGAATTCGGCGTCATAATAGAATCACCAACCCAAATCTGTGTAGCCTTGGGTATTTTCCGAGCCATCTTTAGCTCGCCTACAAGTTGCACAAGTGGCCCCAGCGCAAGCAACTCCGCGAGTGAACCCTGGATCGCAGTAACTGCACGTGACACGGCGAAGCGAACTGCCCAGTAGTAATCTTCAGCGCTTGCTGCTCCTGAAGGTTCTGAACCAGGGGCGTCACATTCCCTAAGCAGGCTTTTCAGTCGCTCCGTGTGAGTTCCGATTGCTTCAGACACGGTGCCGCGAAAAATTGCCAGTGGAGTTGCTCGATATGAGAATACTGCGCCAGCCTCAATTGCAGTTGAAAGGGAGGACTTGAGATCGTCCCGTAAGTGAGATTCCAACGATCGCATTGTCAGCGCGTCTGTGAAGCTTTTCTCTGTTTGGGATTTCATGCCATCACGTCCGATTCTGACGTTCGCCTAAGTGTCACCTGCCGGCACCGATAAAGATTCGTTATTAAACGACGAAGCCTTTCTTATTGTGCAATAAAATTGGACAAAGGAAAGGCGGTGCCGGTCAGGTGAACACTTGGGTTCGACTTAGAATCTTAAGCTATCACTGTTTCTACTTCAGTTGGTATTTTGCTCAGAACGATTTCTTTCAAATCAATTTTCTTACTTGCATTATCAATATCAATTCCAACGATATTTCCTTCGGAATCATAATCCAAGACTATCCCTTCAGAAATTTCCTTGCTCTCAGAGCTTGGTTTTGAAGACAAATCGATATAGAGTGAATCAGTTTCTTTATAATATTTAAGTTTCATAATTTAAACCTCCTG
>JAFGEC010000685.1 GCA_016931775.1 Candidatus Zhuqueibacterota bacterium | reverse complement strand
GTTAGCGCCGTCGAATGTAAAAAACAATCCGGTGTGATGTTTGTGATCTGTGGCTTCGCCTTCTATCTTGGCGAATGGATATTGTCGTGTGAGGATGGTACCGGACGGTGACAAAAGCGGATAGATAATAGGTTTTGTTAATGTGTCGGTGAAGACATAACTGGTTATTTTTTTCCCATCAAAAAGTACATCGATTTTATCATCTTTTTGAACGAATTCGACCTTTTGCGCTGCGACATTGCAAAACAAAATTGAACCGGAAATCAAACTGAATATTAGAAACAATAATAGCTTTTTCATTTTTTATCCTTTCTTCCTATTAACAGGATATTATTATATCCTAGGAGCCTGTCAGACTTGTATCGTAAGTATCTGTTTTTTCTACACCATTGATCTTGAGGCTAATTCCTTAAACGCATAAAAATCAATTATTTATAAAAATGAAAATCGTTGAGTCCGACAGGCTCCTAGTAAATATTGACAATCATTTTTATTCTGATAACCGGTAGCTTTCAGATTTCTTTTTATAAATATAGCTATTCCCATATAAAAATCAATTAATATTATTCAACTCTATGATAAAGAGCCATTCCGGTTGCCAAATTCTTACGTAATTCAGAGTTCAGAAGATCATAAGTAAATCGCCAGCCCCAATTACCGAACGTAATTCCCGGCCGGTTCATAATTGCCGTTTCATCCAAACCGAAAATATCCTGCAATGGAATAATGACCAATTTCGCAACGGACATCCAGGCAATCTGCATTAAAACGGTGTGAATATTATTTGCATTGACATGTTCACCCAGATAATCACAAATCCGCTGTTTATCCTTTTTTTCGAGTTTGACATACCAGCCTTTTATGGTATTGTTATCGTGAGTACCGGTATACAATGTGCAGTATTCGACAAGATTATGAGGTGCGTAAGGATTGTGTGGCAGACTTTCATCAAAGGCAAATTGTAATATTTTCATACCGGGAAATCCAAATTCTTTAATCACCTTTTTGACATCGTCGGTGATAAAACCAAGGTCTTCGGCAATTATGGGCAAAGAACCAAAGTGATACTTGAAGGTATTAAAAATGTCCCATACCGGTGCCTGTACCCAGGTACCGTTTATGGCGGTTTTTTCAGTCGCCGGTACCTGCCAGTAAGCAATAAAACCCCGAAAGTGGTCGATACGCACGATATCATATAAATTAAAATTGTGCTGCATCCGATATTTCCACCAGCTAAATCCATGTTCTCGCATCAAATCCCACTGGTAAACCGGATTACCCCAGAGCTGTCCTGTTTTGCTGAAATAATCGGGTGGAACCCCCGCAACAAATTGTGGACTTTTGTCCGGATTTAATTTAAAAAGCTGCGGATCGGTCCATACATCGCAACTATCATAACTAACGTAGTAAGGAATATCCCCAATCGTTAAAATTCCCTTGTTGTTGCAATAACTTTTCAGCTTCTGCCACTGGTTATTAAACAGGTATTGTAAGAACATTTGAAATCGAATTTGCGCATCCAATTGTTGTGCCAATTTCCGAAGGGCACTTTGATGCCGGTCACGAATTTCCTCAGGCCATTGATACCACGGTAAATTGGAAAAAAAATTTTTAAATGCGGCAAAACGCGCATAATCCTCTAACCAGATATGATTCTGCTCGTAAAAGTGTTGATAGCTTTCACCTGGCCGAAAAGCAGCAAAAGCCTTAAAAAAAAGATCGGTTTTGGCAGGTATAACACGATCAAAATCGACACTTTTATCAGAAAACGTGTCGAAATTGACAATCTCATTTTTATTCAATAATTTTTCTTCAATGAGTAAATCAGGACTAATAAGCAATGGATTGCCGGCAAAAGCAGAAGGACTGCTATAAGGTGAATTGCCGCATCCCGGATCGGTCGGTGTAAGAGGTAAAATCTGCCAATATTTCTGCCCGGAATCCGCAAGAAAATCGGCAAAGCGGTAAGCATTGGGTCCCATATCGCCCACACCATAAGGAGACGGCAAAGATGTAATGTGCAGCAAAATTCCGGCGGCTCTTTTTTCTAACATATATTTTTTCCTTTTATTAATTCAACGTTCAATCAGCGCTTTTTTGCGGCCTGTTCTGGTTCTGTTTTAACAGGCATGTATAAAGTGATGTGCATTCGGGACAGTTTTTACTTCAAGTATTACTTTAATAAACCCGGCCTTCCAGTCCGGTGTTAAAGCGCAAGCCGTTGGTTCATGAAGGTTATGGTTGGCGGGATTTTCAGGGTAATCCCATTTCAATATTGCCATTTTTTCGTCTCCGTGTAAATAAACATTCACGGTTCCGGGCGGCTTATTTTCGGGTGTGTCATTAAGGTCTCATAGATCACAGCAGAAAAAATCATAAACAGTCCTATGTGCCAGACGGTTATCCTGATTTTTGCAGTATGATAAATTCATAACTGTAGTATTCCGAATAGTTGCGAAAAATATCGATTTCATGTTGTATCATATCTAACACCGATTGTTTCGAAAAATCATTCTGATGTTGCGGTCGCAGTATATCGATACGATTTTGCAGTGGTAGATAATAGTCATCCCACCAGGCACTTTGAGGCAAAGTGAAATGATCAATCAGTGAATAGCCGGCATTTATTGCGGTTTGCACAAGTGAGTCTATAGTAGAAATAGCAGGATACTCTTGTCTCCAAAACTCATATACCTCCTGCGGTGGATTGTCCTTTAACCAGCACACTTCGCTCACAGCGATAAAGCCATTCGGTTTTAAAAACCGCTTCCACTCAGTGAGGCCTTTTTCAAAGCCGATGATGTATATTGCGCCTTCCGACCAGATCAAATCAAACGACGAGGGCTGAAAGTTCAATTTGAACATATCCTGGAGAGATGTCGTTATCCGGTTGCCGACGCCCTTCTTCCCGGCGTTGTTTTCTAATTCATCAAGGTATGGTTGGTACTTATCGACAGCGGTAATAAAAGCATCAGCTATTTTGGCCAAATGAATGGATTGCATTCCTGAGCCGCAGCCCACATCAAGAATTTTTGCTTTTGAAGGCAACCGCACCTTTGCAAATGCCCGTTCGGTATATTTATTGTCACCCGGACCGTATCGGGGAAGACTTTTAAATATTTCAAAAAAGAAAGGATCCATGGGTTTCCCTACTTTAAAAGTAATAATTTTCTCGTCATACGTATATCTCCGACTTTTAAATTGAAAATATAAACGCCGGAACTCAGGCTGGATGCATCCCAGGCAAGCTCGTACACACCGGCATTTGTAAATCGATCATAAACACAATCGACATTTTGCCCTAATAAATTGTAAATATTCAAGGTGACATGCGACCGTCGCGGGATGTAAAATCGAAATCGTGTTGTTTGGTTAAAGGGATTGGGAAAATTCGGGTATAGGAAACAATCACCGGGAAGCATGTGTTTCGAACGATCTGTGACAAGAACGTAAGGGTCATCGGATCCGGGGGTACCGTGAATTTTTCCGGAAGCTGCCCAATTTTTGGGATCATTAAAATCATAGCGGTCCGGCAGAATATTCAGCGAAAAGCCACTTCCATCTGCCGATCTTGGCCATGGATAATCATCCCCGTAGGTTAAGGTTATGATTGGGATATGTGATGCTGAAACCAGTTGCAATGTCTCGCCGCCGTTATCCAATTGTCCGGAATACTCTCCGGACGGGAAAAAACCATAACGTTTATAAAAACTGCTGTCGTTGGAGGCCAGGACAAGATAATGACCTGGCTGCAGTTGAGCAGCAGGCGGGAATTGGAACTGGATTCCGCGGTCAAAGTAGACGTCGCTTAAATCCAGAAGAGAGCTTCCGATGTTTTTCAGTTCAATAAATTCAAAATCACCGTCGTCACCGGTACTGTCATAATCCAGCGGATGGTAATGAATTTCCGTGATTTGCAGATTTTCCAATCCTTGCGGTACCAAAAGTTGTATTTGATTCAGGGCACTCCATGTGTTAAAATTCACAGCCCGTGCACGAAACAGTAAGCTACGGTCAATATTCAGTGGTGCGGTATACTGATGAGCATTTTCGGAAACCGTGCCTGAATTTGACGACGAACCGGCGACAAGGCTGACGCTTGCAAGAAAATCCGAGCTCGTCAGATTCACATTTAAAGCATGAACGGCCAAAAGATTGTCACCAATCTTCATACGATCCAGATAATTCGTTATATTAAAGTTCTCCCACTGATCCGCTTCATGATTACCGGTTGCTGCACTGTTATATACCAGGGATGATGGAGCATTTGCCTCTGCCACTTTTATCCCGTTTAAATAGGCGACGAAGCCATCATCATAGCGCATTTTCAGAATTAAAGATGACAAGTCATCCGGTTTTTGCTTAACCGTAAAAGGAATCCGGATAAAACAGCTGGTCTGATTTTCATACATTTCAGATTCCACATCTATGGAAAAGAGGTTCTGGTATCCATTTTCTCTTTCATATCCCACACCACCTCGACCCGTCTGCCAATCCGAATCATCAAAATCGACGTTCGATCGCCACCTCGTCGCGATGTTTTCATTCGGTACCAGAACCTTTAATTCGGAATCCGGAGAAATCCACTCCTCGGTCGAATTTTGATTCGGCTCCGGGATAAAAGGATCCGATCCGTCCGTCGTATAATAAATATCGCCTTGTTGAGCCGTCATTGTCAGAACGAAACCGGGCTCAACCCGGCCGCCTTTTGTATTGTATTTTGGCGGCAGTACCTGTGGAAACCATCCCTTGGCAATAAGCTGATCCAGAACGATATCGGTGCGTGACGGGAAAAATTCATCGACAATCCACGAGATAGCGGGCAGCCATGCATTATCTCGTGTATATGCTGGTTCATGCCTCGAATCACCCCACCTGGCCGATTCGGCGATGATCGCCAAATCGATTTCTATTTTTCGAGACAGGAATCTTGAAATATTTTTGTCACTTGTTAGTTCACCGTTATCAAAAAAATGTACATAAACCCTGTCAGCGATTCGCGTCCGGAAATGCGGATTCTGGGCAAGTTGTTGAAACATCCATTGCGGATTGGATTTTTGAAAAACAGAACCGGCCGGAAACGGACCGGTCCGGTCATATCCCCATTCATGGTTGCGCATGCTGTGTTCTGCATCATGGCGG
The DNA here is from genome assembly GCA_016931775.1 of Candidatus Zhuqueibacterota bacterium. Lineage (GTDB taxonomy): Bacteria > Zhuqueibacterota > Zhuqueibacteria > Residuimicrobiales > JAFGEC01 > JAFGEC01. Next base: position 1,709 of record JAFGEC010000685.1, on the reverse strand, counting down.
AAAAACATAAAACCACGATCTTTGCTCATCCGGTTGTAGATAGCGTAAAAATTATTGGGATCATTGTTCCCTCTAAAATTGGAAATCGGCCCGTCATAATCTCCCACAATAAACGTGATGAGCATGTAATCAATGAGGTTATCCACGTCAACCAAGACCTCTTTATCCGGATTACGCGTACCGTCGGGATTACATCCCAGCACGTGGTAGTATTTTTCATCCGATTCAAATCCTTCGAACGAGGCTTGCCACAAACGGTGCCATGCATCCAGTGTGCCGTCTGTCGCCTCGATATCATACTGCCATTCATCAATATTGACCTTGACCACATCATAATCATCTGCCTCGCCGCCAAAGTAACTTGCTCCAAAGGATGCCTCTGAACGTTCCTGGGTTTGGTACAATCCCCAATAGGTTCCGTTAATATACAAATGATAATATCGGCTCCGTGTATAAGGTTGTCCCATATCTCTTTGACAATCCCTGGAAAAGACATCCCGATTCATTGTATTCAATGCATCTCCGGCATAACTCCACGAATAATTCATGCTGGTTCGAAGGTCTATGTGGTCGAATTCATCAATACCCTCATCGCCAAACAATGGATATTGCAATTTGGCACTTCCGTATTGATTTCGAAAAAACCAGCGAAAAGCCCGTTTGGGACAATCATCATTTCTGCTCCATCCGCCTCGAATGCGAACGCCGGCATTTATCTGAAAGCCATCCTTTCCATCGGGATAGAGCAGTTCGATTGAGCAGGGTTTTTCCCACTCGATTCCGCGTTCGAGAGCATTGACATAAATACCGGACCCGGGATCAAACAGGTCATCCAGATTCATCACCATGGAAAACGACGGAACAGCTAAAAGTGCATCAGCGATTAAATCCCTATATTGTGAACTGTTACAGACTTGAGGATCCATTCCGTAATTAATAAATTGACCGCCTCCACTCATATTTTGGGGCAGCCATTTATCACCGGGTTCTTGTCCGTCGGGTGATAATTCAACTACTTTGTCCACAAAAAGATATGTATGTGTCATGACAGGAGTAACGGCGGAATCAGAAAAAATGGCCACTGCGCGCACGCAAAATCCGGGTGCGTTATCTCTGGAAGCGGTTTCAGCCGGATTTACGTTTAATAGGACCGTAGAGCCGGCACGTTTAGCGGTCTGAGAATAACGTGGATCCGTCCCATCCAGAGTATAAAAGATCGAATCCGTAGGCCGAGATGTGATGGTCAAATCAAAAATCTCTTTATAAAAACCGCGCTGGTGGGAAAAAGTGAGATAACCGTCTTGTGCATGGAGAAAAGATAAGGAGGATAAAAAACAGAAAACGAGTAATCGGTACTTCATATTAAATTCCTATATATAAAAATATAATATACGAATTTATCTAAAAAATCTCAAACCGAAAAATTGGATTGTGGGATCGTGATATACTTTGTACAATGCGGTTCCAACAGCTCAAAATTTTATTGAAAGAAAAGTGACGGAACCGCATACGTAACTATTTATCTGATATTCGCGCGGGTAAAAAAAAGGATGTTCTGAATTAGAATTCGTATTCCAGTCCGAAAACAGGCAAAAGTAACCATTGATAGATTTCGGTCACTTTTTGTTCTTTATCGTTCCAAAAATATGATGCGATGTTTTTATGATTATACGCATTCCACACACTGAGATAAAAGATTAAATTCGTTG
>JAFGEC010000113.1 GCA_016931775.1 Candidatus Zhuqueibacterota bacterium | reverse complement strand
TCCGTGGCTAAAAAAATTATTAATCGTTATCCACCTGGTGCAAAAACTAAATAATAACAATATACATAATGTGAAATTAAGTTGACGCCAATGCGCCTGGCAGGGTTGAGTCGCAATGAACAATGAAAGCTACTCTTTCCATCCCCCCGTTACTCACAAATTACACGAAAATACGAAATTTAATTAGGAATTTTGATAAAATAGTCATATATTGACATTCATATTTGGTAGATTCGCATTATAAAAGTTATAATGCAATCGCGCAGCAACTGATTTATATATTAAATGTAAAAAACAGGGTTTTTTAACGTCTGTCGTTTTTCATGTTAATCCCCGCACACAGCCTGCTGCCCAAACAGGCGGAATAATTTTTTCGTATTCGCAAAAATAATTTTCGTCATCAACTCTTAAAAATTATGTTTATTCATGATTTTTATGGTAATATTATTACTGACAAAAAAAGGAAATTTATGCATTTTCACAAATTTAAACTCGATGCCAGACTCATGTCGAACATCAATCGAGCCGGGTACAAAACACCGACTCCAATTCAAGTAAAAGCAATTCCAATCGCCCTCGAAGGGTACGACCTGATTGGGACGGCGCAAACAGGAACCGGTAAAACCGCGGCCTTTGTATTGCCCGTATTACAAAAATTGCTGAGGGGCGAACGTAAAATACCCCGAGCGCTTATTATTACACCCACCCGGGAATTAGCTGCACAGATTCACGAAAACATAAGAAATTTTTCAAAAGGGACCCATGTCCGCAGCATAACAATTTTCGGCGGAGTACCGTTAAAACCACAAATAGATGCCCTGCGTAAGGGTGTGGAAATTTTAGTGGCGTGTCCCGGCCGCTTGTTAGACTTGATAGAAAAGGGTCATGTCAGTTTAAAAAGTTTAGATAGTTTGATATTGGATGAGGCTGACCGGATGCTTGATATGGGCTTTTTGCCGGATGTTCGGCGAATTTTAAAATTCGTGCCTTCAAATCGCCAAACATCCTTATTCTCGGCAACATTTCCAAAAGAGATTTATGATCTGGCTGCTGAAACGTTAACAAAACCCCAACGAATTGATATCAGTAAAAGCCTTCCGGTAAACACTGTTTCTCATGCCTTATATCCTGTTGAACAACATTTAAAAAATGATTTAATGCTGGCGTTGCTCAAACAAACGGATACAAAATCCGTGCTGGCGTTTACACGAACCAGGCGGCGTGCACATATACTGGCTCAAAAAATTGAAAGAAAAGGTTTTAAAGTCACAAGTCTTCACAGCGACCGTTCACAGGCACAACGCCAGGCAGCGCTAAAGGGATTTAAAAATGGTAAATATCAGATAATGGTAGCAACTGATATTGCCGCGCGCGGTTTGGACATAGAAAGTATATCACATGTCATCAATTATGACATGCCCGCAACAGCAGATGATTATATCCACAGAATTGGCCGTACAGGCCGTGCTGAACGCACCGGCGATGCATTTACATTAATCACCCGGGACGATGAAAAATTGGTCAAAAAACTTGAAAACGTTATGGGTGAAAAACTTTTGCGTAAAAGTATACCGGGATTTAATTATGCCCAACCTGTAAAACAGTACGGCGGAAACAATTCAGGAAAAAAAAATAACATTAGATTTCAAGCTAAAACAACGCGAACAATGTCCACTTTTCCATAAAATTTCACATTACAAACATGTAAAATTCGATCCGGTCATTGTAAAGGTCGACAATTTTCTGATCCGGATGTCCACTGCAACAACCTTCCCAGGCGTGGGAAAAAATCCATGGAACGTTTAGAACGCAAAAAAAGAAAAACAAATAACTTTCTGCAGTAGAAACCAACTGAAAGACGCTTTACCGATGAGAAAAAAAATCCTAACATTGATTCCGGTTATTTTGGCGGGCGGACTATTTTTCAGTTCACGTTCAAAATCCGGCATCCAATCCGGTCATTATCCCATACAGCCTGTACCGTTTACCGCCGTAAAGCTTACCGACAAGTTCTGGGCACCCAGAATTGTAACCAATTATAAGGTGACTATTCCGATAGCTATTCAACAATGCTATACCACCGGAAGAGTCGATAATTTCAAGATTGCCGGAAAATTCAAATCAGGAAAGTTTAAAACAGAATATCCTTTTGATGATACGGATATTTATAAACTTATCGAAGCGGCGAGTTATTCGCTGCAAACGATTCCGGATAAAGCGCTTGAAGCCCAGCTGGATTCGCTGATTTATTATGTTGGATTGGCCCAGGAACCGGATGGATACCTGTATACCAACAGAACCATCGATTCGTTAAATACGCATCCCTGGGCGGGAAAAAAAAGGTGGGAAAAGACGCCTGAATTAAGCCATGAACTCTATAATTGCGGGCATCTTTACGAAGCCGCCGTGGCACATTATTTGGCCACGGGGAAATTTTCACTGCTTGAAATAGCCGAGAAAAATGCTCAATTGCTGGTAGAGGATTTCGGGCCCGGAAAACTTTTAATCTATCCGGGACACCAGGTTGTGGAAATGGGATTGGTTAAATTGTACAATGTAACCGGTAAAAAAGAGTATCTCGACCTGGCAAAGTTTTTTCTTGACGTTCGCGGCCCCGGCGGTGAAGAGTACTGTCAGGCACATCAGAAGGTTGTCGACCAGACAGAACCGGTGGGTCATGCGGTAAGAGCCACCTATATGTATTCGGGTATGGCTGACATTGCAGCCATGTACAACGATACTTCATATATTCATGCCGTGCAAACCATCTGGGAGAATCTGGTCACTCAAAAAACCTATATTACCGGCGGAATCGGTTCCGGTGGCGGCAATGAAGGATTTGACCCACCCTATGTCCTGCCGAACATGTCGGCCTATTGCGAAACCTGTGCTTCCGTCGGCGATATATTCTGGAATTACCGTATGTTTTTGTATGACGGCGATAGTAAATATTATGATGTAATTGAAAGAGTATTGTACAATTCCTTTTTATCGGGCGTTTCAATTTCGGGCGACCGCTTTTTCTATCCGAACGTATTGGAATCGTTTGGTCAACACGAGAGAAGCAAGTGGTTCGGTTGTGCCTGTTGTCCCCCCAACGTCGCCCGCCTGCTTCCATCCATTCCCGGATATATTTATGCCAACGATGATAAAAATGTATATGTGAATCTTTTTATGGCAAATCATGCGGATATAGAGTTTCAGGGGATTAAACTGGAAATTGAACAGGAAACAGAATATCCGTGGGATGGACGTGTGGTGTTTAAAATAAATCCCGAATCGTCTGTAAAATTCGATTTTAAAGTACGAATACCCGGCTGGGCGAGGAACGAAGTGATTCCGGGAAATCTGTACGTTAATAAGGACGATATCGATCCGAAAGTCTTTGTGTCTGTGAATGAGGAAAAAGTTGATTACAGGCTCATAGACGGATATGCTACTTTATCAAGAAAATGGAAACGGGGCGACCAAGTCGTCCTCGATCTTCCCATGGATGTCAGGAAAATAGCAGCCGATCCAAGAGTAGAGGCCGACCGCGGCAGGATGGCCATACAGAGGGGGCCCGTCGTATTCTGTGCCGAATGGCCGTTTAGTTTTTCTAAAAGAGTACTCAACCTGCTGTTCAGCGATTCGGCTCAATTCGAAGCCTCCTATAATGACACCTTGTATAATGGAATAAAAGTGATTCACACAACCGCCCGGGCCACTTCTTATAACAACCAGGGAACCATAAATATAGAAGAACCGGAGCCTGTTTTCCTGATTCCCTATTTTGCCTGGAACAACCGGGGAGCCGGGGAGATGATGGTCTGGCTGCCGGTCAACGACAGCGCCGTAAAACCATTACCGGCCCCGACGATTGCGAGTAAAAGTAAAATAACCGCACAAAAACAATCCAAGTCATTATTCGCATTGTGCGATCAGTACGAACCGAAAAATTCCAATGATCACAGTTGGCCGTTCTACCACTGGTGGCCCGATAACAATCAATGGATGTGGGTACAATACGATTTTGAACAAGTCGAAACGATCAGTAAATCAAAAGTTTATTGGTTTGATGACGGTCCGTACAGAGGTTGCAGAATCCCGGCACAATGGGAGCTGGAATACAAAACGGATTTGACATGGGAAAAAATCCAATGTGAATATCCTGTAATAAAGGACGGATGGAGTATTGCTGATTTTAGTCCCATAAAAGCGTCGGCATTACGATTGAAAGTCAAATTACCGGAAGAAAACTCCTCAGGAATTCATGAATGGGTGGTGGAGTAATCCGAAATGACGGGAAATTAGACAATCAAGCACAGAAAAATTTATTTATTCATCCAAATTGTAATATAATTGTCGGCTTTACCGTGATTTTCCGAAATCCCGCACTTCAGGTACTCCCATACTCAATCTCAGCACGTTCCAGGCTTCTCCGCCCAAAACCATGTACATATAATTACCGGTACCCCACGCAAGCATTTCCGCGCTTGTCGGTAAAATGGCCTTGTATACCATATCCATGGAGCCGTCCTGATGATTATAAAACATAATCGGATACGTATAATCCGTACCAATATAGATATTTCCGTCATTGCCCACGGCAAAAGTGAGGGGAGCCGACTCGGCATATTCTTCGGTGGTACTCCAGTCAAGCAGCAAATCACGGTCTCCAAGATTGCCGCTGGCATCCAAAATGGCATGACGCCAGATCGCCAGCGCGGGTTTGGATTCATTCGGTGAAGCGACCTCGACCAACAGATAAAGGTAATTTTCATAAACTTGCATGCAAAAAATCTCATCATTCGGATAAAGACCCAGACTCCGGTTGCTGAGGTCTGGAGTCACAACGACCACATCGGAGCGCTTTGCACCGCTGGTATACAGGTTACCAAAATCGTCAAAACAACCCCTCGTCATATTTGCACCGACACTGGTCCAGAGCGCCAGTGTGTCCACTCCGGCAGCCAGATCCAACATGTATATCTCTCTTTTTCGGATAAAAACATAAAGATTGCCGTCGGGTCCGATTGTCGCACCGTTTATATTACCATCGGTGTGCCCGGCAACCGTCTTGTTACCCTGGGGATCGATTTTATATACGGTGTGTGCGGTATTGTTCTCGACAACATAAAGATTTTCAGACTTGTCAACGGCAATTCCGCCGATTCGATCGCCGCTGATAAATTTACCAAACGGCTCATATACAGGATCAATTTTATAAGGTTCAAGCACACCCAGAGCGGCAGCGCCGAAAACGTTCACCTTAATCGAAGTAGAATCACCCGTACGGTCCGGTCTGCGGAAAGTTATGGAAACCGAATCCAGGTGTGTGAGTTCCGCCGTATAACCGTCCACATAGACCTGTGTTTTGCTGATATCCGGTGAAAAATTCTTGCCCTTCAGACTGATATAGTTCACACCGGCCGGCGCTCCGGCAACCGGAGTTATTTCGGTAATGACCGGCGCTTCTGCGGACGTATATTTTTGCTTGTAGAGCGCCGTCGGCTCATCCATCTTACATCCCGGACAGATTAAAAGAGCAAAAAGCGCCGAAACAAAAAGCATACATTTTAAAAGTTTCATCGATATCTCCCGATTTACTTGAGCTGATGAGGATATTTTCTTATCCATATTCAAAATGTTCTTGATTTTACAGTGTTTATACAACTGACTTTTGATCACAACGAAAACCGAGCCGTCAAACGCTGCACATTATCGAACAGGCCAAACGGTGTATATGCATAATCAAGCATAACACCAAAATAGGAAACACCTAAGCCGAAAGAAAATCCGCTCTCGTCATTGTTACTGATATATCCGCCGCGCAATGCCAGTATGTCCATCACCCGGTAGTCGAGTCCGATTTTAATCTGTTCATCATGTGACCGGTAATGGCTCGCATCGATGCACAGGTACAGCGATTGATCGAAGGGTTTTTCCTCTACAAAATCAAGAACATCCATTGATATACCCAGATTAAAGACCAGCGGGAGCTGGAATCCCTCCTCGACATATTTGATTTCGCGGGAAAAATTACGAACCGACATGCCGAAAACAAGGCTTTTAAATCCGGTTCTGAACTGGGTACCAAAGTCAAACGCCAGAGGTGTCAAATCGCTGCCGACCTTCTTTTCAGATGTATCCGGTATGGTAACGCCTGCCGAATCGGTGATAGATGTATACAATGGAATAATACTATCACCCAGGTCCTGGTTGACATAGCGAATCTGTCCGCCGACGCTGAATCTGTCTGTGAGTTGTTTGGCATAACCGACACCGGCCGCCAGAGCGGACAGTGAAAAAACCTCCGTGTCGATATATCCGCGTTCGGAAGATTTGTCAATGCGGGTACCATAAAAATCACCATAATCCACTGTCTGCAGGCTGACACCGAATACACCGTATCTTCCACCGGCCGGAGCCAAGGCGAGACTGCCCGTCATATGGTCGATATCGGCTATCCATCTGTTTTGGCTCACCGTAACATCGACCAAAAATTTCATTTCGGCCATGCCCGCCGGATTAAAAAACAATGCAGCGGAACCGAATTGAAGACTGGTCATGGCTTCAGCCATTGCTGCCGCCCGCGCATCGGAGACGACGCTCAGAAATTGAAAACCCGATTGAGCGAGTTTTGAATTTTCCGCTGCACTCCCTGCTGTGACAAAAAGAGATACAAGAAACAGCGAGGCCATAAAATGTATTTTTATTCTTTTCATGAAATAACTCCTTATCGAATGACCACAAATTTACGGAACACTGACTCACCCTTATTGTACATGCGCTGCCCTGCTTTATAAAGCAGATCCCCTTTTTGATAAACCTGCTTTTTTGATTTGGGGTCAACATAATCACGGGCGGCATAAACATCATCACTTGCCTCGATGTCTTCAGTAACTTCGACAACAAGAATATAAATACCGCTGACGATGATCTGACCGGATGACGTCATACTGTCCCATAATTCATCGCCGGACCCATCCGTATGATCTTTTTCCCAGATCAGGTCACCCCGTTCAGTAAAAATTTTGATCTTGCACATGGGTGGGAGTTCATAAAAAGCGATTCGATCGTATTGAAAATCCTCGCCAAACTGGAATGCCCGGGCGCGGATATCATAAGGATTCGGAACCACACGCACCTCTTCCAGTGCATTACCGGGTGTACGCTGCAATGTGGCGGGTTTGCTGGTCAAGGTCCAAAACATATTGCTTCTCAGGGGAGCGCCCGGATTAACCCGATTGGTGGAACCGTCGTCTTTGGATTGAATATAATAGTAATAATCAAAACCGCGCACCGCCGATGTGTCATCGTATGAATGGACCACATTGGCTCCGGAACACTCGAACAATTTTTTGTAAACCGTCTTGGGCGCCATTACGGAACCTTCCGAGCGGTAAACCACATAGCCGTCAAAATTCGGCCATGACGCTGCATTATCGGACCATGAGAACTGTATCCGGTCGCCACCGGATTTTACCCGAAATTCTTTGGGCGGCGGTGGTGGCTGCGGGATACTATATCCTGCCGCATAGTTTGCCAGAGCATTTTCAAACAACTTTTCGAGGGAATCCTTGCAGGAGAGAACCCACTCTTTTTTATAATTATTGTAATCGGTCGTCTCGGAACCATCCGGCAAAAGAAGCGTGGGATTCGCCGTATGGTTGGTCCACAGTAACCAATTACCGCCGACTTTTCTGTTGACGTCCCGGCTCAAACCAGCCACACCACCGGCGAGGACAAAATGGAGGCTGTCGCCAGTCTCCAGCTGGTACGGCCCGAAACCCTCGACGATGGTCGTGCCGCCGATACCCGGCCCCCACTTGTCGGCATACAATCCGGATAATTCGACTTCTTCCGCCTGAGACCGGACGGCATGCCCTGCGGTCATGTAATCATAACGCTGGTTCATGATATTTTCATCGTATTGCGATGTGGCGCGCTGCAATGCCGGAGAATCGGTATCCTGGTAATGTGTCGTGTGCGGCTGAGACAGGTCGTCCGACTTTTCCGCCGCTGATTTATCCGCGTGTAATACCACAAAACCGACAAATTTTGCGGCTGCCAAAACACCGTCATCATTGTAATTGGGACAACCCCAATCATCTTCTACCGGTTGCTCCGAATGCGGGCTGTACCAGGCCATGTGGGCCCGGTATTTATAGTCCGGTGATGCCGGATCTGTACCCATCACATCAGTCACAACATTGCGTCCCCATGCGGAATTGCTCGCACCCCATGTCGGTTGGTTGGGGATAATGGCCTCACCGGATAACGCATACCGGTGGGTCAGATAAAAATAAAAATCCTTAATCTTCTGTCCGTTGGTTGTGCCCTCATTATCAATGATACCGGTGTTCTTGAGGACATAGTCATAAATATAATAGTTTTCATGGTTCTGTTGGGTAAAGGCATATACTTTTTTTGTCACGGTGACGCCGATGGATGTGTGGTTTTTGATCAGAATCATACGGTCGGCGGGCAGGTTTTCGTCGATATCATCCAGAACGTCGTAATGGGTATTACTGGTGGCCAGCTCGCCATCCACTGCAACGATAGGATGTTCGAATTTTCCCACAAGCTTGAAATCCACAGCATCAAAAATCGGCCGGTCTTCGTATTCATTGGGTTTCGGTCCGACATTGGTGACCATCACCGGAAAGATTTTATCCACCTTGGCGTCGTAGTAATTTTTACACCCCAGCCACATACCGTTCGCGCGCATGGTTGACTGGGAGATGCCGTACTGCCCCGGCCAGGAAAAAGTGACGTTATTGTTCTCGGTGCCACCCGTTTCGCTTTCAGCACCCTGTTCCGAGAAATAAGCGTGCAGTGAGTTAATGCGCAGCCATTTCAACTCACCCGACGCACCGATCGCCTGAGCATAAAGGTGAGCGGAAACTCCGAACAGAAAAATAAATGAAAACAAAACAAACCATTTGTGAATCTTTACCGTTTTCATATATAAGCTCCACTATTTTTAGTTTAAATCCATGGAAAGCCGTATGCCGAAGAATATTTGTCTCGGATTCAGAAAAGTAAAAGAATCCTGGTTCGGCATATCGATATAAGCTTTGTCATCGAGGATTTTGTCCAGACGATTTTGATTGACTTTCGCCCATTCGCCGTCGACATATTCCATGTATTTTTTTGTGGATTTATCGTAATAGATGACACCACCTTCACCGATATCGTTCTCGTAATCGATCATGCCGCGCCAAAACATGGGCTGGTACGCCACACCCGGTTTTCGATAGCTGCCGATCCGGTCATTGCCGGGTATATTGTCATAAGCTTTACTTTCCGGCAGGTGCAGACTGTAATAATAAAAATCGTTGTCGCCCGCCGTGCCGCCGAGATTGGCCATGGACATGCGCTTGTAATTAAAAAGATTCTGAATATCGATAAAGGCAAAAATGCGGAACTTTTTAAAATTAAGCGTCTTACCGAACCGCATAATGGTATTCATGTAATCCGTCCTCTGAACGTTATTGGCAATGGATGTAATGTTCTTGGGATTCCAGGTAACCCATTGACCGGCTTGCCAGTTAAACAGAAAATTCAGGGAATATCCGCCCAAGGGGTATATACCGCTATACTGCGGACCGTAATCATCGGGCGTAAATAATGTAAAATTGGCGCGGGCATAGGGTCGGGGGATGGGACGTTCCTGGTATAGGTTGACAGTAGCCTCGTCGTATTCCTTCTGTTTTGAAGGATCCTGGTATACCTGATCCCTGCCGAAATGGCCGGATGTGGTGACCTGATAGGTGTAATTGGCAAAAAATGTCCACCATCGGCCTTGACTCTTTTTCAATGTCAACTCGACACCGCGAATATCCTCATAATTGTTGCTGGTGGTCCGGTTATAAACGATGCCCCCGATAGAAGTAAAAGTCGTTGCATCCTGCTGGTCGAAAATATCGTGATAAAACGCCGAAACCTGCAATAGATAATAACGGAACAGGGCATGGTCATATCCCAGTTCGTAGGAAATTGTCTTGGCCAGCGTGAGATTTGGATCGCCAAATGTGGTCATCCTCATGTCGGTAGCCCGTCCGATCTGGAATAATGTTTCGTATGAGGGCATCTGCTTAAAATGGCCGTAATTGAAAAACAGTTTTGAATTTTCCGTTATCGGATGTGAAATGCCCAGCCGGGGACTTAATTGCCATTGTGATTTGGCTTTTATCATGGGAAAAACCTGGCTTTCATTGTATTTTGCCGTGAAAAATTTGTTGTCATATGGGTTGACGTTCCACCAGTCCGTATTGGAATTGCTGTAATCCAGACGCAAGCCCACATTCATGATAAATCCCTTGGTTTCAAGTTTGTCCTGGACATAAACCGCCGCCCGTAATGGTTTGGCGAGAAGATGAACGTGTTCCTCATAACGGGAATCGGAATAGTTGGCAATGGTACCGTAATCAAAATTAATGTCATTGTAAACAAATTCAAATCCGGCTTTTGCCAGATTGCTGAAGTTGAGCTGACTGGTCATATCCATTTTTAAAGTGGTAGCCGATGCCCGGGTATCATCACGGCGCTTGCAGGTAAATCCGCCAAACAGCATACCGGAAATCCCCACCTTGTCATCGGGATCGTAACCAAACGGCGCTTCATCTGCAAAATACCCGGGTACAATTTCATACAGGGTGTTCAGATCTCTTCTTTCAGGCGGACGTGTATAATATTGACGGGTAATATGCTCGAGTGAAATTTCATAAAACGTCTGTGAATTGATAAAGTTGGTCAATTTGGCCGCAACGGATTTATTTCCGATATCCGCCAGGCTGAAGTAACCGGTTCCGAACAGAGGACCCAGCCGGTCTCCAAACACTCCGGCGATTTCATTTGGGTAGCGCAGGTAATAATAAGACCAATTCTGCTGCATGGTATATTGTTTACCGATTTCTCCCGTAATGGCAAGCTTCATGGATGGGGAGATATCCGAGTTGAGTTTTAAAGACCAGTCGTAATCCACATAATCATCCCGTGTCAGCGGAACCAGCAGCATTTCCCGGTACCGGCGGAATGCCGTAAAAAACCTCAGGTTTCCAAGCTGTTTACCGACAATAGGTACCGGCCCGCCGAATCCGGCATCGACATTGTAATCCGGCTGATCAAGGGGCGGTTGTTTTCGCGTTTCATACATAAAAACCCGCTGTGCACCGTAAGCCGAGAGATCGTTTGTGGGATCGTCGTCGCTCAGTAACCGCCTCGAAACGGCGTTCCACCCTTCGAAACTCAGGTTTTGCCGTTGGGTGTATTTGTCCCAGCCTGTCCAGCGGCCGTCGTTATTGACATCCGTATAGGGCTCGTCTTCGTCCCAGAACTGGTTGCCGTTCAGGTCCTCGAAAACCTCTCCTTTTGTACCGGTCCAGCACACTTCGTCATCAACATAGGGGCGAAGCCAGAAGGAATTTCTGTCAAAAGGCGAGGTACCAAAGTATTTATTGGCCGGAGGACTGAATTTAAACTCGATTCGGCCGTGGTAAGCACGTTTACTGCCTTCTTTGGTGACCACGTTGACAACGCCCGAACGCACTTGACCGTATTCGGCATTAAAGCCGCCTCGTTCAACCGACACTTCTTTAATGGAACTGAGCGCGATGCCCATGATCGGTTTGTTATTTCTCGGATCTCGAAGCGTCACACCATCCATTAAAAACAACGCCTCATCTGCGCCGCCGCCGCGAATGGTCAATCCGCCTTCAATACCGGCCTG
>JAFGEC010000684.1 GCA_016931775.1 Candidatus Zhuqueibacterota bacterium | reverse complement strand
ATGGATAACCGCTGTTTTTCATCTCTCTTTTTCTTATCAAATACCCATTCAATTTAATCCCGGCCGGGTTTTGGAAATGCATCAAAAGCACCTCAATTCTGTTTACCTGGCACGCTTGTTATCGGAAACCGATGTGGCTGGTTTTCCCTTGATAAAAATTGATGACAAAGTATTTCGGCAAGTGGACGGTTTTTTTAAACCCGAATTTGAAAAAGGAATTCATTTTTATCAGGATTGGGTATCCATTGTACAAAATTTAAAAACAGATTCACCCGCCTCCTATGATTATCATATGTATTTGCCCGTATACGACGGTCCGGTGTTCATGCAGGGCGCGTTGCGTGGTTTTTTGGGTATTTATTTTCTCGATACTTCGAGCCGTCAAAAAGGTATGGATTATTTTTTGCCGAGAATGGATGTATTTCAAAATCAGCTCAACAACGCCTTTAAAGAGGGAATACAGAATTATGTTATCGACGGCTATATAGATGCCACCGACGATCCGCTGTTGTTTTGGAAAAATCATTTACATTATCTGCATAACTGGGATGAAATAAAAATCGAAAGCAGCCAGTCACAGGTTTCCAGGAAATCCGGGCTTTGGCGAATAAGCAACCATACTGTGTTTATTCCATTGTACCCGTTATTACAACGCAGGATGTTTGAGTGGCCTGAGCTGGGAGATGTGCAATCCCGCTATAAAAATAAACTTTTGATTTTGAAACTGCCGTCACTGCTTAACGTAGATCTAGTAAAAAACGTATCTTATGTTCGTGATCGAATTATTGAAATCGTCGGTCTTCTCGATGCCATTGTTGAAAAACGACGGTTGCTGGTGAGCCTGGAAAATTCGAAAAAGGCCAGCAGGCGCTCGGCGGTTGCTGTTGTCATGTCAAGAAATATGTCCCATAATATCGGCTCCCATGTTCTGGCCGGATTGTCGTCCCCAGAGCGGTTTAGCAATGTCCTGCCCGGCGATATTGCACAATTCAATTCCTATCTCCGTACACGAATGGATTTTATTGCCGATATCTCCACCGCCGGTTCGTCGGTTACCATGCCGCGGCGCTTTTATCAGGATATATGCAATGAATTTAAACTCAATCAGGTTTTACTGCTGGATAACATCAGCGGTACATCATTGCGTGGCGACCGGATTAAATTGACCGTCATCTTTAACGGAAAAACAATGACCTCCCGCTCCCTGGCACAGGATCCTATTATCTCTTTACCGAATGATGTGCTTGGCGCTCAAGCTTTTTATGTTTTATTGGAGAACATAATCCGCAATAGCTCCAAACATGCTGTGATTCAGGATTTTCTCAAATTGTCTGTTCTTGTTGATGAGCCGGAACAACAGAGTGAGAAATATTATCGAGTTCGGATTGTGGATAATCTGAAAACATTATCCGGCCGGCCGGATCTCGTTTCTACTTTGAATCAATATATCGACGAGTCTATTATTAAACAGGATGGAACCCTGCGTCTTGAGGCCTGGGGTATGATGGAAATGAAAATCGCAGCAGCTTATTTGCGTAAAATCGAACCCGAACATATCGATGATCCGGCTTATTGTCCAGGTTATAACGGGCAAAATAAACAAATGCCCCTGCTCAAAGCATGTGACATGAGTTCTCATCTTGGTTATGAATTTTATCTGCTGAAACCTCACAAGGTACTTGTTGTGGTGCCGGATAGCGGATTTCCCCGTCGAGATGAGTCTCCAGCCGTGAAATACTGGGGAGTAGACATCCTGAGCGAATCACAATTGTTGACCTTTTCCGCAAAGTCGGAACACGAGATGATGTTACTGATTGAGCCCTCAAAGGGTATTTGGCGTATTTTAAAAAACAACGTTCAAATTTTTCCGTTTCGAGTCCTTTATGCCTCCGACTCTCGAACGGTAAAAGGATATCCCCGGTTGTCCCTATCGTCCGTTATGGATGCCCTGAATACTGAAATGGTGCCGTTTTACGCTTTTTTATGGCGTGAATATATAAAATGGCTTTGGGGCAACGTACCGGATATGATGAACGTACTGTCAGTGGAAAAAAACGGCAATCCCCGCGTTACTCTTTATACTTTGACAACAGACGGCAAGCGGCGGCAACTGGTCTTTGATCTCCATGGGGATTACTACAAAATATTGCTTTCACAGGATCCTGGCCGTATTGATCGTCTTACGTTCTATCAGGCATACGGCAGTGCAAGTCCTACCGGTCTGATTTTGAGTCGACTGGCTGAAGTGGATAAAAACAAACAGGACTGGATTGTGTGCGAATTTATGGAGGCGGCGTATACAACGGTTGCCGTTGTTGACGAACGCATTCAATATGAAGCTTTTTTTCGGAGAGATAAATACTGTGAGGCGTTTACACTTTCGGAATCCCTGCGCCGTATGAAAATTACGCTTCCCGATCTCGAAATCGATCTGTTTCGACAACAGTTTACCGATAAGGACAGAATAAAAATTGAAACGTGGATCGACCGACAGATAAAAGAAAAGCGGGTCCACTTTATGATCATTCATTTGGGCGTCATTGAAAAACTGGTTGGAACAGGCCGTGAAGAGATTAAATTGTGGATCGAGACGCGGCTAAAAAATGCTCCCGCTACACGGCTCATTATAACGTCGGGGCGGGGTGTGCCGGCAAATTTGCCTCACGTGCTGTTTTTGCCCTATTCGTTACTTGCCCGATATACGCTGGATCAAACCAGCAAATACCATTTGACAAAAGTGCTGTTTTCAGCACGGGGGCTGGCACTTGAAGGATAAAGGATTT
>JAFGEC010000683.1 GCA_016931775.1 Candidatus Zhuqueibacterota bacterium | reverse complement strand
TCTGTGATTTCGACTGATTGATCGCGCAGAGCCGCGGAGCCGCAGAGGGTACATCGAAGAGGGACAAGGCTTAAGTCAAGAGTTTTGTCAAAAATTTCATTTATTATAATTTATTAAAAAAAAAAATAATAAAAAGTCTGCGTATTCATCCAAATTGCCCGGCTAAAATCTCTGTGTCTCTGCGGCTCTGCGCGAGGTCAAAAATAAATAGACTGAAGTACAGAAGCATGTTTGATTGTATCGATATGATTTTCAGTATAAATAAAATTTTGAGGGATACCTTGTACCATTCATTCTTGATTTTAATCACCTTTTTTTTTATATTAAGATACAATATTTAAATGAAAGGGATTTTAAAAGGGTGGCGGTCTCTTTCTCGTTGATTTTTTTTCGTCCGAATTGGTGAATTACGGAATATAAATCTATGTGATGTTAGGAACGGAATATGTGCAAAAACGTCCTGTTTATAATATCCCTTTTTTGGGGTATCGGTTTGAACGCCCAACCGGTCATGCCGCCGGTTTGGGATATTGTCAAGGAAGATTTTGAATCCGGAAATTTAAACGACTGGGAAAACGTGCCTGAAAATGTTCCGTTCTACCAGCCTTTCCTGGTTCCGGGCGAAGGGCGAAACGGTTCCACGGCATTGGGAGTAGATGTGACAAGTGAGAGTTATCTGTATCGATATAACGTACATCCTGCTCGTCAAGGGTATTATACTTTTTGGTTCAATCCAAACGATGTCCAACTGCCCGAAATCGGCAACTGGATCCCGGGCGAATCCATTCTTCTTGCTACGGTAAAGGACAATATTCAATGGCACTCTATTATCGGGGTACGGCTGCGTCAAATCGATGGCGGGTATTACGCCTATCTGGAATGGCGGGATCCATCTGGTTCTCAATATGATTATGTAAGCGGTTCCGTCCCATTGATCAATGGCTGGCAAAAAATCACACTGGTCTATTATATCAACAACTCTATCCAGCTATGGATCGATGATGTGTTGGCTAGGCAGGTCACCGGCATTGTGCATGAACATACCGACGGTAAAATACTTGAAATCGGCAAGTGCAATAGCTATCAGGAAGGATTAGCCCTGGGTACCGTCCTGTTCGATGATATCCTATATCAGATCCCCAGTGTCAGCGATTTTTGGGTGAATGCCCGGACCGGTGATGATTTGAACGACGGTTTAACGCCCGGTTCTGCTTTTGCGACGATTCAAAAGGCGGCTGACCTGGCAGGGCCTTCGACTGTCGTGCATGTTGCGGGGGGTGTATACCGCGAACAGATCAAACCCCAGTACTCAGGTTTACCCGGTCAGGATATTGTTTACCATGCGGAACCCTCCCTGGGAGACAGTGTTGTTATTGACGGTACGGGTATCGATGTTTCGGGTTGGGGCGGATTGTTTCATATGTATCGTGACAGCTGTATAAAAATATCCGGATTTAAATTCAAATATTCCGGATGGGCGGGTGTGTTTGCCCAGGAATCCGGTTATTTGACTATTGAAGACAACAAGACCTACGATACCAGATCATCCGGGATCCTTTTACATCACTGTCATCATGCCTATGTCCGGCGAAACGACATCCGGCGTGCAGTGAATGGTGGAACACAAGAATGTTTGTCAATTTCTCATGTGAATAATTTTGAAATTTGCTATAATGAGGTGCACGATGGTGTGGGTTTAGCCTCAGGCGGAGAAGGATTGGATGTAAAAAACAACAGCTATAGCGGTCGTGTTCATCATAACTACATCCATGATCTGCCGAAGGATTACGATCCCGACGTGCATGACGACTATGAGGTGGGCCTTTATATCGACGCTTACATGTCACAACGTCCCGATCACTTGCATGACGTACAGGTTTACAACAACAGGATACATCATGTGGGCACCGGTATTGCGATTGGAGCGGAAATTTACGGAGATGTTGAGAATGTTACCGTTTTTAACAATATTGTTTATGATTGCTGGTACTCCGGCATTGAAATAACCAACTGGGTTAATCCCAGCGGTGGAACAAAAAAAAATGTGTATATCATCAATAACACTGTGGTAAATTGCGGGCATCATGTTGACAATTGGCCTCTCGGACAGGGGATTTTTCTGGGCAGTAAAAATCCGGACGATGAAAATTTTGTGGTACGTAATAATATTTTAAGCCGGAATTTTGAATCTCAATTACGGGCAAGAGCGGAGGTGCGGGATAATTTGACCGCAGAGTATAATCTGATCGACGGTTTTCGCGGATATGATGATGAAGAGATTTACGGTGATTTTCCTGTTATCGGCGATCCTCTGTTTGCCGCCCCGGCTTTTTGTGATTTTTCTCTCTTGCCTGAATCTCCGGCTATTGATGCGGGAACGGCTGGCTCGGCACCGGATTTTGACTTTGAAAATACCCCGCGGCCTCAGGACGGAAACGGAGATTTTTTGGCCGAATTCGACATTGGGGCGTTTGAATATGTGTACCCGGGCGTCCCGATCGGTTATTCCTTTCCGGTGGAGGGTTGGTATTTGGTTTCCATTCCCGGTCTGGCAAAGGATATGAATGTCGCCATCCTTTTTCCCGATGCGGCGGGCGCTTTTTTTTATGAAAACACAACTTATATACAAAAAGATGTACTTGAACCGGGTGTCGGATTCTGGCTTTATTTTGATACACCCTCACAAGCGCAATTCAATATTGTTCCCATAAATGACTATACTATCCATCTCGATTCGCCCGGTTGGTATTTGATCGGAGGTGTCTATGATACCTTGCCGGTAAATCAGCTTTACACTATTCCGGCCGGAAAACTGGTTTGGCCGGTATGCCATTTCGATACTCCGCATCAGCAGTATGTTTTTACCGAAAGCATAGAGCCCCAACAGGGATACTGGATTCTGGTATCAGATGAATGTGATCTTTATGTTGGTGGAGCGGCCGTTTCGAGAACGACATCCTTCTCCAAAATCAATTCTGTTGTGCCGCCTCAGCCTCCGGATCTCAATACCTGCGTGCCCGTAAAACAAAATCCGGCAGTTTTTCAGGTTTCTCCGGCATATCCAAATCCATTTAATGCCCGAACGACAATCCGGTATTCCGTTCCGGCACCAGGCAGAGTTTTTATTACAGTATACAACTTGCGTGGTGAAAAAATTCGCACGCTGTTGCAGCAATCACAGTTACCGGGAATTTTCGGTG
Source organism: Candidatus Zhuqueibacterota bacterium (assembly GCA_016931775.1). Classification (GTDB taxonomy): domain Bacteria; phylum Zhuqueibacterota; class Zhuqueibacteria; order Residuimicrobiales; family JAFGEC01; genus JAFGEC01. Next base: position 2,903 of record JAFGEC010000683.1, on the reverse strand, counting down.
TTGTATGGGATGGCAAGAGTGAATACGGAATTGATGTATCCAGCGGGATATATTTTATTCATGTGCAATGTGGAGGCCAGACCAGAGTGAGTAAAATTTTGCTGGTGAAATAGACCGGCTAAAAATGAGTTAAAAATTGAAAGGTAGATCATGAAAAAAGCTGTTATTTTTACCCTGTTGATTTTCTCCGTTGTTTCAGCCCAGGAAAATAAAACCAGTATTCGTACCGTTGACAATTATTTAGAGTGGGGATGGCAAGCAATTGTAATGGAAAACGATTTAATCACCGTGGCGACAATGCCGGCCATTGGCGCGCGGATCATGCAGTACGACCTGGGCGAACACCATTCTATTTTTGCCAACGAGGACGAATTGGGTAAAACTTATACACCGGCTTCCAACTCCGGTTGGCCCAATATCGGCGGATTTAAAAACTGGCCGGCACCGCAGGATCGTTGGGGATGGCCTCCGCCACCTGTAATTGATTTTGGATTGTATGAAGCGAATATTACAGCCGACACCCCGGATAGCGTGAGTTTGCACGTAAAAAGCCAGTTGGAGAAATGGATAACCCCCAATTTACGCTTTGAGCGGGCCACAACAATCTATAGAGGTACCAGTCGCGTTAGAGTTGCACAGACTATTTATAATGACGGATCGGAAAAAGCCGACTGGAGTGTGTGGGATATCACACAAGCCATTGTCAACCATCCCGGCGAAAGGGACTTTGAAAATTTTTGGGTTTATTTTACCATCAATCCGGACAGCCGGTACGGTGAAGATGGTGTCCGGTGGTCGGCCACATCCAAAGCATGGGTTGGTGAGGTCGCACCCGGTATTTTCGGAGTGCAGTTCAAACCGGAAGGTAAAAAGATTTTCGCCGATTCCCATGAGGGCTGGGTCAGTTACGTGGATGAGAGGGATGGCTATACTTATGTCAAAGTTTTTCAGCTATTTGAGGGCCAGTCCTATCCGGATGAGGAAGCTCATGTGGAGGTATGGATCAGCAGCAATCCCCTGTACCTGGAGGTCGAGGTTGTCAGTCCTATGATGGACCTTGCCCCCAACGGCGGGTCGTACACATTTGTAGAGGATTGGTATGCCGCCAAGCTGCATGGCCCGACATTACATGCCAATCACGCAGGTGCCATCGCCGGCAAGTTGACTTTCCAACCCGAAACCTCAACACTGCACGCCACCTATGGTGTTTTTTATACCGGCTCTGTTTCCGCAGCTTTTGTGGATAAAGATGAGAATATTCTTGGCTGGGGAACGCCCCATCCGGTTACACCGCAAGAGACATTGGTCTTGAACGAAGTTATCGATATTCCGGAAGGTACGGAAAAAATTGATGTCTATCTGATCGACTCCGATGGGCTATCGGTCGGTATTCTCGAATCCGCCAAACTGTCCGAAATGACCACGGTTCAAAAAATGAAAAAAACCGCTCCGCATAAGTTTAGGCTAATGCAAAACTATCCGAATCCTTTCAACCCTTCCACCACCATAGAGTTCGAACTTGATCGTTCGGAAGATGTAACCCTGGCCGTTTATGACGTGCAAGGACGCAAGGTCGAAACCCTGCTTTCTCAATATATGTCCGGCGGATACCATAAAGCGACCTGGAACGCAACCGGTTTGTCCGGAGGTGTTTATTTTTGTCGGCTGGAAGGTAAGAGTGTCTTTGATATAAAAAAGTTATTATTGTTGAAATAAAGCGTGCCGCGGTAGCAAAATATTTTTTATCCGTTCTGAATACTGGTTTTTTACTTGCAATTCCCCATTTTGATTTGTACTTTTTTATATTGAATTGTTTTTTCATAACTTTCAATTTTCCCATGTACCTTTATCCATAGCAGAAACAGGCTGGAAAAGAAAACCATCTAATTTTTGTTCTCTGAAATATAGCAGGATATTTACACTTTTTTCTCTTCAGAAGGGAGTGCCCATGATTTCACTGACTCAAAAACAGCGAGACCGCCTTGCCGTCCTTCGCCGTCATGTCATTAAAAACGATCATGTACTCAAAGGGGAGGAGATAGCCGACATCCAGGAGGAGGTCACGAGTTGGCCGGTTGTCGGTGATTTGCCGCCGGATCACGATTTCTTTGAAAAGCTGGATCTGTATGAATCCGATGGCTCCAAAAATGGGACGCAATGCTTGCGTGGCTTGTGTCATTGGTTGTGGCTTCGGCATGCGTGCGTCCATGGTATGTTGTTTACTCCCGGCAGGCTGGTCGTTTTACAGCAACGGTCCGAAATCGTCTCCGATTCACCCGGCTATCTGGATATATCATTTGCCGGACACACCGGCACCAAAAATCCTCAGCAAGCCGCTCGATCCGAAGCCTATGAAGAGGTGAATGTGGATTTGGAAGATGCAAACAATCTGATCTCCGAAGGTGATCTGACACCCCTAAAGATTTACAATTATATCGAGCCACCCCGATCCGATGAGGAATTTTATAATGTAGAGATCCGATTCGTATTTGCCGTTCGGATCTCCGGTCTTGCTGTGGGTGGTATGTTCCCGCGTGATCGCGAAGCGGGATCTATTTTAATGGCGACGATGTCTGAAACCTGGAATCTGTTGCGTACCCATAAAATCGCCAGTGCGCTCAGATTTTCCGGTCCTGAAGCCCTGTATTTTGCCATGAAAGAGTGGGATTGGATTTAAAAGAGAATTGTGTGGGGGAAATGCGTATTACAAACCGGATTTTGAGTGCAAGGCCATCTGTCCGGAAAACTTTATTATGAAAGGGTGAAGAGATGAAAGTTAAAATCGCCTTATGTTTAATTTTGCCGTTTTTTCTGATGTGTGGAGATGAAGACGACGGCCCGACTTCGCCTTCAAATACGACGGGTCGTGTTATTGAAATTACAAGGGATATCGAATCACCCAC
>JAFGEC010000112.1 GCA_016931775.1 Candidatus Zhuqueibacterota bacterium | reverse complement strand
GGACCTGACTGGGTCGCATTAAAAAAAGAAGGTGATGTATATGCACTCGAAGAAGGCGTTATAAAAAAGGGGGATTCATACAAATTCTGGTCGGAAAAAAATCAAGTCATTTACGATTTGAACCAGCCTACAACAGAATTGGTGCCGGACTATGCCGCATTCAACAATATTGCGGATGGATCGCCCATCGTTCTGAAACCAACACTTTACCGGTCTCCCAAGCAAAAAGCCACCGCACAAATTGAAGGTTTTGAAACAACCGCACAATTTACAACTCTGCGCGATACACTTCATAACCGGCAAGATTCTATCTTTCAGCCTTCCTTTATGATGAAATTATTCGAGGCGACGGAACAAGAAGGCATCTCCGAATTCGAAAAATTGGTCGTTTTTTTTGATTCACTTCAGGTCCAATATCCACAATTCAAACATTATATATTGTATCAATACAATCAATGGCTTCCCTCCATCCATCCCGGACGGACCCAGTTCCAGCGGGCACGGTTCAAAGGAGCAAAGGATATTGATTATGAACGCTTGTATACGTCCGATTTATATATCGCCTTTGCAGATGAAGTGATTAGAATTTTGGAAGAAATGGATCCAACTTCACCTCTCATTGAATACAGTCCTCTTTCGGGACTTTTGGGCTTGTTGCGTACTCAACATCAATACCAGGCTTTTCTCGAAAAGTGGAAAAAACCGGAAGATTTTATCGTAAAAACCGCATTTAAATTTGCCGAACGTTCAGGCCGTAAACAAATAAAGGGAGAGATGCTGTTTGAACTGGGGAGAAGATATGCCGATCTGGATATGAAGGAAAAAGCCCGGCAATATTTACAGCAATCGTTAAAAGAAGATCCTCGGGGCTGGTATGCCGAAAGAGGAACAGCACAAAAGATGTTAAACAATCTCGACATTATCATTGGACAACCGGCACCACAGTTTGCAGCACAGACCACGTCCGGTGACAGTATAAAACTGAACGATTATAAAGGCAAATTTTTATTCATTGATTTCTGGGGATCCTGGTGCGGCCCCTGTATCGGCGAACTGCCCCATTTAAAAGATCTGGCAAGTGCCTTTCCCACGAACGAATTTCAAATCATCGGTCTCGCCGAGGATGATGAAAGCAGGTTTCTGGATTATCTGAAAAAGAATCCTCTCCCCTATCCCAATGCATTAGCCCCGGAAAAGGTGCTCGAAAAATGGGGAATCACAGCATTTCCGACAACCTATCTCATCGATCCGGACGGCAATATTTTAGCCAAAAACCTGCGGGGTAAAAATGTGATCGAGCTGGTCAAGGGAAATATGGACAAATATAAAGAGAAGGGATAAACAGTTATTAGAAGCATCCTGAAGGTGCGCTTAGAATCCATCATGAAAAATGACCTCTTTTTGGTATTTTCATTTGTTTTTTTTCTCTCAAATAACTACATTTACATATGAACGGCATGAAAAATTGCGTCTGAAAGCGGAAAATTGTTCCAGTTATTTCCATTTATTACTTAAACCCTGGTATGGGAAGTATATTCATGCATATTTTCCCCTTTTTGCACTGTGATTGGAAAATCAAAATTCCTATCAATGTGATTTAAGGATGCCCATAGCGCAATTATTTATTGGATGTTCAGAATGAAAATTTGACCCTGCGAAGAATCCCGATCTTATCAATATAACGCAGCACAAGTAAAAAAGAAATCTTATGGTCATCAAGAAGGATATCGAATCTATAATTGCAAAACTTGGATTCAAAGATTGTCAATGGATCGGATCAGGGGATATTGTCATCGCACACTGGGTGCGAATGAAATGCTCATATGGGTGCGATGAATTTGAACGGCCGGACTGTCTGCCTTATATGCCTTTCATTTGATTGATTGAATAGACGGACGGCCTTGGTGAATTGAATGCTCATCATTAATACAACTTGACGGAAAAAATAATTTCAGACATTTACATGGAAGCGCAATGCGCATCCCGCACATTAATTGAGGAGGTGAATTTTGAGAAAGCCGGCTTGTATATTTCTTTGTGTATTTTTCCTTATGATTACTTTAGCATGTCAAAAAAAAGGAATGTTAATGTTCACGAATCCTGTTTTACCCGGTTTCTATCCGGATCCGAGTATCTGCAAGGTGGGAGAAGATTTTTACATGGTGAACAGCACCTTTGAATACTTTCCCGGCGTACCGGTACATCACAGCAAAGATCTGGTGCACTGGAAGCTTATCGGCTACTGCTTGAACCGGGAGAGCCAATTGCCGTTGAAAAATGTACGGGCATCCGCGGGGATTTATGCACCCACCATCCGGTATCATGACGGCCTGTTTTACATGATCACAACCAATGTAGCCGGCGGTGGTAATTTTTACGTGACGGCCAAAGATCCTGCCGGGCCCTGGTCTGATCCCGTCTGGCTTGACAACGAAGGTATCGATCCGTCACTGCTTTTTGATGACGATGGCACGGTCTATTACATTCGTCATGTTGGCGGCGGGGACGGTTATATTGGTCAACGTATCTTGAACCTGGAGACCGGCAAGCTTGAAGGTGAGATGAAAAATATATGGGGCGGTACCGGCGGTCAATGGGCAGAGGGCCCGCATATGTACAAAATCGACGGCACTTATTACCTGATGATTTCGGAAGGCGGCACCAGTTATGACCACTGTGTGACGATTGCCCGCAGTGACTCCCCCTGGGGACCGTTTGAATCCAATCCCGACAATCCCATTCTTACCCATCGCCATTTGGATGACAATCCGATTCATGCGGTCGGACATGCGGATATTGTCCAAACATCGGACGGCTGGTGGATGGTCTGTCTCGCGATCCGTCCGCAGGGAGGACGTTTTCATCACATGGGCCGTGAAACGTTTCTCGTTCCGTTCAACTTTGAAAAAAACGGCTGGCCGGTTGTGAACGAAAATAAACCGATCGAATTTAAAATGCCGGCACCACGTCTCAAGGAACATCAATGGGAACCGGTAGCTTCCCACATCGATTTCGAAAAAGAATCTCTGGACCTTCACTGGAACTATCTGCGCAATCCGGATTTTTCCAATTATTCTCTAACCGAACGGCCCGGATTTCTCCGGTTAAAAGGTACAGCAATCACCATGAGTGACCGGGATTCTCCGACGTTTATTGGAAGACGGCAGATAGATTTAACCTGTGACGTTTCTACGTCACTGGATTTTAATCCTCAATACGAGAACGAAGAAGCAGGACTGGTGATCCGGCAGACTGACCGTTTTTTTTACCAGATCGGTGTGACATTGAAGGAAAACAAACGCAACGTTTTTCTGCGTAAGGTCGTAGATGCTCAGATCGTCGAAGGGATTCAATACGTTGAGCTTCCGGATGGTCCCGTCGTACTCGGTGTCCGTGCAACACCACTTTCCTATGAATTTTTCTTTAAAGACGCCGATGGAGAAGAGACCGTTATGGGGACAGGCCTCACCAAAGACTTGTCTGTTGAGATTATCGGCTTTGAACACGGAATGTGTTTTACAGGAACATATTTTGGATTGTATGCGACGGGTAACGGCAAACCCTGTTCCGTTCCCGCGGATTTTGACTGGTATAAGTATTTGTTTACAAATAATTAAATTTATTAGGCCGGATCAACAGGATAGACTGGATATGAGCAATATGGATCTTTGATTTTTTTATCCAATAGCTCCATCCTGTTGATCCCGCTATGCGGGATTGATCCTGTCAAAATCAAAATATTCTTCAACGAAGAGATGATCTTTTTTCGGGTTATGGAATTTTTAGATCACTAAAAAAGAGTATCCTTGAAAAGATCCTGGCCTGGTTCCCGATGTTCCCCTTCAGCAGCGCTCGTCTCTCGTCAAATAGCAACGCCCCCAAGCGACGACTCGATTTCACTGATTCTCAGATATCGACGCCAAGAAACATCCGCATAAGGAAACCCACTAAAAAACTAAACGCTGCAACACCAAGACTCAATCCTGCCATCTCTAGAAATCTTCTTTTGAAAGGTACATCCTTGGCCACCGAGATGTAGTAGTTGAATAAAGCGATGATCACGACGGCTCCGGCCATCGTACACCCCAAACACAGATAGTAGTTCTTGAGAACCAGATAGGGTAGAATAAGAATCAGTACGGTGACCACGTAAGCCCCGCCCGTGTAAATCGAAGCTCTTATGGGATTCTTGGACGTTTCTTCCGTCTTTGTCGACAGGTATTCCGGTGCGCCCATGGACAATGCGGCTGCAATACCCGTAATTGAACCTGTAGGAGCCACCAGCTTTGTGTTCTGTAATGCCAGTGTAAAACCGGCCAAGGCACCGGTCAGTTCTACCAATGCATC
>JAFGEC010000682.1 GCA_016931775.1 Candidatus Zhuqueibacterota bacterium | reverse complement strand
GCCGTCAGAAAATAGGGGTTATAAAAGAAATTATCAAGGTATTTTGTTAATTGATCGTAAACTCTCGGTTATGGGTGGAGAGAATAATCTAAAAGCATCGAACCAAATACCGGGGTTTTTATTAAAATAATGTTTTTATTTTGACAGGATCAACATGATCAAGTTGCTAACAAAATTTAGTAGGATACCCTGATATTGTTCACTGTTCACTGATCACTGATCCTTGTTCCCTGTTTTTTATTTTTGTGATAAAAAACCTTGAATATCCATGAATTATTTACTAATATTATCATATTTAAAAGGAGAGATATTTTTTGATCAAAAAATTATTTTTCTTACTTCTATTAGTGGGAATTCAGGTCGGTATCTGTCAGGAGGGCCGGATCACCATTCTGCATACCAATGATTTACATGCACAATATATACCCATGGAGGCGACCTGGATCAATTCCGATCCCAAGCCTGAGATCGGCGGTATTGTGGCGCTGGAATACTTTATCCGTCAACAAAAAAAGCTTTTCCCCCAGGCTCTTGTTCTCGATGCGGGAGACATGATGACCGGTACGCCCGTGTCGGTGTATTTATATAACGGTGTAAAGGGCGGCGGATTTGTTGAAATGGTGAACAGGGTCGGATATGATGTGATCACCATTGGAAACCATGCATTTGATGAGGGCATGGAAAATTTTTTAAAACTGTTGCCTTTGTATGATGCCGAGGTGGTATCGGCCAATTTATTTTACAGGGATTCCCTGCTCACTCAAAAACCGTATACGATTATAACAAAAAATAATATCAGGATAGGAATCATCGGTGTGATGTTAAGCGGTCTTTTTGAGATTACCGCACGGAGCAAACTGGATGGCATCAGCGTTGCAGATCCTCTCGTCACCGTGCAAAATATCGTACGCGAGATCGATCCGGAAACAGATCTGATCGTCTTACTCAGTCATCTGGGGCACAATGATGATATCAAGCTGGCGGGTGAACTGCAGAATGTGGATGTGATCGTCGGCGGACACAGCCACTATCGAATGACGGAGCCCATCGTCACCAACGGTATCATTATCGTTCAGGCCGGATCGAAAACGCGATATCTCGGCCGGCTGAGCGTTGATGTAAAAGCCGATACCGTTCGGGACTATGAATACGAACTGATACCGGTATGGGTGAACGATGTGGAAAATCCCGATACGGAATTGTCAGAACTCGTCAACCGGATACGACAGGACATCAGCCGGGATTATCGCCGAACAGTGGGAACGCTGAAAACCGATTGGATACGGCAGAATTATCAGGAAAGCAATGTCGGGCAGTTTATTGCGGACGCCATTCGTGAAACATGTCAGGCGGATTTTGCCCTGATAAACAGCGGGGGTATCCGTAAAGACAAGAGAGCGGGTGATATTTCAAAACTGGATATGTTTGAGATTTTACCGTTTACAAATTATGTGGTAACATTCAGTTGTCTGGGGTCGCAGGTTATCAGCCTGTTGGAAAAAAATTTAAACGCCCAGCATGCTGAGGAGTATGCCATTCTGCAGCTTTCCGGTATTAACGCCCGGTATAAAATAGATAACGGCCAGGTTCGTGTTCTTTCCGCTACAATAAACGGCCGTGCAGTTGAACCCGGTGCCCGGTATTTGGGTGCATCCGTTGATTTTATTATTGTTGACCAGCGTGAAAATTTTTTAGGATTTGAGCCTTTACAGGTCAATCCTATGGATAAATTAATTACCGATGTTTTGATCGAATATTTAATAGCTCAGCCGATCATTGAGGGTCGACTTGAACCTCGAATTCAGCGAATTGATTAAGCCCTAGGGAAAGGAAGACCATGGAACCTGAAGATATTGTCAGATCATTTATTCGCGCCGGTGTTCATCCGCAATTGATCTGGGCGGCTTGCCGGACCGGAAGGCTGGTAACCGATGAAAACAGGCACTCTTTGCTGGAAGAGGATTTGCTTGAGTGGCAGGCTGCGCTCGATGAATATACTCAAAAGTTCCCCAATGACGATTGGGATATGAAAAATTTAGGTGAGATTATCGTTCGGGAAAAGTTTTGACCTCATATATTTAAAGGAGGGAAAGTGAAAAAGAACAAAAAGTTTTTTTATGCCGTTTCAGCGTTTTGCGTGATATCGGTTTTAATCTGGATTATTTCCTGCGCCGTTAATCCGGTCACAGGCAAAAAGGAATTTATGCTGTTGACGGAAGCGGATGAATCCGCACTCGGAGCGCAAACAGACGGTCAAATTGTGGAAACCTACGGCGTGTACGAAAATGCCGAGCTCAATCAGTATATCAACGATATCGGCAAGCGGATGGGAAAACTGACACACCGGCCCAATTTGAAATACAGTTATAAGGTTTTGGATACACCGGTCGTAAACGCATTTGCCGTACCGGGCGGTTATGTCTATTTTACCCGCGGGATTCTCTGTTATCTGAATAATGAAGCCGAACTCGCCGGCGTTATGGGCCATGAGCTGGGTCATGTCAATGCGCGTCACAGTGCAAAGCAGTACAGCAAGGCTCAGCTGGCACAATTGGGCTTGGGGATCGGTGTGGTGCTGTCGGAAAATTTTCGCAAATATGCAGGGCTGGCGCAATTCGGCGTTCAGTTGATGTTTTTAAAGTTCAGCCGTGACAACGAACGGGAAGCCGATGATTTAGGCGTATTGTACTCTACAAGAACCGGCTATGATGCCTTGAATATGGCCACTTTTTTTGAAACACTTGAACGAATGCACCCAAGCAGTGGCGCGAATGCTCTGCCCGAGTGGTTTTCAACCCACCCGAATCCGGTTGACCGTATCGGTTCGGTCAGACGTAAAGCGACGGAACTCAAACAAAAGAGCACCCAGACGCTGGTCACCAATCGCGATCAATATTTGAAACAGCTGGACGGATTGGTATTTGGAGAAGATCCGCGGCAGGGGTATGTGGATGGGAACACCTTTTATCATCCGACCATGCGTTTTATGTTTCCGGTCCCTCAGGGATGGACCGTCAACAATACTCCGGCCCAAATTCAGATCGTTTCTCCGCAACAGGACGCGGCCTTGCTTATGGCTTTGGATGAAAATTCGACACCCGCCATCGCTTCGCAGGCATTTGTTCAGAATGCTTCAGCGACCGTACTGGAAAACAATGCCCTGCAGGTGAATGGATTGGCCGCTCAAAAGCTCGTCACTCTGGTGCCGCAGGAGAGCGATACACTTCAGGTCGCTTCAATGTTTGTTAAAAAAGACAACCAGGTTTTTGCTTTTCATGGTCTCAGCAGCCGCGCTCAATTTAAAGGTTACCGTGGGGCCTTTGAAAGTGCTATGAGCAATTTTAAAAATTTGACGGATCCCGGAAAAATGAATGTCAAGCCCGCACAGCTCAAGATCGTCCAAACAAACGGTAATGTGACATTGAGGTCATTGCTGACCCAAAACGGTACTGCCGCGGATCAATTGGAAGAATTGGCCGTCGTCAATGGCATGCAATTGAATCAAAACGTGGATGCCAAAACACTGGTCAAAGTGGTGAATAAATAAGGCCTGTCAGTTTTCAGGTTGTATTTTAGAGTCATAAACGCTTTCAATTTTTTCCAGATGGATTTTCTCCTCGCCGGCCAGCCAAAACAAAACGGCCTTTATCGATTTGTCCGCGACCGATTGCGCCAGGTTGCCGTAGAAATTAAATGCTTTACGCTCGCGCTTCATGGCAAAAATGAGGACATTTTGTATATTATCCAGCGCTGCCGGCGGGGGATCCTGTAAAAAATCAACCATACTCGGTGTTTCGGAGATATCTCCCTCGCCGGATAATCGCCCGGGTTCGAGGGCGCGCAGCTTGTCTTCATGGATTTTTTCTTCATCAGCCAACCACAAGAATAGATTTTTCAATTCTTCCGCATCGGTCAGCTCCGCTGCTTTAAGATAGACCTGCCGGGCTTCTACTTCTCTTTGTATCGCTTTTGTAATTATTTTTTTCATGGCTGCTCTCTTTTGCTGGTATCGTGTCAAATTAATATAATAAAATGTTGTCAAGTATCAATATAAAAAAACACAGTATGCCTCAAATTGTTTTTATATTGACAATCAGCAAGATTCAATTAATCTGGCTTTTGTACTTTTTTTAACATCGCGCAGAGCCGCGGAGCCGCAGAAGGCACATAGAAGAGAGATAAGGCTTAAGCCAAGAGTTTTGTTAAATATTTCATTTATTG
>JAFGEC010000681.1 GCA_016931775.1 Candidatus Zhuqueibacterota bacterium | reverse complement strand
TAGGAATCGATGTGATTGGAAAGGAGATCTTCCCGTATACCGGCGAATTTGATCCCGGAATCATTGAACAGGCCGTTACCGGAAAACAACGGGAACGGAGATCTCTTCCGGAATTGTCGATCCCACCCCGGCCACCGAATCTTTGCCCCGGATGTCCACACCGAGGCCTCTTTTACATTCTTGGAAAACTTAAGGTATTTATCACCGGTGATATCGGTTGTTACACGCTCTCATTTATGAAGCCCCTTGAAGGGATCCACTCCTGTATTTGTATGGGAGCCAGCATTGGCATGGCCCACGGAATGAGCAAAGCTATGGGAGAGAAGGGAAGGGGGAAAATTGTAGGTGTCATCGGAGATTCCACATTTCTTCACTCAGGGATCACGCCATTGCTCAACATGGCATATAACCGTAGTGAAGCTCTGATCGTGATCTGCGATAATCGGACAACGGCCATGACCGGTATGCAGGAGCATCCTGCGACCGGATTTACCTTACAAGGGGAAAAAACACAGGCAGTGGATCTTGTGGCTCTGGTTAAAGCATTGGGTATCGAAAGTGTTCGTACTGTCGATCCCTACGATTTGCAAAATGTGCAGAAAGTAATCAAAGAAGAATTGGAACGCTCAGGTCCTTCGGTTGTGATTTCAAGAAGAGCCTGTGTCCTGTTCAAACGTGAAAAGTCTTTTGCTCGAAAACCTTTGCGGGTTGATCCCGAAAAATGTATCGGTTGCCGTATATGCCTCGGCCTCGGCTGTCCCCCCATCGCTTGGGAAAACATTACAAACAGCGAACCCGATGAAATGGGGAGAAAGAATAAAAGGGACGGTGTTGCCGTCATAGATCAAACTCGCTGCAATGGCTGTGGTCTTTGCGAACAGATCTGCAAATCAGGGGCGATTACGGAGGAGAAGGAATGATCGAAACCAAGGGAATATTGCTGGCGGGTGTTGGAGGGCAGGGAATTCTTCGTGCGAGCGATATCCTTTGCGAAGTTTTTATTTCCACTGGGCTTGATGTAAAAAAAAGCGAGGTTCACGGTATGGCACAGCGTGGCGGATGTGTAACCAGCCACGTACGTTATGGACAGAAGGTTCATTCGCCGTTGGCTAAAAAAAACGACATAGATATTCTCGTCTCCTTTGAGCAGATGGATACACTTCGTTATCTTGACTATGTCAAGGAATCGGGGACAATTATTATTAATACCGAAAATATTTTTCCACCAGCAGTCAACCTTGGGGAGGCGAGCTACCCTTATCATGTCACTGAATTAATTAGTCATTACTTTGCAAGGGTGGTGTCCATTGATGCCTCCACGCTTGCCCTGCAAGCAGGAAACGTTCGTACCGTTAATACGGTTCTTCTTGGAGCCATTTCCTCTATCCTCAATCTTCCTACGGACCCATGGGAAATGGTTCTGCAAAAATCCTTTTCATCCAAACTTATCAAACCCAACCAGGAAGCTTTCCGTCTTGGAAGAAGTGCCGTTTAAAGGATCTCCCAACTTGACAAATCTACCTACGTGGATAAATATATACTAATATTTAAAATATTAATGGATACAAAAGATTATGGCAGAAGATTATTACAAAACACTGGGGATTGAAAAAAACGCCGACCAGGAAGCTATCAAGAAAGCATATCGAAAACTGGCTCTTAAATATCATCCTGATCGGAATCCAGAGAACCGCGAAGCAGAAGATAAATTTAAAAAGATCAGTGAAGCCTATGCCGTTTTGAGCGACTCAGAAAAACGTAAACAATACGATAATTTCGGATCTGATCAGTTCAGCCGACATTACAGTCAGGAAGATATATTCCGTAATTTTGATTTGAATGAAATCCTTCGTGATTTCGGATTTGGCGGAATAGGTAAAAATGGAAGGATATTCCGAGGTGAGGGAAGCAGAAGGGGTAGTTATACCTATCGTACTGCTGGGGATTCATTTCAAGATATCTTCGGACAGGCTCGGTCAAATTACGATCCCCCGCAAAAAGGAGAAGATATTCACTATAACATATCGATTACTTTAGATGAATCTGTTAAGGGAACTGATAAAAAGCTGGCACTTCAACAGAATAAGAAGGTCCATGAAATCAACGTGCGTATCCCGGCAGGGATAAGCACCGGGAAAAAACTAAGGATAGTCGGTAAAGGCTATCCTGGGATAAACGGAGGTCCTAACGGAGATATTTACCTCAATATCACGGTGCTTTCGCATCCAATCTTCACGAGGGACGGAAATGATCTTTATATTGAGAAGGCTGTCTCGTTTACACAGGCAGTTTTGGGAGGCAGTATTGAGGTACCAACGATTGATGGCAATACAAAAAGAATTAAAATTCCTGCAGGAACTCAGGGCGGAACGAAAATAAGAATGAAAGGCTATGGTGTTTCAGGTATTAAGGGCTCAGGATCTTCAAAAGGAGATCAGTATGTAAAGATCAATATTAATGTTCCTAAAAAAATAAGTGAAAAACAACTTAAAATTATAAAAGAGTTATCAGATGAAGGGATATAATAATATTGATTGAAATTAGTAAGATATCAAAGGAAGATATGTAAAAACTATCGAGGTCAAATTGACCAATAAGATATGTTATGTATACTTATTAATTTTTTACGTTTTCAATGACTATCTCTTCACTAATTCGATATCCCCAGTCACACCCATTTGGCCTCCTGCGATAATCACAATGCCCCGAACACCCTCGATCTTCATACCCATATTCAATGCATTCTTGAGATCCATATTTGGTTTAATTGAATTCGCAATTGCGGTCGCAGCTGCGTCAGCAAGAGCCACCGACTTTGATTTAACGCAGCATGCATCGGAGCAACCAAAACTTAATGAATGCCCTACCGTTCCTGATGATGTGCAAATGCCGATAGGTGTCTCTTCTTTAGTAACTTTGATAGAGACGCGATCTGTTAACAAAGATCTCCCGGCAAAAAGGCCCACATCAATATCTCTTATTGATTTTAGAAAGATATCACCACCATTTTCAATGATTACATTCTCGCTATATTGCATAAGATCCCATCCGACGTGTTCTGCAATGGAACCTGCTACGGAAGCCATAGGACCAACGCCGGCTTTTGCGGAGGCAAGTAACATATCGCGTATAATTTTCGGGGCAAATTCATCATACGGAAGAGCACATAAGGAGGTTAAGAAATCTGGGTGCGAAACGATATATGATTCTATCGAAAATCTGAGACCATGAACTGAATTGAATGCAATTTCAGATAGATCGGAATCTGTACTTATAAAAAGGTCTGTTTCTTTAAAAGATATATTATATATAGTTAGGCTATTGGTTGAAATATTGTTACGATATGTGCGCTGGATGTATTCAAAAGAATTTTGATTCATGTTGCTTTTCTTACCAATAGCTAAAGAAATTGTACAGTACCCACCCCCAAAATCTGTTCGGTTTCTTTTTTCAATGGAAGCGAGAGATCCAGTTTCGAATCTACACCAAGGTAAATCAATGTCTCACTGTTCAATTCAATAAGTCTGATGAAACCATCTTGCTTTCCGCTGTGTTGTCGAAGGCATAGGTATAAAGCTTCGATATCGTCGATAGAGGAACTGCTAGCATCTAAAGTGAAATAGGCAGAAGAATGATTCAACTGCTCGGTAGCCATTGTCAAAAGAGAAATTTCTGTAGCAATCACCTTGACACTGTCATCAGCAACATCAGCAACTCCCTTTAAAAAAAGGGGTTCTTCGCCATGAAGAATTTCATAGCTCTGCTTATACAACTCTGGGAAAAAGATGACAGTAAAATAGCCTTTCAGATCTTCAAGGGTTACATAAGCCATGGTTTCTTTTCGCCGAGTTTGCACTTCACGGATACTGCTGACGACTCCGGCCAGTGCCACTACTTCACGGTCAGTCCTGCTTAAAAGATTTGAGGAATCTGTTGTAACAATCATTTTAAGATGGTCTGTATAGCGCGATAATGGATGCCCGGTAATGTAAAATCCAATCGTTTCTTTCTCATTCGCCAGAAGTTGTTTGTGATCCCATTCGGAAATATCGGGAAGGTTTGTAAAAGATTCTCGTTTGTTTCCGCCTGTTAGTTTCATCTGATCAAACTGATCCAAGAGATTTGCTTGCCCACTCATTCTTTCTCGCTGGCGTTTTTGTGCCTTGTCCATAATTTCTTCATAACAGATCATCAATTGCCGCCGCCTGTGTCCCATCGAATCGAAAGCTCCACATTTGATTAGGCTTTCAACCATTCTTTTATTTGCCTTTCGAAAATCCACACGATCACAGAAGTCAGAAAAAGAGTGGAAAGCCCCCCCTGATTCCCGGACTTCAATGATTGAATCAATCGCAGAGACACCAACATTCTTTACTGCGGCAAGACCGAAACGAATATGCGCCCCTACGACACTAAAATCACTTTTGGATTCATTGATATCGGGCGGAAGGACATCAATCCCCATATCACGGCAACTGCCGATATGACTTATGATTTTATCCCGGTTGTCCTTTTCACTGGTAAGCAGTGCTGCCATGAATTCCACAGGGTAATGTGTCTTAAGATAGGCTGTTTGATAAGAAATGATAGCGTATGCCGTGCTGTGCGATTTATTGAAACCATATTTCCCAAAGGTCTCCATCTGCTCCCAGATCCTTGATGCTTTCGTCTGGTCAATCTTCTTTTTTCTTGCACCATCTATAAACTTGGGTTTCTCTTTACTTTCCATTTCCTCTGTTTTTTTCTTACTCATTACCTTGCGGAGGGTATCCGCCTCAGATAGGGTATATCCTCCAATAGTTACGGCAATCTGCATTACCTGTTCCTGATAGACGATGACACCGTATGTTTCCTTCAGGATCGCCTCTAACTCAGCTACTTCGTAAAGTATTTTCGTTTTACCCTGCTTTCTCGATATAAACTCTGGGATATTGTCCATTGGCCCGGGACGATAGAGGGCAATTAGGGCGATAACATCCTCAATACAATCAGGTTTCATCCGGGTAAGGACATCCTTCATCCCGGAACTTTCAAGTTGAAAAATACCATCGGTATCGCCCCGCATTAGCAATTCATAGGTTTGCCGATCATCAAGTGGAAGATTACCGATGTCAATATTTTCTTCCCGGCTCTCTTGTATAAAGCAAAGCGTGTCTTTGATAACGGTTAAGGTCTTTAATCCGAGAAAATCAAATTTTGTTAACCCTACGTCGGATATGTCGTTCATGGCAAACTGCGTTACGACATCCTCTTTCGGACTTTTACATAGAGGTACCCGTTCAACCAAAGGTAGATCAGAGATAACAACACCGGCTGCATGGGTAGAGGAGTGTCTATTAAGTCCTTCCAATGACAAGGATAGATCAAGAAGTTTTTTGATTCGCGGGTTATTCTTCTGCTCTTCTTGAAGCCGTGGTTCTCTTTTTAACGCCTCATCCAATTTTATGTTGAGAATGTTTGGAATTAATTTGGCAATTCGGTCGACTTCACCATATGGGATATTCATTGCTCGACCGACATCACGAATAACCGCCCTCGCTTGCATTTTGCCAAACGTGATAATCTGAGATACTTTGTTACATCCGTATTTTTGAGTTACATAGCGTATAATTTCATCTCGGCCCTGTGGACAGAAATCGGTATCAATGTCCGGCATGCTTATTCGATCCGGGTTAAGGAATCTCTCAAAAAACAGGTTATATCGGATGGGATCGATGCCCGTAATCCCAATCGCATAGGCCACAAGACTGCCAGCTGCAGAGCCTCTGCCCGGACCGACCGGAATTTTTTTCTTTTTCGCATAATGTATGAAATCCGAAACAATCAAGAAATAACCGGCAAAACCCATTGAACGGATCATCTCCAGTTCCTGTTGAAGGCGCTTTTCGTAGACCTCCCTCAGAGCCTCCTTATCTCCCTGAAGGATATTAGGAAGAATCTTTGCTAGTCCTTCCTTCGCTTCTTTTCTTAAATGCTCATCCAGCGTCTCATCTGCTTCGATTTCAAAGTTTGGCAGGAAAAACTTCCCAAATTCAAAAGAAAGATTACATCGCTCTGCAATTTGAACTGTATTGTCAATGGCTTCAGAACAGTATGAAAATAGTTTTTTCATTTCATCCGGAGAGCGGAAGTAAAACTGATCAGCTCCGAAGCGCATCCGATCCGTATCTTCAATAGTTTTCCCCGTCTGAATGCATAGAAGGATTTCATGGGCCTCGGCATCCTCCTTATTCAGATAATGGCAATCGTTTGTTGCCACCAACGGAAGTCCGAGTTTTCGGCTGAGATCAATCAACCCCTGGTTCACCTTTTTCTGCTCTGTGAGGCCGTTCTCCATGATTTCAATGAAGAAATTACCTTCGCCAAAAATTTCACGATACTGTTCAGCGACCAGGCCGGCCTCTTCATAATGCTCCTTCAGGAGGTGGGAAGAAATTTCACCGTGCAGACAAGCACTCAAACATATTAAACCTTCATGATATTGTTTTAGTATTTCCTTATCTACCCTCGGCCGGTAGTAAAAGCCCTCGAGAAACCCCGCAGTCGAAAGTTTCATCAGATTTTTATATCCCTGCATATTTCGAACAAGGACGATCAAATGGTGCGCGGTTTCTCCAACCCCATAGCTGTTTTTTTCGAAACGACTTTTGGGAGCAACGTAAAGTTCACATCCGATTATCGGTTTGATTCCATACTTATATGCGTGTTTGTAAAAATCGATCGTTCCGTAGAGATTGCCATGGTCCGTCATTGCAACAGCGGGCATCTGATATTCCTTGGCTTTCTGGAAGAGATCATCGAGACGGATCGTCCCATCAAGTAGACTATACTGCGTATGAACATGAAGATGAACAAAATCGGCATGTTTCATTTTAATCTAACCAGTAATTCGGCGCTTCTTTCGTGATGATCACGTCGTGGACGTGGCTTTCACGAAGCCCGGCAGACGTAATTTTAACGAAACGGGCTTTATGTCGTAAATCAGAAGTTGTCTTGCATCCAACATAACCCATCCCAGCCTTGAGACCGCCTAGTAACTGGTGAATGCTAGCCGATATTGACCCTCGGTACGGTACCCTTCCCTCAATCCCCTCGGGAACCAGCTTCAGGCTATTTAAATCGCTTTCCATATCGTTTTGATAGTAGCGGTCTTTACTCCCCATTTTCATGGCCTCAAGCGAACCCATGCCGCGATAAACCTTATAACTCCGTCCCTGAAAGAGGACGGTTTCCCCAGGGCTTTCTTCTGTACCTGCGAATAGTCCGCCGATCATGACAGAATGGGCGCCAGCAGCCAATGCCTTTATAATGTCTCCGGAATATTTAATTCCCCCGTCAGCGATGATCGGAATATCACATTTTATGCCTATTCTATATGCGTCCCGGATGGCGCTCATCTGTGGGACCCCTACGCCAGCAACAACCCGAGTTGTACAGATTGAACCAGGTCCGACGCCAACTTTTACCGCATCCACACCAGCTTCGATAAGGGCTTTGGCCCCTTCTGCCGTTGCGACATTCCCCGCAATCAGTTCACATTTAGAAAAATTGGCTTTGGTATCCCTCACAGCGTCTAAAACACCGGTTGAATGTCCATGAGAGGTATCTATTACAATTGCATCAGCACCGGCTGCCAAAAGGGCCTCGATCCTTGCTTCCCGGTCGACGATACCTACGGCAGCGCCTACCCGAAGTCTTCCAAGAGAATCTTTACTTGCATGGGGATATTTCTTTATCTTTTCGATATCTTTTATCGTAATTAAACCGGTCAAACAATAATTTTCATCGACGACGAGTAGTTTTTCGATACGGTGTTTATGCAGAAGTTTTTTGGATTCCTCCAAAGAAATACGAGACGATGGAACCGTAACTAGATTTTCCCGCGTCATAACATTAGCCACTGGCTGATCTAGGTCGGTTTCAAAACGCAAATCCCTATTCGTCAAAATGCCGACCAACAATTTGTTCTTAACGACCGGAACTCCAGATATTCTATAATGATTCATCATTTCCAGCGCTTCTCTCACTTTTTGTTCCGGCTCGATAGTAATAGGATCTACGATCATACCGCTTTCAGATTTCTTAACCTTATCGACTTCTCGTGCCTGCTGTTCTATGCTCATGTTTCGATGGATGATTCCAATTCCACCTTCCTGAGCCAGACAGATCGCTGTTCTTGATTCTGTAACGGTATCCATCGCAGCACTAACAATGGGGATATTCAAACTTATGTTGTTGGTCAGTAAGGTAGCCGTATCAACATCGCGCGGTAAAATGCTAGACTCGGCTGGAACCAGAAGCAGATCGTCGAACGTCAACGCCTCAACAACATGATCATCTAACATGAGATCCTCCATTCATTTCTTATAATCCAATACACCTGTAACGAATACCGTATCCTAAAAAACTCTTCGGCTATCTACAAGCATTGTAACCGGTCCATTGTTAACGAGTTCAATCGACATCATAGATTGAAACTCACCTTGAACAACGTTATCAATCATAGTTTTCGTTTTTTCAATGAAGTAATTATAAAGTAGCTTTGCACGGTCAGGAGATTCCGCTTGTGTAAAAGAGGGTCTCCTTCCTTTTCGGCAATCTCCCAGAAGTGTGAATTGGGATATTACAAGAATTTCTCCTCGAATATCGAGCAGGGAGAGGTTCATTTTTCCGTTTTCGTCGTTAAAAATCCTGAGATTAATGATCTTATCCGATAGGTAATCCGCATCCCCTTCTTGATCACCTTGTTCAATTCCTAATAGGACGAGAAGCCCCTTTCCGATTTCGGCTATCCGCTTTATGCCGACTATGACTTTACTGCTGTCAACCCTTTGAACTACAGCGCGCATGTGATCAGCCTTGATAAATAAGAAATATTAGCAGTAAACTACATCATCATCAAGGAAATTTTCGATATAAATTTTTTGATAAATTAGGATATGAAAAGTGAAACTCCCCGCGGCAAGCCGCGGGGAGTTTCACTCACAGATTATTCCGGACAGTAGTGATTTGGAACATTGTTATTCACCATCCAGGTTTTATATTATCGCAACTTGAGTACCTCAGTTACAGGAAGTGTTGCGATATCTATGAATTTTAAAGAGTTAGCACTATCTGGAGGAATCAAGTCCATGACTCTCGAAAAAACATTTTCGATCAATACCTCTCTGTCATGTTGTTTTTTTCGGATACCGTAGTGAATTTTCATTCGTTCTTCGTTACATAATCGATTAATAAGATTCTTGGTCGTCCATATGCAACCATAACGTGCGAAATCAGACAGACGACCAGCATAATTAACGGAATCCCCCAGCGCTGTAAACTCAATCGAAGGCGATGCCGGAATCATTCCAAAATATTCTTCCCCTTCATTAACACCTATATTCAAAAACAGTTCATTGAACCAACCTTTCTTGATTTTCCACTCACTACTTAACTTCCTCATGTTCTCCCTTAACTCTATAGCGCAGTGTATTGCGTTCATTATATAATTTGAATCACTGTTTCTTAGGAAGTAATAGACCATGCCATCTCCTGTATGTTTGCCATACGTACCGTAATATTTTTTAAACGATCCTTCCATGCATTTCCATATCTGGTTGATGAGGGAAAAATATTCTTCGGGTGGAAGTTCTGCACAAATACGCACAGAGTCTTGGAGATCCGCGACCATAACCGCGAATTGGATCTGTGTCGGCAAACGATTTTTTATTAAATCGCGGATTAGCTTACCTCGTCTGGAAAGTAAATCCAGAACACCTTGTATCATTTTACCTGCTGGAGCAAAAACGCACAAAATTCCTTCTCGAAAATGTATGCAATGTGCTTGATATAATGTCTCCGGATCACCGGGCAGATTCATATAATTTTCAACATGAACATCAGAAGATGGATCTGCCTGTCGGTCGTATAACTCCCCAAGCATCGTCATTTCATTTCTTGTGATCGAAGGATAGAGTTTTTCTATCTCATTTTTTTCAGACCTTCTCGTAAACATGGACATATGAAAATCCATTATTCTCCGATTTGCATCCAATGGAATTCCCATATCAATCAACAATCGGAAGATGCCTCTTTCTTCGGCAAGTTTTATGGATCGGATGTTCCTTCGGAAAATTATTTTTTCAGCTTCTTGATTGATCCATTCGATTTCGTATTTATTGTTGATCAGATAAGATGGATAATGAATCTCCTGAATGGTTAGATGAATATCGTTTGATTCTTGAGATTCACTATCTTGAAATTCTTTTCTTTTTTTAACGGAATTATCAAGTTGCGCTTCATGAACAAGTTCGCATCTTTTCTCTTGATAGTTATTTTGATGATTATCTAGCAAAATCGATTCGTTTTTATTAGACTCTGGAAATAATTTTCCAGACGATTTCTCGTCGTCTCTATTGTTGTCCAATTGAAGCAAAGAACATATCTCCTTCATTGATCGTCCCTCCTTCTTATACCGTTTGATCATTTCGATTCTATCTAATACGGAATTATGGAAATAACCCAATTGTTTTGCTTTGATAGACGAATCATCCGGTTTTTTCACAAGTGGCTGTGGAACAATTCCCATTTTTATATAATTGTTTAATGTTGCACGAGATATTCCTGTTTGGGCTAATAAATCAATGCTGTTGATTAACATGTCACCCCCCCAATCGATTAACAATTAAATATACTGTCTAATTCGAGTATAATCAGTTCATTGACAGGTTGTTTACACATATTTTACAGAAATGTCAAGAAATATTATTAAACAGACTAAATAGGCAAGCCCAACTGTGTCAGTAAGTATCTTTAACATACAATAACATATATTTAAACAGTCTAATCTGATTATCATGTTAATAGGATATGCATGAAATTGTTATCAACATCAATCTATGCTATAAAAAAATATGATTAATCACATTCTGCTCGTCAATCCTTGGATTTATGATTTTGCCGCGTATGATTTATGGTCTAAACCACTGGGGCTTCTCTACCTGGCATCCCTGCTCAGATTAAACGGAGTCAACATTTCATGGGTTGATTGTCTTGATCCAGATCATCCGGATATGCACGATGTTCCCCATATTCGAATGCCAAAACGGAAATCTTCCGGAGCGGGATCCTTTGCGTCAAAACAAATACCGAAACCGAATCAACTAAGATCAATTCCACGGAACTTTCATCGCTATGGAATTTCCGATCACGTATTTCAGAACACTTTGATGTCAATTGTGAAACCTGATGCCATCATGGTCACATCTATGATGACTTACTGGTACCAGGGGGTATTCGACACGATTTCGCTTCTAAAAATGAACTACC
>JAFGEC010000680.1 GCA_016931775.1 Candidatus Zhuqueibacterota bacterium | reverse complement strand
GGGTGGTTCAGTCGTTGTCGGAGGAGATGCGGAAATAGGCAGCTGTTCAAAGGGGGTATATTTACAGTGTCCTCATTCCAACAACGGCAGGCGGGAAAATGACGGCCAGGGTGCAAATCATGTTTCGAACCAGGATGTCAATGCAAGTTATACATGGTTTACTGATTCGGAAATGGAGTTGGGTGATCCGGTTAACGTCCCAATCCCGTCCACGTTTTTTCTGGCTCAAAACTATCCGAATCCGTTTAATCCGAGGACAACAATTGAATACCGGCTTTCAGAATCGGACCGGGTTAATTTGTCGGTTTTCAATATAAACGGACAATTGGTTCGAACATTGGTACAGGCACAACAGGATCCCGGTTTTTATACAATTGACTGGGATGGTTCGGATGAAAACGGATATTTGGTCAGCTCTGGAATTTATTTGTACAAATTGCAGGTCAAAACAGGTGCATTGACAAAAAGAATGCTGTTCATTCGATAAAGAGCTCTTGTTCGTTTTCCACTTGACATTTTAATCATGTTTCTGTATAATTCCTGTTAAACAACCGCCGGTTATGTCTATTAAGCAGTGGACGCTTCGCCGGTCGGCTTGGTGTCAACAACGCAAAACGTTGGGCTGCTCCACCATGCATTGTTCAATAAAAGGATTGGGATTAAATATGAATTTCATGAAAAAATATCGGAACCCGATAAACCACTCCGGTTGGATATTTATTGGTGTTATGGCTGTCATATTTGGAATGGTTAAACTTTTAAAAAATAATCATAGTGTTGGCTTTTATTTTTATATCGTTGTCGGTGTTATCATTGCGGTGATACCTCTGACAACGATCATGTGCTCTATTTGTCGTACTCCTCAACCAATCAACCGAATTTTTGATTCGGTCATCCAACTTGGACGGTTTGTTTGTTTCAAGAGTGAAACAAAGCACAAATTGCCACTCTGGAGCCGTATCCTTTTATTGGTGGGCATGCCTTTATTTTGGTTTACATTATTTATTGCATTAGTATTTGATCGGCTCAAGCTCGACACCTTTACTCTTGGAACAATGTGGGTTTGGGCACTTTCATTTCTGTTGATACGATTTTCGCATTTCGAACGGGTTGACGAAGGATTTCCAAATAAACAAGCATAATATCGCGGCGCACGTACAGGTAAACATGCCGCCAAACGCTGTTTTTATTTTGGAATTGAATTTAGTCTTGCATTGAATCACAATTTTCATCAATCCTAAAGAAAGTGAGGGATTAAAAATGATTATAACCCGGTTTTTCCAAATTGACTTTTGCCGAAGTAAATCCCCGGTAGTTGGAATAATGTTGCTTAACCTGATGGCTTTCTCGACTCTATCATTCTCTCAATTGGCAAGAGATCATGATAAATTCCTCGGCAATGCATCCGACCCGCCCATACCTGCAAGTTACGATACCTACTGGAACCAGCTGACGCCCGGCAATGCCGGCAAATGGGGTTCGGTTGAGACGGCCAGGGATTTTTATAACTGGACGCCTCTCGACCAGGCTTATCATTATGCTATTTCGAGAGGTTTTGCTTTCAAACATCATATCCTGGTGCAAGGCTCTCAGCAGCCGGGCTGGATTGCAGCGCTTGATTCGGCCTCACAACTTGAAGAAATCGAGGAGTGGATCAGATTGGTGGGGGAAAGGTATCCCGATTTAACTCTAGCCGATGTTGTCGGTGAAGTGATCAGTAATCCGCCGGTTTACAAAAAGGGATTGGGTGGTGATGGTTTGACAGGATGGGATTGGGTTATTAAAGCTTTTCAGTTGGCAAGACAGCACCTTCCTGCAAAAACAAAATTACTTCTCCTTGAAGCAAATATCATAAACGGCGGTCCCAATTTTGATCAGTTTATTCAAATCGTTCATCTGCTTAAAGATAAAACCTTGATTGACGGCATCGGACTCGTTGCGCATAATCTGGAAAACATCGATACAAGTGTCGTCCGGAACAGTTTGAATCAATTAAGTGCAACCGGTGTGGATATTTACATTCACAGCCTTGATATCGGAAGTCCGGATGATGCTCAACAATTGGCGTTATTCCAGGAAAAATTTCCCGTACTATGGGAACATCCGGGTGTAAAGGGCATTACTTTCTGGGGATATATTCAGAACCAAACCTACCAGGCGAACGGATATTTACTCCGCACCGATGGAACGGAAAGACCGGCATTAGCATGGCTGCGGGGGTATTTAACATTTCCCGGCACATATCGCTCGTTCCAATCCGGCAACTGGAATGAAAAAAATTCATGGGAATTTTATGATGGTACGAATTGGGTTCAGCCCGCACCTGCAAGTCCGTCGGATGCACAAGAATCAATCACAATAAGCAATGGGCATACGATAACCGTTACAGCATCCGATTCGGGGAGCGGAATTGTTGTCGAATCGGGCGGATCACTTTTAATTCATCCCGGAGTGACATTCCTTGTCAAGAACGGCGGGAGGATTGATCTGAATGTGAGCGGAACAATTGCCAATTCGGGGATACTTTTAAAGGAAGATCCGGCGGAAATATATTTTGCCAATGGAGGTACATATTTACACAGTCAAGACGGTGGATCGTTACCTTCTGCTTTCTGGCGGCAAGGCTCCACGGTTCAGTTTGATAATATCAAATCCAGTCTGCCGTCAAATATCGCTCAGGATTTCTCCAACGTGGTCTGGAATTGTTCCGAACAAAACGCCAATCTCAATCTGGGATGGGAAAAGGTGACAATATTCGGAAATATCACCATCCAAAACACCGGAACGGGTCGAATCGAGTTGTGCACTCCCGGAGCAAATTCCGATGTCACTTTGAATATCAGAGGTGACGTCATACAAAGCGGCGGGCAGTTTACAGCGGCTGCAACGGATAATGCCGGTACTTTGATTACCGTCAATCATGGCGGCAATATAAATATTACCGGCGGCGTTTTTTCATTAAGCCTCGGTTCGCAGGGGGGAACAGGTGCAACGACCTGGAACCTGAATGCCGGGAACTTTTTTATGTCTGGCGGCACCGTGAATAATTTGACCTCAACACCTGACGGGTGCAAGTTTGTATTTGCCGGTGACACCGAACAAATGTTGACATTGGGAGAGGGAAATACTTTTACCGCCCTTCCCATCGAGGTGAGTTCAGGAGCGATTTTGAATATGGGTTC
The DNA here is from genome assembly GCA_016931775.1 of Candidatus Zhuqueibacterota bacterium. Lineage (GTDB taxonomy): Bacteria > Zhuqueibacterota > Zhuqueibacteria > Residuimicrobiales > JAFGEC01 > JAFGEC01. The sequence continues at coordinate 2,953 of JAFGEC010000680.1, read as the reverse complement.
ATCCGTGTTGACGGGAACGGGATTTTTTATTCTGCATCCGGGTGCGACTTTGGCGACGGCAAATCCGGAAGGATTGGCCGGTACGCTCCAAAATACGGGTGTTATTTCCTTGAGCGATGAAGCAACATATTCTTTTAACGGCTCAGGTTTACAACAAACAAGCAACCTGTTACCCTCGACAATCGCGAATCTCATCATTGATAATAGTGATGGTGTCAAACTTTCCAAAGATGTCAAAATTGGTCAAATCCTGGATATAAAAAGCGGTTTTTTGATTTTGAACGGCAGTATACTTTTATATGAGGAGAATGCAGCGCTAAAATATTCCGGATCGGTTGCACAGACCACATCGGATGTCGAGTTGCCGGCAACCGGCGGGCCGAATAGTTTAATTATCGCCAATCCCAGAGGTGTCACCCTGCACGCATCCCGGCAAATTCCCGGTGATCTCGGTTTTTCCGATAGCGGAAAGCTTACCATCGATTCAGATACGCTGACTATTGCTTCAACATCGAATGCGTCCGTATCACAATATGTGTCGACAGAAAATAACGGCCTATTACAGATACCTCTCATCGGAACGGAAGAAGTGCTTTTCCCCCTCGGGACTTTACGAGGATTTACTCCGGTATGGATAAAAAATGACGGTGTGGCGGATCTCATCGGCGTGAGAGTTGAACAGGAAACGACAGCACCGGCCCAAGGTGGCCGTGTCAATCTGAGATGGGATATTATTGAAGGCACGGATGGTGGGGGTGACTATACTTTAAAATTCGGCTGGATGAGTGGTCATCAAAGCAGTGAGTTTAGGCGTAACCCGGAGGCGAATTCTTTCTTGTTCCTGATGCCCGATACAACCGAGGCCGGTTCCGGAGATTATACTTATAATTATAGTTCACAACCCAGTCTCCTTTCCAGAGGGGGTATTGATGTCCTCGGATCGTTTTCCATCGGTATGTTTAAACCCTCTGTAGATGTTGTTCAAACAGAAAATAAACCCGCAAAGTTTCGTTTGAATCAAAATTATCCGAATCCGTTTAATACTGTTACCAGTATAAAATATACGATAAGCAGCAGGCAATTTGTCACGCTCAAGATTTATAATATTCTTGGAAAGGAATTGGATACTTTGGTGAATGACGTAAAACCTGCGGGTGAGTATAAAATAAATTTTGATGCTTCCGGATTATCGAGCGGTGTTTACTTTTATACTTTGCATGCCGGAAGCTTTGTTCAAACGAAGAAATTAATGGTGCTTAAATAATTATTTGGCAAGCTAAGGTTAACAAAATTTTCCACCTGATTGCAAGGGCAAAGTTTGAATCCGATCTTTTGGATTCAAACGCAGTACATACTTTTAATCAATAAAATAATAATAGATACCTGGCGTTTTTTTTCGAAAGTTGAGGAAGCGGTGGATGTTAAATACCCATGTTCAGCAAAAATCATCATTTTACTGATCAAAACATATTTAATATCACAGAAAGGAGAAAATAATGCTTCGAAAACATTTTCCTTTAATGCTGGTACTTATATATTCTTTTCTTCTAACTTTAGCTCCACTGTCTGCTCAAGAAGAAGGTGAAATTATTATCGTCAGTAAGCGCGTAGGTAAAGAAATTGACAAGGAAGAGAGAGACCAATTTAAACTATTTAAGGGGATCAATGGATTCCAATCTGCTGTTTACACTAAATTACCGGATGGCAGATATTTTTTGGAAATAACTTACCTTGATGAGAATACGGGTGAAGAAAAAATCAATCGTGTTTTACAGTCGGAATTATCGGTGAAGAATCGTGGAGATTATATAGACCGTTTTGAGGAAATACAAGCACCAATAGAAGCGGAAGATTCAACAAATAAAACGAGAGATAACATAGATCACTTTGAAGAAAGTCAAGCTTTGCAAGATACTGTTGATCAACCGCCAGCGACAGCATATTATTTTGAATTGTTGGGAAAGGGATTTCTCTACTCATTAAATGTTGATTTTCGGCTAAAAAGATCGACAGCCATTGGTTTTGGTTTGGCTGTCTATGGGGCCGATCTCTCTATCCTCAATTCGACATATTATTATCTTATAGGGAAGAAAAATAAAAAATTTGAAACCGGGTGTGGTATTGATTTTGCAATAGGTAATGAAGGTAGTGATGTTTTGTTTTATGGAGTTTTGGGTTATAGATATCAAAAAAAGAATAAATCTATATTTCGAATATCTTGTTACATTTTGCCCCAGTTTTTTTCCGATGCTGAGCTGCCTTCGATCTGGTTTGGACTCAGTTTTGGAAAGAGTTTATAAATCTTTCATAATACTATGTTGAGAAAGTCATTTTTACTCTGGTTTCCGATGACATTCGCGTGATTTTTACGGGAGGTTAACCGAGCTTGGGAACGAGTGGTGTTTTTACTAAATTGCTCATTTTCCCCTTGACATTCTAACCGTGTTTGTTTATTATTTGGTTAGGGTAAAAAACCTGTCGTGTGGGAATTCAAGTGGGATGATCCAGTGGGCTTTTTACTCCAATGGCGTTTTTGTCCATGGCATGCATAAAAATTTTTATCGTGAGGTAACTAATGTTTCGCAGGACATCACAGACTTGGTACTGTAATTCTTTTTATAATGAATACTCCTGTATGGTGACGGCTCTTATAAAGATATAACATTAAACAAACAAGACGTTACAAAATAATGCCGGTTATGTCTATTAAGCAGTGCGTGTTTATTACTTGTGTTGGACAAGACAAAACCGGTCAATTGGCAAAGATACGGGGTTAAATTGAATCTTTATGAATTCAGAGATAGCGGCGAATTAAATAAAAGGAGGAATAATCAACGGCATAATTTCATTCAGCACTCTACTTAATTTGAAGAGTGAACTGAAAAGGTGGGGAGTGTAACTCAAATCTTAATTGAAAGGATGGACAAATGAAAAAGTTGACCATCAGTATTGC
>JAFGEC010000679.1 GCA_016931775.1 Candidatus Zhuqueibacterota bacterium | reverse complement strand
GCGAGCAATTCCGATTGAAAAAGAGTTTCATTTTCAATAAACCAGTTTTCGTATTCATCAGTGAATGTATTAAAAGGATTTTGTTTCATGTTAAAATGTCAAAACCTTATCGCATTCCACCGTCCATTGGGTAAATTCTTTCATATTGCTCAATTGAACGCCTTCAATGAATTGAAGTTTATCGATTCCGCGCGCTTCTGAACATCCACCACAACTTTTTACTTCACCGCCTTGCTTGATGACAGATTTTAACATACGTTCGATGTTATAATAGCCATTCGGCGTTGTTTGGTTGGGAAGCCCGCAAAACACAGCATCCGCCAGCAAGAATATTTTTATTTCTACTTTGTCGGCATGCTCTTTTTGAAGTGTCATTGCCATTCGTAACGCATTGTATGCTTTTTCTGTTCCGTAAGGCGCATCGTTGATGATAATAAGAATTTTTTGCATTTTCTTCTCCGTTTTCTAATTCAAGTTAATAGAAAATTTATTATTTATTCCAGTTTTAATTTTCAAACAATTCATCCACCAATTCCTTTGCCTTTAATCGGGCTTCTTTTAAGATTTCATTTCCTTTTTCAGTGATAATATAATATTTACGAACTTTACCCTTTACATTTTTGTTCTCTGCTATCAGGAGACCTTTTTGCTCCAGCCGATGAAAAATTGGATAGAGCGTTCCAAAAGATATTTTGTAACCGTGACGATTTAATTCATCGGCAAACTCTTGCCCATAAATCGGTTCTTTGGCTGCATGATAAAGAATGTGTATTTTGATAAAGCCCAGAAAAAAATCTCTGAATGTTTGATTGTCCATAACTGAACTCGATACCTTACTTTTAAAATTTCGCTTGCATTTAAATTTCAAATTTGATATAATCGAATATCGTTATCGGAATTCGATATTAATGTATCAAAATAATTTTACTAATGCAAGCTAATTTTAGGAGTTGTTTATGGAATATCTTATCATTGCATTTGTATCGGCTGCAATAGCTGGACTTACCTTATTTTCTGGTTTTGGATTGGGCACCGTTTTATTACCTGTTTTTGCAATATTTTTTCCAATTGATGTTGCCATTGGCATGACGGCGATTGTTCATTTATTGAATAATATTCTCAAGTTTATTTTATTAGGAAAAAGTGCGGACAAAACCATTGTCTTAAAATTTGGCATACCCGCAATTGTTGCTGCTTTTTTGGGTGCATGGATTCTAATTAAATTTCTTAACATGCCCCCGATATTTAATTACCAGATAGGAAGCAAAGAATTTCTAATTGAACCTGTAAAACTAATCATCGGTTTATTAATGATTATGTTCGCCATGCTTGAAATTTCCCCCAAATTAAGTCATCTATCCGTCGACAAAAAGTATTTACCATTTGGTGGATTATTAAGCGGCTTCTTTGGCGGACTGTCGGGACATCAGGGAGCTTTTCGCAGTGTATTTCTATTACGAGCGAATCTGACCAAAGAAAGTTTCATCGCCACAGGAGTTATTATTGCCTGTTTGGTAGATGTTAGTCGTCTAATCATGTATAGCTCCCGATTTGAAGTCGCTCTAAAACAGGGGAATCTGACCCTTTTATTAGTTGCAATTGTCAGTGTTTTTCTCGGTGTATTTATTGGTAATCGTCTATTGAAAAAAATTACGATGCGAACGGTTCAAATTATTATTGGGATTATGTTATTCGGAATTGCTGTCGGATTAATTTCTGGTATTATTTAACCTTTATCATAAAATTTTATAGACGGCTAACATATGTATTGAATTCCCACTGTGTTTATTAGTGGATATTAGCTTTGCAATTAATTGAAAAATATAATTTTATGCCACTTAATTATTTGTATCATATCCCGCATTTTGGGTGTCAAAATGCGGGATATCGCAATATCCGGCCAGTATGAAATAACATGGGCCAAAAAACCAGCACGATTACCTGTCGTATTTTCAAAACCGGAAATTCAAAAAATACTTGCTCAACTTTCAGACCGAAATTTCATTATTGTGTCCTTACTTTACGGTACCGACTTCGTCTTATGGAATGCCTGCGCCTTCGTGAAAAAGATGTAAATTTTGATTACAAACAAATTATCGTACATGACGGTAAAGGAAAAAGATCGTTCACCAATCGGATATACGAGACGGTTTCGGTACCTCTGAAATTCCTTATGCTCTTGAAAAATAATATCCAAACATCGCCCGTGAATGGGGATGGCAATACATATTTCCTGCCTCAAAACGCTCCGTTGATCCTCGATCGGGTGTGGTCAAACGTTTTTATTTATACGAAACCGTCATTCAAAAAGCCGTCAAAAAAGCGATACGGGCAGCAGGTATTTGTAAACACGCCGGTTGCCATACATTTCGTCACTTCCCGCACGCGGGACTACCCACCTGCTGGAAAACGGTTAAAATATCCGCACCGTCCAGCAACTGCTCGGTCATAAAGATGTCCGAACAACAAAAATATACACGCATGTCATGAATAAGGGCGCTATGGGAGTAAAAAGTTCTCTTGATTCTCCCGTTTAATTCTCATCGACATAGACCTTTTCCCACAATGAAAATTGTACAGAATAATTTAGAATAAATCAAGTAAATATTGAAAATTTTTGTAATATGTCACTCTTGGGGGGGGAAGGTGCGACGCATCTCCGTTTTGGGTGGGTTAGATATTCAAAATATAAGCTAAATATCATGCAACGATGCGTCGCACCTATAAAAGTC
>JAFGEC010000678.1 GCA_016931775.1 Candidatus Zhuqueibacterota bacterium | reverse complement strand
TTAATGGTTTAATTAATCGTGGTAGATAATTTCAACCGTTAATTAAACACTTTCCCTAGCAAAATTAATGCCAATTATGGGGAATCAGTTAATAATCTGCAGATATAATGTTGGAAATAACATGCGTCTACTTTATTTTGTTATAAGAAGGGTTCTTTTCGGATTCATCTTCCATCTGTCTTTTTAACTCAGACCATTTTTTTGCATATTCTTCGCGAAATGACTTAGAGAAGGCTCTATTAACAGAAACAATACCTGCAACCATCAAAAATACAAGAGGAACTCCGAAAACAAAAAAATGCCAAATCTTAGAACTATCCCAATATAAGAATCCAAGTGTAAAACAAGCTGCTGCTAATGCTCCATAAAGAGTTGTGATAGCAAATGTATATTTCCGCTTGTGTGGAAGAAGGTTTCGAGTTCGAAGCTCATACCATCTCGTCTGCCAATTCATTTTTAGTTCTGGTTCGAGAAACATACGAATGTACTGTGATATACGTGTTGTTGATTCTAATTGAGAAGCTATGTAAAACATGGATGGAATAAGAATTATAAACGGACTCAGAAAGATTGGACCAGAATTTTCTGAAAGTGCATACCCTATCAAAGACGCTGTGACAGCTGTGTTAGCCAAGAATAATGAAAAAACAGTTTTTGAATTTTCAGTAATTTCATTGCGTAACGTTTTGTATTCTTCCTCACTACCATTCTTTGTTATATTAATGTCTTGTTCATTTTCGGGCATTATTTTTTTTCCTACTAAAAATTAGGAATTTAACCGTAGTACCGTAGTTTCGCCCAACTACTTTCTTAATTTATAAAAAATTTAGAGAAATAACAACAAAATGTCAAGCGGAATCGGATTTTGGGGAGGCTTCGTTCAAGGTGAGGATGTGGTGAATGGAGTATTTATTTTTGATCATTCAACTAAAAGTCCGCCAAACTCCTATAATCTGATATTTCGGCCAAGGGATTTATATTATCCAAATTTGATTTAAAAGGGTACGCAATAAATGCATTCCCTTTTTTTATTGTCAAATGGGTAAGATTTTATGAAACGGATTCACATTGTGAGTTGCCTTCATTCATTATTAGTCATTTATATTTTAGCCTGTGTGTTGGAGCAAAAATAGAATCTACCTGTATTTGATTTTTAAAGAAGGATATTTCACTAAAAATACTGCAAAACCTGACCAGCACCTGACCAGAAAAATTTATACAAAAAATACAAATGTCGTTGAATAATCAGTTTTTACCGATCATTTTGCCTGTTCCTGCCTGTTATTTCGGACATATCCACGTAACAGTAGGAATACCGGAAAATCACTACAATCATTTGTATGGCTGTCATTACAATTGATGATAAGGTAATTTTTGATCGAGAAAGGATTGTTTTTCATTTGGTATAAATTGCTGCAATTGTTATTTGACTCTTCAGCTGACATACTTGAATCATGTTTGACAAATACTCAACGCCATTTTTTTCGGCTTCAGAAAAATAAAAGGTGGACGGATCTATTGCGGAATCTTTTATGGCATTATGAAACGATCTGTACTGAATACTTTTTTATAACGTCATCGGCTGTAAGAATAGGTATGTTATGTACATTAGACTGACATATTAAAATACGATCAAATGGATCGCGGTGAATAGGGACAAGTGCGAAATGCTGGCTTCAGTTAAATTTAAACTCAAAATCCGGTGCCTTTCTCGTTGTAATGGTAAATATTTTGTCGGGGATTCAGGCAACTGCAGCTTTCCAAGTCGATATTTTATAATTGCCTCTCAAACTGAAACAACGCTTAAAAAGACAATATTTTCAGGATCACGAATATATTTACATTTATTAGCCGGTAAACGTTTGTCTCCGCTAATATACCATAGGAAAATATGCGTATCTAAAAGAATTTTCATCAACCCTCAAATTCCTTTAGAATAGAATCCGGTAACGGCGCATCAAAATCTTCCGGTACTGTAAACTCACCGGCACACAATCCAAAGGGACGTAATTTTTTAAGAGGCGTTGCGATCGGTTTGATTTCGGCAAGGGGTTTACTTGCTTTAAAAATGATCAGCGTCTCACCGGATTCAATGCGATGCAGGAGTCCAAGAATTTTTTTATCATTCTTATATACGATTAATAAGGGATGGAATAAATGCGGATTTCTTGTTCAATTGTTGTGAAAAAATAGCAATCTAATGTGGCAATTTATAAAAAATTTCAAAGTTTTTAATCACTCTGCTGCTTTTCCAGCCACTTTTTAAATGAACGCTGGCTCTCCCTGGATGGTTTACCGGCTATAATATTTTCAACACTCACGTTCTCGTCCATATCCGGCCAAAAAATTCCCTCACCGTTTCCGATCAAACGCCAGTGTTGTCTTTCCTTTGAGCTTCCATGTAAAAGCCGGGGATACCAGGCAGTCGGTACGGTAATCGTACAGCCGTCAGAAAGATCGATGATTAATAAATCGTCCGTAATGGATGTATTATTTATTTTACTCTCCATTTCTTAATACCATTGGTAAAAAATTATTAATGATAAGCATAATCAGTGCGTGCGGAAGGGCTGAAAAGGGAGTAGAGATGCATCTGGTTTATGCTTTGATTAGGCGAATGGCTCCTCTTTTATTAAACCATTTCGGATTGAAGTGGCTTGACTGCTATCTCTTCATTTTCAGCATTCCATAAATCAAGTTTTGCTTGCATGAAAAGCCAACTTTCAGGAGTCGTACCCGTCGCTCTGGCAACACGAATTGCCATTTCCGGACTCATGCCAGCGCGGCAGTTCAATAATGCAGATAGAGTTTTTCTCGTAATCCCTAATCGTTTTGCCGCTTCAGTTACAGTCAAATTTAATGGCTTGATGACATCTTCGCGTAAAATTTCGCCGGGATGTGTAGGTTTTCTTTTTGGTACCATAACTATATCCTCAATGGTAATCTTGATAATCGACATTTATGGCTTCTTGACCTTGAAATTGAAATATAACTCGCCAATTCCCGGTTACCCAGACAGACCAATAATTTTTATATTTACCTTTCAATTCATGCAAACGATAGCCTGGCAAATTCATGTCCTGTGGACAAGTTGAGGCATCCAGTCTATCAAGAATTCGGAGTAATTTGAGTACGTGATCCTGATTGACTTTGCTTCGATCGTCCTCCAGGAAAAGTTTTTCAATTCCTTTATGTCGGAAGGATTTAATCATGCTCAAATATAATATGTAACCCGATACGTTGCAAGGGATATTTTAATGATAGTGCCGGAAAGTCTAACAATTTATTAAACCACGAGGACACGAAGCTCACGAAGAAATTAAAGAACGAAACTTTTAAGCCCTTCATTTAAAAGTTCAACATTGAAATTAATCAGTAAACCAGCGAATACTTTTGCCAATTTCATATGTGTTAATATTTGCTCCTCATGAATTGATAATAATTCATCAAATTCTTCGTGGTTTATATTTTTTGCACAAGAGTTGTAGTGTGTGTTTATATTGCACTGAATTTGTTATTAACACTCTAACTCTGACAATTTTAAAGTGTAAAAATAGTCGATAACTTGCAAGCTTTAAATTTATATGAATAAAACGGTCAAAGTACTATGTTTTTCACAATAAATGGTGTTTTGAAGTCAATAAAAATAAAAAACTGTCTCAAAAAGTAGTAATTTACTGAAGTAATTTACTACAATGTTTTGATATTTATCCCTGCCGACATTAAGTTCCGTTGTCAATAACGCCGCTTTTTAATCTCATTATAAAAAAACAAACAAAAAACGTTTAAATCTCAATGAATAAAATCGATACACTGAAAATGGGGCTTTCCACAGTTGCTCTGGTCAGCTATAACAAGTGCTGTTTTCAGACAAACGATGTAAGGGAGCCCAATGGGATGGAAAACAGGATACTTAAATTGAGCGATCAAATCCAATCCCTGGGAATATCATCGGTCTGTATCGATTGGGGAAAGAACAAAATGACTGTCGAAGTCTCGGCCAAAATTCTCAAAGAAAAATATGCACAGTTGATCAACAGGAATACGTTCGGCGATTTTGTTAGTGCAGTGAATAGCAGTGGAATTATGAAAATCGATGCGGATAAGCTGTTGAATGAATCCGAAATTTACCGGGTGGATGTGTGCGAGAATGTGCATCTTGATAAAGAATTAGAATTATACAAGAACGCGATCGCCACTAGAGTCATGCAGGATACCAAATATGAGGTTCGTGAATACAAAGGTGAAGGACTGGTTTTCACGCCCAAAAACAAGACCGATAATTTACGTATCGTGATTTATCCCAAATACAAGGAATTGACCATGGCCAGAAACCGGGAATTGCGAAAGTATATGGATATAGAACAATTTCAGAATGTGCTCAGAATAGAGGTGAATATCCGCAAATATGCCGCTTGCCGGAAATTGTTCGACATCGAAAAAGGCAAACCGCCCTGCCTGGCGGATATTTTGTTGTCGGAAAAACCGGTGCTGATTGATCTGCTCGATCCTTATTTAGAAGTCAATAAAGAGCAGAAAAAAATGGACATCCCCCAGCTGTTGTTCGAGGGAAATAAAAAGCCCAGTGAAAAGATTAAACGAGCCGGAATGATGGTTATTCTTGACTGCTTTGGCAATGACCTGCTCAAAGTGAAAAGCTGGCTAAAGTCCACGGTAAAACATAATCCGGGACGGCATCTGCCGGGATTTACAAAAACCGCCCGCCGGCAGGAAGAAGATTGGGTGAACGATTTTGTACGCGAAATCAAGGCCGGACTGGAGGAGGGGACAAGTGATGATTAACTTTAGGAATTTTTTCATGATGTACTCATTTGAAAAACCATACAGGCCCCAACATTGTAAAACTAGTCGGTTGGCTGCCGCCGTAAAACCGTCCAAAACTTAACTTTTTTTTAAGTATGTCGGTTGTCAGCCCAAAAAAACGATTAAAATCTAACATTGGAAGAAAATCATGCCGGTATTCATTTCAAAAAGATTACTCAACGTCAATCAGGCTGCCGAATATCTCTCCATCGGCCGGTCCAAACTGTACCAGTGGGTCCGCAAAGGCGCGATCCCCAGCATCACGCTGGATTCGCGGCGGTTGTTTGATGTGGAGGATCTGGACAAGTTTGTTGAACGATTGAAACAGGGACAAAAATGCAGTTAATAATTATTCAACAATACAAGGATAGATCGATTGTCTTTCGATAGACTTTAAAAAACCACGAAGGACACGAAGAGCACGAAGATTCTTAAATGCGATTTTGACTTAAAAAAGGTTAGCAAAAATGGCGTCAAAAAGTAAGCTGAACTTTTCGTATTCCCTGCATGTATGACTCTTCGTGTCCTTCGAGCGCTTCGTGGTTAAATGAAATCTTTGTGATTCAATAAATACCGCCGTGTTATCCAGTAGTAATCGGTAATATGTTACAATCAAATTATGAGGAATGAACATTGCCCGAATTTTTAAATTGCATATCTTTTTTAAAAATTGTATATTTACTCCGCAATAGGACGTTTTGGCTTCTCATAAGAAGGAGGAGCTTGAATGTCTGTGTTTAAAAAAAAGCGCAAGGACGGCACCTGCGCCTGGTATTACGACTTTATGATGGACCGGATCAGATACCGGGGCGTCGGCGGTGCCACCAAAACGCAGGCTCTCAGAACGCAGGAAAAGATCCGCAACCG
>JAFGEC010000111.1 GCA_016931775.1 Candidatus Zhuqueibacterota bacterium | reverse complement strand
TGCCAAATATATGTAATTTTAAAATTTTGACAGATGTCGAGAGCCGGTGCGTCGCACCTTCCACCCATAACTGAGATATTACAAATTATTGTAAAACCTCAGTTACGGGTGGGAAGCATATTTAGAAAGCTTTAGATCAAACCCCGGGGTTTGATCCGATGCTCCCTCTCGTTCCCAGGCTTGGTGTGATTTTTACATAAATCCTGCGAAGAGCAACGGAAACATGATAAAGAAACCCGTTCTGTTTATGCACGAGGCTTGGGAACGCGTTTAAGACCATTACATTACAAATATAAAAACAATCGCCTCTATGTTCGATCCCGTGTTTTAAAAAGGTTGAACCGAGCAAGATCGCCCAGCCCGCATTGCGGGCCGGGAAGCGTGCTCCGCAGCCGTAGGGAAAAAGCAGAGGGAAACATGAATGATTTATATTTGTGCGACACACCTCCATTTTTAGAAATCTTTAAATTATCGACTGCAGCATTTTAGTGTATGCCGGTACGTCGCATTTTTTTGTCGATAGTTATCCTGACCGTTCAGCAACAGCTGGAAAGCGGAAACGGCACTTTTTTCATTTGATGTTATTCGAAAATTACCCTATGGCCGTTTTTTTCCTTTGTTTTGGCCTGTTCACTGTTACCGTACCACCGGAAATTGCGCAATTCTCAGAGTCGTGCAGCCGTATGGAATCAAGGTTATCGGCACCGGTTCCGTATCTTTTACCGAATCGTCGGGACTTGTAGGAATGGGACCCGCCGTACCGTTGTACAGTTTCCAGTGCGGCATTTGCTTTCCACAGGTCTCCAGAAAAACCGGTGCATTGGCCGGATTCCAGGGTTTGACGGGGGCTGGTCCGGATTTTACCTCAAAGTGTTTCTCCGGTTCCTGCACAAACGATTCCGGCAGGCCAAAATTCCACGGACTTGCCGGATAAACCTCGTAATAATCACCATATAAATCCGTGGATTTTACATGTTTCCAATCTTCATCGATTTTCAGCGCATAGACCAGGGGCCCTCTTTCGATTCCGACGGACCGTTCGTACCATACGCTGGTGGTGATATTCTGGGGTAAATACAGCTCTATACGGTCGCCGTCTTGCCATATACGGCGAATTTCTACGATCCTGTTGCCTTTGGGTGTCTGCCATTGCCGGTCGTTTATCTTTAAGACGGCCTGTTTACACCAGCCCGGTATTCTTAGATGCAGTGGAAACAGAACCGGTTGTTCACAATCAATGGAAAACTCTATTTTTTCATCAAACGGGTAATGGGTTTTTTCCTCAAAGTGAACGGTTTGTCCGCCGGCCACCTTTGCCGTCACTTCCGAGGGGCCGTAAACCAGAGCCGCCAGGCCGCCGTCCTCTGTAGCGTACCACAGGTTTTGCACAAATTTCGGCCAACCCTGGTGCATGTTGCAGGTGCAGCATGGGTATCCGGTGAGCACTCCGTATACGAGTCGTGTGCCGTTTTCAGTGATAAAGTTGTAATTTTGGCGCCGGATTTGAACCTGGTTGGCCATTTGATAGTATTGCCGTGTGGTAAACTTTTCATCGATTTGTGCGGGAAGGGCATTGTAGATGATCTTTTCCAGATGATCGGCAAACGCCACATCCGGTGCGATTTTCAGGATGGATTCCAGCGAAAACGCCAGTTCCACGGCCGAGCACAATTCCGATCCGCACGTGGGATTGTTGCCGTGCATGGGCTCATCGGCGCCGTACATGCCCTGTACCTGTCCGTGAAAAACCCGCAGATCGTTCAGGCATAGTTTGACAGCATGCAGGTACTTTTCTTCGGGATGCTGTTGATAGTAGATCAACGGCAGTTTGACGGCCATGGCCATGTTGACGCAATGATAATCGGCCGGGGGATTGTTCGAGGCGAGATCGCGCCGGATAAAGATATCGGTCCAGGGCATGGTCTGGCGGTAGACCAGTTCCGCCAATTCCAGTAAAAAGTCGTCTCCCGTTCGATTGTACAGCCAGTAGATACTGGCCAGATTCTCGCCGCCGCGCCGCTGTCCCCAGAACGTCCAGTGGCCGATCGGGGTGGCGGGAAGGTGTTCGAGCTGATACCGGAAGTAATTTCTCATCAGGTCGAGAACGCGGGGATCGTCGGTGGCGCTGTGGTACTGCTGCAGGACCTTGAGCATGACCATCTTGGGCCACCAGTCACGGCGCTTATCTTTTTGAAGACCCGGTTCGGGCGGGGGCGGTGTGTCAAACGGAACGGGCCCGAAATAGCCATCTTGCGCCGTATTGTTTAGACTCCATTCTATCCAGGATTTCGCCTTTTCGATCAACTGCGGATCGTTCAGGATATAGGCCAGCGGCACGAGTCCGTCCAGCCAGTAAGGCCCTCTTTCCCAGCCGTCACCGTCGCCGCCCAGCCAGCCGTTGCGCGGGCCGCATACTTCTTCGTAAACCTCGTCCAGATGTCCGGTAAGTCCCTGCGCCTGCGTTTTGAGCTGCTCCAGAAGCCAGCCCTGTGCCCGGATGGCACCCAGCGGGAGTTCGGTATAGGGTGCGGGCAGGAGGGGAGGGCGGTTGGATGTGTATAAAAAACCTGTCTCGAATGGGTTTTGAGCCGCCACCCCACCTATTGACATCACAATGACCATAAAAACCAGGGAAAATCGGGGGAAACGCATGGTATACCTCCTTAAACGTGATATAGCAATTGTACGATTTTATTTTTTAAAGGTCAAGGAACAACTAAAAAAAGAGATCAGGCGACATCGAAAATTTAAAAAAAAGGTTGCAGGGTATCCCCCAAAAATTAACAACGAACTATATATAATATACTGATTCATATTAGCTTAATGCCGAAATAATTTTGAAATAAATAATTTATTGATTAATATGCAGTTTTGTATTTTGTCCTTTTTTCAATTTTTCTGTGATTCCGACTGATTAATCGCGCAGAGCCGCCGAGACGCAGAGGGTATATAGAAGATATATAAAAGCCAAAGTCAAGATTTTACCAAATTCCTTTTTTTATCATAATTTTGTAAAAACAAAATGGTAAAAGCCTGCGCTTTAATCCAAATTGTCCGGTTAAAATCTCTGCGGCTCTGTGTCTCTGCACGAGGTAAAAAAACATACCGAAGCGGAGAACTGCGTGTGGGGACAAGCGGAAATCAACCGCCATTTTCGATGAAATCCAAAGATGGCCAATTGATGGGATATGAAATAGATCTGGCATTGATGCTTAGGAAGCGATGAATCTTAAATTAAAGTTTATTGAAAGACCGTTTTCAGAGCTTTTGACGGCGCTGGAAAAGGGCGAAATTGATGTCATCATGTCCGGCATGACCATAACACCGGAACGTAACCTGAAGGCAAGTTTTGCCGGATCCTACCTTGTATCGGGAAAGTCGATACTGGCAAAATCAAAAAGATTATCCGATCTTGATGAAATGGGTGAGATCAACCGGACCACGATAACAGTTGCAGCGCTTAATGGATCGACCAGTCAAAAATTTGTTGAAAAACTGATACCGGACGTCAAACTCGTTCTGACGGAGGATTATGAAAGTGCGGTGAAAATGGTCCTGGAAGACAAAGTGGACATTATGATCGCGGATTACCCCGTCTGTGTTTTGAGCATTTTGAGGCATCCGGATGCTGATTTGGCCACCCTGAAAGAACCGCTTACCCTCGAACCCATCGGCATGGTCATCCGTCGTTATTCCATCTTTTTTTTTATCCTCGCCGCCCAGCCCCCAGCTTCATTTTTAATCAAAATTTCACCTTTTCTTGTGGTGAAAAAACGTTCGGCAACGGCATCATCATACACGCGAAAAATGATGCCATCATTATCCCTACAGGACGAATCGGTTGATTATACACGTTCTTGGCAGCGGCCTTTCTGTGAAATAACGCATTGAATTCTGTTTCGACCTTTTCCGTCAGGCGTTTTTGGCAACCGCTTCCATCAGACCCTTGATGTAGCCGACGGCAAACAGCGTTCCCATATTGCTGTAGCCCGGATTTTTGTTGCTGTCGCCTGCGACTGTGGGCACGTGATCGGGTCTGAGCGGCCCGCGGAAACCCATCTCATAGTAAGCTTTTATGGCTTCAGATAAAAAATCCCATATTTATTTTATCCGGGCTCAGCTATATTCTAACCAGCTTTATCGCCAATTCAATCAGCGAAATTATAATTTGGTTTGAAACACAATGATCGAACTTTATTATAAATAAGGAAAATGCCCGGTAATCGATGGCCAGTATCGAATCACACGAAGCCTGTTTTACGCCCGTTTTTTATTTTAAAAGTACCAACTTTTTCTGTTCAGCATAATCCTCCGTTTGCATGCGGCACCAATAAACGCCTGCCGCAACAGGTTCATTGTTTTCGTTTGTTGCATCCCAGGTAATTTTGTGCCGACCGGATGAAATTTCCGTGTCCAAGAGTTTTTTAACATTTCGACCCAAAACATCAGTGATACTCAATTGCACCTGCGCACTATACCTGAGATCGAAAAAAATGGTTGTCGCTGCATTAAAAGGATTTGGATAATTTTGATATAACTCGAATGTACGGACTCTATCATGCGAGGTTTCTACAACCTGAGTTTTTTCAAAAAGTTTGATCAATTCTATTCCATTTCCCGTACCAAGATTGCGTGAGTAATTTTTAGAGATTGGATCATTCCAGTGTTCGTGCACGCCAAGACTTCCAAGAGGAGTGCCGTCATTTTCCGGATCATAGGTTAAGCCTTCAGGCCAGTTTGTTGAATCGGCAGCCTGGTGTAAATAGTCATCGCATGCC
>JAFGEC010000110.1 GCA_016931775.1 Candidatus Zhuqueibacterota bacterium | reverse complement strand
TGCCAAATATATGTAATTTTAAAATTTTGACAGATGTCGAGAGCCGGTGCGTCGCACCTTCCACCCATAACTGAGATATTACAAATTTCCGTAAATACCTCTTGCTTTCGATTCTGGTTTTTTGTATTATCTCTACGCCGATAACAGGATACCTATTCTTTTCAACAACTCCCCTCATTTATAGCTCATATCGGATTTTAACAGTTACTTTTCTCAGGACCTTCATACTCGAGTGCCAAATTAGTGGCAGATTGATCAAAAAAAATTTAGGAGTATCTCGTCATGGTACGATATCACTTGAAAACAAGACTATCGAAAGCATCCGCCCTTGTCTTCGTTCTTGTACTGTTCAGCGCTCTTGCTCTTTTTTCCCAAATTCCAAGAACCATCAGCTACCAGGGGATATTAACCGATGTAAACGGCGATATTTTGCCCGACAATTTTTACCGGATGAGTTTCACATTGTATGATGTGGAAAGCGCAGGAAAGCCGCTATGGACGGAAACACAACCATCCGTAGGAGTTCATAAAGGACTTTTTAATACTTTTCTGGGAACCGTCAATCCCATCGAACTGCCTTTTGACGGGCAATACTGGCTGGGGATAAAAATCGGCACGGGAGATGAACTTTCGCCCCGGATTCCCCTGTCCGCTGTAGCCTACAGCTTCCGTTCTGAGGATGCGAACCATGTCAACGGAATACCGGTCAGCGTGACACCCCTGGCACATACACTTTTACCGTTGGATCAGAATGCCAAACTTCCGGAATCAGTATTGCCGCCCGGCACTCCTCCCGGCGGTCCTGCGGGTGGTGACCTGGCGGGACTCTATCCCGATCCCACTATTGCTGCAAATGTCATCAACACAGATAAAATTGCCAACAATGCAATTACCACAAACAAGATACAAAACCAGGCTGTGACGCAGTCAAAACTCGCTCCCGATGTGGCCCTGCCGGCCGGTGGACCTGCAGGTGGCGATTTGACCGGCAACTATCCCGATCCCGTCATTGCCCCAAGTGCGGTCAACACGAACAAAATTGCGAATAATGCCGTCACTTCTGAAAAACTGAACGATGGAGCGGTCAAGACGAAAAACCTGGCCAACTTGTCCGTCACACCGCAAAAAATTGCTCCCGGTACCGCCAACGGGCAAATACTTGTCACCAGCAGCGGAAATGCGGCATGGCAGGCTCCGACCGCAGCTCCCCATAACCATGTCGGAGAGGTTTGGGACGCATCCGTCCCTTGGTCGAACAGTGCTTTAAAAGTCATTAACTCACTCAATGGTCCGAGCATATGGGGTGTCAATAACGGCGGCGGCAACGGCCTTCGGGGTGAAGCATCCGGCACAGGCTTCGGCGTTTACGGCAGTGGTGTCGATAATAACGGCATTTCCGGCAGAAGTACGAATGGGGACGGATCCGCCGGTTACAGCAGCGGGAATAACAAGTCCGGGGTGTATGGTGAAACAGACAACAGTGCCGGTTTTGGTATAACAGGCCGCAACAAAAAAAGTGGTTGCTGGGGATACATCGGCGGCAATACAGAGGGTGTATTCGGAGAAAATGTCTCAGGACGAGGTATAAAAGGAATGGGCATAACCGGTGTTCACGGCCAATCCAATATCGCCAGTGGTAACGGTGTGTACGGCGTGGCCAATTTAGGCGCCAATGCATGGGGCGTATCAGGTGAGAGTAAAGAAGGAATCGGCGTTCGCGGCTACAGTGAAAAAGGATCCGGCGTTGAAGGTATCGGGCCAACGGGTGTTTATGGTGAAAGCAGTGCCGATGCCGGCCAGGGGATCGAAGGATACGGTACAGGTACGAACACAGAGGGTGTGCTGGGACTCAGCGACCATAATATCGGCGTCTACGGCATATCCGCTGGTCAGTCCGGCAACAATTTCGGTGTGTGGGGACAAAGCGAAAAAGGTACGGGTGTTTACGGCTCAACAACCAGCGGCACGGCTGTATATGCGTTTGGTAAATTTGTGGCGACGGGAACAAAATCCGCAGAGGTAAAACTGGACAACGGCGCGCCGGTTCTGTTTTATTCCGAGGAGGCGACCGAAGTGTATTTCTGCGACTACGGAGAAGGGATGCTCACAAACGGCTTTGCCCACATCGAACTGGATGACAAATTCCTGCAAACGGTCACGGTTGACAACCAACATCCCATGAAGGTTTTTATTCAACTGGAAGGCGACTGCCGTGGTGTGTATATCGGCCAAAAAACAGCAACGGGTTTCGATGTCAAGGAATTACAGGGCGGCTCGTCCAACGCCGCTTTTTCCTACCGGGCGGTTTGCAAGCGAAAATATTACGAAACCCAGCGGATGGCGACCATGGAGCAGGACAATCAGGCTAACAAGGTCATGCTGGAGACGGTCTGGCCCGAGGTCATTACACGACAGCAGGATAAACAGACGAAGATATACAACTATCTTGAAAACCAGCGGCAGAACCGTCAGCAAAAAAGAACGGAAATTGAATGAGTTATTTACTGCGTTTCCAACGAAACGGAATGTTTTGATTTAAAAGAATGGTGTTATCATTAAAGGATATCTTTATGAAAAAAATCAAATTATCAGTTGGTGTTTTTATATTGATTACTGGTTCTTTTTCAGCAATATTGGCAGAAGAACAGTTTGCCATTCCATATTCCGTCTTTGGTGCGGGGGGCGGACGGATCGCCGGCGGCAATTTTGCAGTGGCCGGTACGATTGGCCAATCAGCTACCGGTGTTCTGAACGGTCCGGAATGGATCCATAAAGCCGGTTTCTGGTTTCAGTCTGGCGGGTATTTCACCGACGTGAAACCGTTCATGGATACATTGCCAACGGAATACCGGTTGGAACAAAATTATCCCAATCCGTTCAATCCCGCAACCACGATCTCTTTTTCTCTCCCGCAGAGAGAATTTGTTGATTTAACATTATATGATCTGCTTGGCAGGCAGGTCAGCAGATTGATCAATAAAAGCTGTCAGGCAGGTATCTATTCGGTGGTTTTAAACGGTGAAAGTCTGTCGAGCGGCACATACATCTATCGTTTGCGGGCAGGTGATTTTGTCAGTGTGAAAAAGCTGCTTCTGCTGAAATGATAGGACTAGTCGACCCACTCAACCCTATTGCCCGGCGAAAACTTCTGAGCCCCTGTAACTCCGGGCGAAAAATCGCGCTGAGATACGGAGACACAGTGGGTGTTGGTTATGGTTGGAACCACCCAAAATTCAAAAAAGAAAAAAAGCATAATTTACCGGATTATAACGCTGCGGCTCTTCACTGGTAAATAAAGAAATATACCGATGTGCAGAAGCCTGGTTCATTGAATCGGTATATTTTCTATAATTATAAAATTTCGAGGGATCCTTAAATTATTTCTTGACATTTTCCACCAAGCATGTTACCTTCAAACTTTATTTCAACAAGGGTCGATCACATGAAAAAAGTATTCGTGCGAATTACAATAGCAACAATCGGCATTGTTTTTTTTACTCTGGCATTATTCGCCGAAGGAAAAAAACCGCAATATATCGGTGCGGGAAAATGTAAAATGTGCCACAAAAGTGAAAAAAAGGGGAATCAATACGGTAAATGGCTACAGGGTCCACACTCCAAGGCTTACAAAATTCTGGCGAGTGAAAAGTCAATCGAGATCGCAAAAGTAAAAGGAATCGCCGTTCATCCGCAAAAGTCAGAGGAATGTTTGATATGCCATGTGACAGGTTATAAAGCACCGGCCGTTGAAAAGACTGAATCTTTTTCTCAGGAAGAAGGCGTTGGTTGTGAGGCTTGCCATGGCCCGGGTTCCGTTTACAAGTCTCTCAAAATCATGAAATCCCTTGCAAGCGGCGAACATAATCCAATCGAAGTGGGTTTCAACCAGGGAGATGAACAAACATGCATTTCCTGTCACAATGAAAAAAGTCCGACATTCAAACCATTCGATTTTACCCACGAATGGACAAAAATTTCCCATTCTATGATAGAATAAATAAAATTCGCAGTAATATCTTAAAATGTGGATCACGAAAACTTTCAATCGGTATTTAGCCCTTTTTCTTTTTTGCCTTTTCCTGCCTTTTTTCATCCTGGCTGAAGAACCATGTCTTGAATGCCACAGCGAAAAAAACTTGGGAAAAAACGGGCGATCCTTGTTTATCGATTCGACAATTTTTAACTCATCAATACACGGCGATTTCTCCTGTATAGACTGCCACCGTGATGCAGAAGGTGAACCTCATGATAAAGAACTTTTGCATGTTGACTGCAGTTTCTGCCATGATGATGTCAAAGAACTATACAGCACGGGCATTCACGGTATTGCCTTACAGAACGGTGATGAGGATGCCCCCGGTTGCCAAAATTGTCATGGATCACATAATATTTTTCCATCGACGTATCCCGCGAGCACAACTTATTTCAGCACTCTGCAATACACATGCGGAGCCTGCCACAGGGCGGAAGGCGTAGCCGCTTCCCATGATATCAAAATTGCCCGTCCGGTCGAAAAATATATTCGCGGTATTCATTCACAGGCTGTGGAAGCCGGTATTGACACCGCACCGACATGCAACGATTGTCATGAGAGCCATGACCTGCTCCCTTCTTCCGATAGTCGATCCCGAATTCATTACACAAATATTTCAGCCACCTGCGGTAGATGCCATAACGACATCCAAAAAGATTATGAATCAAGCAGTCACGGCCGGGCTCTTGTCCAAGGCTCGCCGGAGGCTCCGACATGTATACATTGCCACGGCGAACACGACATTCAGGCATCATACGAACCAAGCGCACCGATCTCAACGAAGCGGCTCGCTCAGGAAACCTGCGGACCCTGCCACAGTAAATACAACAAGTTGAACAAAAAATACGGCCTGCGCCGCAATCCGGTTGAATCCTATTACCAGAGCTATCATGGACTGGCAACCGCCGGTGGTTCCATCAACGCGGCAAAATGTACGAGCTGTCACGCCAAACATAAAATTTTACCGAAAACAGATCCTCAATCTTTTATTTTCCCCGGTAATCTTGAAAAAACATGCGGACAATGCCACGAGGGCAGTACTGAAAACTTTTCCAAAAGTTACATTCATACCAGACCTCTCTCTTCGGAGGAGCGGCTGGAAAATATTGTCAAGAACGTTTATATCATTATCATCGTTCTGGTTATTGGTGGCATGGTCGTGCACAACAGTATTATTATGATTTATTATATCCGGCAAAAATACCACATGCTCAAGGCAGCGCGTACCATTCAACGGTTCAATAAACAATGGATTATCCAGCATATCCTGCTGATTGTTACTTTTTTCACGCTCGTTTTTACCGGATTTGGAATCAAATTTGCCGATACGGCTCCCATGTTATTTCTGACGCAATTGGGCATCGGTGTTACCGTACGGGGCGCTCTGCACCGGATTGCCGCTGTTATTTTGATCGGCACAGGCTTATATCACTTATACTACCTGTTCATTCATCGTGAGGGCAAGGGAGAATTAAACCACTTGTTTTTTCAAAAAAAAGATTCTTTACACCTTGTTGAAAACATGAAATTTTTCATTCAAAAATCAAATAAAAAACCTCGTTTTTCACGTTACGGTTACATCGAAAAAGTGGAATACTGGGCGATGGTCTGGGGGACGTTGATAATGGCGATGACGGGAGCGGTTTTATGGTTTCCTGAGGCAGCAACAAAATTCTTTCCGTCGTGGATCATCAAAGTCGCGGAAACAATTCATTATTGGGAAGCTGTTTTAGCTACTCTGTCTATTATTACTTATCATTTCTTTTTTGTTATCTTTCACCCGGAACATTATCCCCTCAATCTGACGTTTTTAACCGGTAACATGACAAGGGAGCAGGCAAGGAGTCATTTTCCCGACTGGGATACCAAAGATTAAAACATATTTATTCAGATGACTGTAAAGTGCTAAAATATTGCACACGTTCCGACGTCGTAAACCGGTATTCTCCCATGGGAAACGGCCTGCTCCCCTTTCTTAATTTCCAAATCTTATAGTCATAATCCCCATGATAAGCGGGCTTGGCCTCAAAAACCTGCAAAAGCGAAAGATCATTGGCACTTAAAAGGACAATGTAGTTGCGAGGATATTCAGGATTGGCAAAAGCGGCTAAAAAACCGAGGTGATTCCCTGGGAAAAAGCGACTGCAAATCTGAATGCCGCCGGTTCCCACATTTACAGGCAATCGGTTTCCGAGGTCATGAATCAGTGAATTGGTATCCCGGTCGCCTACAAGAATCAGGTTGTCAGACGCCATATCCAGGCGAGAAATTTCCGCATCGGACTTTAATCGGCATGAAACAAAAAACGTCCTGTACCAATTTTGCTGAAACTCTTTTGCCACAGCAAATAAAATTTTATCAGTCGCCTGAACTCCCAACGTACCGTAAACAACGATAAACCGTTTTGCAAAAGCATGAAAAAGGGGGCCTTCCGTACATGGATTAAAACGGGGTAAATTTCCTTTTTCCCCTAAAAACAGGATCGAATCACAACGGCTTTCCATCGGTACGCCGTTCCACACGACATGATCGGCGGAACGAGGCAATTTCTCCCAATGTATCCGTATTTTTTGGATATTTTGTGAATCGATAGTTAAGGTATCTTGTCGCAGCTCGACCGTAATTTTCCCGACATCACCCATGCATAAAATCGACATCCAATATGCAGAGTTGTACGTGAGTTGATTTGTAATGAACCTGAAAAAACCAGGATTGCGGCGAGAATCGCTCAAATACCGGAAAGCATTCAAAAGCAGTTCATCAGGATATCCAAAATGCGTCCGCCGTTTCAGCAAATTGAAATTCACCTGCAGCCCGTGTTTTCGAGCCTGCCGCAGAAATATCTTTGACTCCCTGACGGGAACAACTTCATCGGCTTCCGAATGACAGATATATACCGGAATATGGATCAGATTCGGTAAATAGTCCAGCGGCCTGGCCAGCGCCCAGGGATTTTCCTCATGGGTTACTCTCGGCGCAAACAACGCCAAGCCCGCAAAAAGGGATGGAAAACGCTCGGCAAATAAAAGGGCACGAACAGCGCCCTTACAAACGCCCAGCAGATAAATTCTGTTTTTATCGATACTAAAATTTTGTTGTACATCCTCTAAAACCTGAAACACATCCGCATATTCAATGGGAGTTCCCTGACTGTTCCCCCGGCAGTTAGGCCAAAGTACGGCAAATCGATGTTGATCTGCTGCAACGGCCCAACGTTCGGTCATTTCAATATCTGCAACAACAAGATTTTTTAAAAACGGCAGGCTATCAATGGCATCGTAGGGCATAATAATGAGTAAAGGTAACGCTTTCGATGATCGGACGGCAGCCGGGGGGATATGAAGCATATAATGCTGTGAACTGCTATCGATAGGCGATATATAGTTTCGAAGCATGGTACCGGTTTGAATCGTCGACAAATTGTCCGATTCAGAAGGGTCATCAACAATTTTTTCTATCCTTTCAATTAAATAGACGATTTTTTTTTGCCAGACCCGAGTATTTTCACGGTTTTCCGGTTTTAACAGGTGCTCAAAACGGACGAAATAGGGATGTAATGCTTTAAGCTTATGGGGGAAATAGTCCTGCAAACAATAATTCCTGTCGGCATAGAAAGAATCCGGATTGCCAATATAAAATTGCTGCTGAAATGTATCGGATAAACAATAAAAACAACAGCGATACAACCCTGATTTTTGAGGTGCTGAAAAACGGCAAGAATCATTCAAATCATAATAATTCTGAAACACCTGCCTTTGATTTGAATCGTAAACAATTATCTTACCCTCCGATCCCTTGTATGGTCCGGGCATAAGCAGAACCGGCTGACCGGGTGACAGGATGCTCTTTTCCAAAAAACCCGAAATAGACCAAATACGGTAATATTTCCGTCCAAGTTTCAGAGTACTTAAATGCCCGGCAAACCTCCAATACGGTCCGTTATTACCGATTTTAACAACAAGTTCATTAGCCCCTAGTTCCAGGTTTAGGGGAACAAACGACTGGTAACATCGCATTTTACGTTTTTGCACTGAACTTTTGATTTCTTTTTCATTCAACCACACAGTAAACTCACCGTCACTGCAGAGGAGCAAAACGACCGTTTGCCGGCAAGGGCTGATGATCGTACATCCTGCATAAGCGTATAATCGTGAAGTTATGTCTGCCTTTGGGAACAGATTATAAAACTGTAAATGATCGTTATCTACCCGAATCCTTTTATTGACCAGTCGAGCAGGCAAAGCTGATTTTTTCAGTATCGGTTTATACTGCCGTGTATACAAGGATTTTACAGATTCAAAAGTATCTATGAAAAGTTTTTGTTTTTTATCGATTGTTTTGATATCAATGGGCCCCAAGATTCGCCACTCTGGTACAATATAGGGGCCATCCTGTGGAATATTTTTTGTATTGACATTTGGGAAAAATGACGGAGCACATGATGTAAACATGACAATAAAAAACAAAAAATATAAAAATTTCATTGCTTTCACACTATTCGGTTTTTGTAAAATACACGTTTAATAAAGGGTAAAAACCAAAACAGCATTGACGCCGTCCAGAAAATGCCGATACATGCTTTTTCATCCATTCCGTAACCTGCAGCGTAAATATACCAAACTAATGAGCTCGCACTTGAAGCAAGCAGGAAAATGTGCGGCACGGCGTAAAAAATCCCGGTACACTTGATCCGTCGCTTTTCAGTAACCACATAATTCGGCCGTTTATACCATAGTGAGCGGTAAAAAGCGATAAAATAAGCGGGGAATAAAGCAACCCAATAACGAAATGCCTGCCATTGACCACGGCACTGACGGTGCAGGAAAAACAATGTAAAAAACAGTGCCGCGCCTTTGAGCACTAAAAATATGATATTAGGATCGAAATAATCAAAATCAAATAAATATGAGACAGGTAAAAGGATAAAAAGTAATGGCAGGAAAAAACCTGCGCATAAATACGCCCATCCCATTTCAAAATAATGACATTTTTGAGCTGCCGACAACCTGGTCAGCAACGGATTTGAGAACCAAAACAGACGCAGAGTGTCAATTGCCCAAAGCATACGCTGCTTAAAAATTGATTTGGGATCACAGGGTGCCGTTCCGATGGAATACGGTTTATCAACATACACCGAAACAAAACCGTGTTTATGCAATACATATGTCGTCGTAACATCCTCCACAAGATTCCATGTTGCGAAGCCGCCGATTTGATGTAACGCTTTTCTTCTGTAAAACACACCGGAGCCACAGGAAATTGCCGCGTTATCGGCATTTTTTCCAGGTTGCATTTGACTGTAAAAAACATGTTCTTGATTGAAATCATTCTCGGGTACATCAAACCGCTGGCGTGTGGATACAACAGCAATGCACTCATCATAACTGAAATGACCCATTAAATTTTGCGCGATATCCGGCTCAACAATCTGATCGGCATCCAATACAAGAATAAAATCGCCTTTGGAAAATAAAAGTCCGTAATTTAAATTTCCTGCCTTATAATCTTTATTGCTGTTCCGACATAAATAGTGTACTTTATACTTTACAGACAGACGTCGGATTGCGGCCCGGGGCCCATCATCCAGGACATATATCGTCTTGGGATATTCGATATAATACGCAGCACGGAGTGTGCGCTCAAACAAATCGAGAGGTTCATTCACAACCGGTAAAAACACATCCAGGGAGCCCTCCGGCGATTCATACGAGTTATTTCTGTGCAGTTGCCGGGTATGGTTGCGAATATACAGTCCCAGCAGCACGAACAGGCTTCCATCAGCAATGACAATTATCCAGCCCAAGGGATCGACAACATGGGTGATCATCCATCCCAAACAAATTCCGCTTACGACCAAGGCGCATATACCGATGTTACGATCAATACGATCCATAATTGTAAATCCTTTTTTTTAAAACGAGGTTTTCAATTTCATCAAGCTGAGACATCTGTATATTTTTAACGTTTTTTGCAATTTCATGTTTTTCCATTTGCGTTAACGAATCGACTAATTTATCCCTAATTTCTCTCCAATCGAACGAAGGATTGATATACGCCAGATAACCATTGGGGATAACATCATCCCGCAAAATACTTTTCGAAAAAGAGTCCATAAATCCACAATAATACATTCGATATAACCGTTTGGCATGATCGGATGTGATCTGATGCCAGTTGATCAAGGTACGAGCATAATAAAATTTGGCAGCGTCATACTTACCATGGTTATAATAAAAATTCGCCAGCGCCAGTGTGGGTAAATAATCCCTCTGATCGAGAAAATACGCTTTACGGAATAGTGCCTCCTTAAGAGCCCTGTCGTGGGAGGTCATGGCTAAATAAAAGTAGGGTCTGTTTAAATTCGGCAAGTGCAATACAGCGTTCCGGAAATAATCCGAAGCACGACAGGTATCACCGCAGAAATAATATATTCTACCCAACTTGGCAACGGTAATAGGATCGGATGAATGTTTCATCAGTAACTCCATTCTCTCAATTGCCTGCCTTGCCGACTTTTCAACAAAATACGGATTCCTGCTTTTGAGAGATGAAAAGAGTCGTGAATCCAGAACACTCGGCGAACTCGTTATACATTTTTGAAAGCACAGGATTGCTGAATCCATTTGAGCCTGTTTTTCCCACCACAATCCGAGACTGCATAAATAGACTGGATTATAAGGCTCGTGAGCAACAGCCTGTTTAAAAAAATATCCGGCGATTTCAGGATGATGATTATAGACATTCAACCATGCCAATCCATGTTGCCAATTTGCATCACAAGGTGCCAATTGCACGGCCTTTTGCAAATGAAAAATCGCTGTTTGCAGAACAGAGTCATGATATACATCGGATTTGAAAATCAGCGATTCAATATCCATCTGACATGTCATCGAACGCTCCAGTACCAATCCTGTATACGCATGATAGAGAGCATTATCAGGACAAAGATACACGGCAGACCGCATCAGGGAATCAGCCTCTTGAAAACGATTGCAAAGCAGAAATTTAATCGCATTATTTTTATCTGAATGACCTCTTTTCAAGCACCGGTTTTTCCGATAGCATATACCACCGCTGATCATCAGACAGAGACATAAGCCCCTCAACAATAGCTGCATTCCCGGGTGATTCATATTCTATTCCCTGTAAAAAGCATGTACCAAAACAGATACTCTGTGGAAAAACTGGTCAATAGTGATGAATAATTTGTATCTCTTACCAACAGCGCGACAGCAACAGAAAAATAGATAATTTTTTTTAGTTTTCCTTGGTCCTCCGCATGGGGGATTGAACGCAACATTTTAAAAAGAAGAAAAAGAACAAAAACGAAAAACGATATAAAGCCCAGAATTCCCTTTTCAGCAAGCATTTGTATGTACAAATTAAAAGCCCGTCCGCTCAATGGTCTCTGTTCCGCATTATCCATATATTGTGTCTGAAAAAGTGCATAATTATTACCTCCCGTTCCGGTCCACGGATGATTTTGAAACATATTCAACGCAGTATGCCATATCCGGATCCTGCCCTGAAAGCTTTTTACCTGTGAAGGAGAACCAAAAAAAGAAATTGTTGTACCTACAGATTTACGCATGGGATAACTGAAAACAGCACATAAAATCAATATTACGGAACACAACATCAAAACTTTCAACAGATATTTTCGCGCAAACAGGATCAGCAATAGTTGACAAACAATCAACATCACAGCAAACGCCAGGTACAAACCCCGGGAAAAACTGACAATTATTGACATAACGAGGGGCACCACCGGAACCAGGTAAATCCAGCGAGACGCAAATCCTTTTTCACACATATATAGAATGAACGGAAAAGGTAATAAGGCCAGTATCAAACTCCCCCATTCATTCACAAGATGTCCTGCCGGATTGAACAGATTTTTATAATGACAGAAATCTCCCAGACCGTACAATTTGAGTGAAATATACAGAGCATGAAAATCCATCAAAGTCATCAAGGAAAAGAAAAATCCGACAACGACAATAAATCCAATTATAATTCGCGAGCGGCATGTCCTCGGTGAAATTTTTATATACACAAATAAAATAAAAATATAAAAACAATTCAAAAGACTGTAATATGAATTTGGGTGGTACAAGGAAAATTTATATAAAATCAAATTTGAAACAAGATATAGCAAAAAAAAGAGGTCCATTGGAAAAACACGGTGCCGATGTTTTGACAGCATTATAACGCCTAATAATATAATAAGCGAGAAAAAAATCAGTCCATGAATATGAATCAACACGCCGATAGAAAAAAATATCATCCCGGACGTGGTGACTATATTCATGCTTTTCTTATTTTTCACGTTCCCTTCCTTTTTTAAATTCTTCGTACAATTCGGCGATTTTAGTTTTACAAAATTGTTTTATCCACAAATAGAGCTTGTATTCGGGAAACATGAAAAGGTTTATCTGCATATAATCTCGATCCAGCCAGTTAACAGGAGGTAAAAGGGCCTTTATTTTTTTTTCACTGAAAGACAGAATATCTATCCAGGGAATTAAAACTGTTTGTGCAGAACGACTGAAAAAAAATTGTGCCTTCAGGATCAAGCCATCATTGACTGCTCCCACCATAAGACGTCGCACCGGGATACCGTTTAAAAAAGCCCTCATCGTAATTAAACCTTCATAATGCAAAGAACTGTTGTATTCTTTCACCAATAACGACCAGCCACTCGCCACAGGCAAGGTGAAATAATAAAAAACAATGAGAAATGGCAATATCGAAACCAAAATTGTTTTTATATGTCCGGCATCCGATAGGTCAGCCATAAAAAAATGAACGCCTGCCAACATCATTAAATCACAAATAATGGCAACATATAACAATCCTGATAATATTTTACTGAAACGCATCATCTTTTCTCTCCTTTTTTTGCAATTAAACATGGAGGGGAAATTCCCCTCCACTTCGAACTTTAACTCATGAGTGAGGTTACTCAACCATTTCACCAAGAAGCCAACCCGCGCAAAACGCAACCATAGCCGGTGAAACGGTGATATTCAATACAACAGCGACTCCGCTGGCTATCGTCACATATTTGCACTGTGTGCTCACCCATTCTTTCCAGTCCGAGCCATGGATATCAAAAAGATCTTTGTCATCCAGGGCGCGCATATTACTGGAAAATTTACAAGAATGCGTCGACATCTGACCTCCTTTCAGCATGGAGAAATACTCAGCAGGAAACCGGCAGCGAACAATGCTGCCAGACCGCCGGTTGCCCCACCGACGATTACAACAGTCGTACCTGCCGCCACCAGAAAGACGGCACATTCCAAATCGCCGCCTTTAACCTGGCTCATCTCCGCAGTTCTAATCGATCTCATCACCTTTTCCTCCTTGTAATAGTTAAACAAGTGCTCCACGACTCGAGCATGATTTATTTGTCGCTACCTTACGCTCCGGAACGTTTTGGGTATTTTAAAAAAATCTATTTCCTTATGGCACACATAACTTGGCACTTTATAAAAATTCTTGAATACCATCCGTGATATTATATTCCTCATAGGGAACCGGCCAAGACCGGTTTAACAATCAGCGTCCAAATTCAACATATCTGCGGCCCGAAACATTCAGCTCGTTTTTGCTGCTGCATTTTTTACCAATTTTTTCATTTATTTTCTCTGAAAATTTTCATCCAACAGTTTTTCCAGTTTAATAGCACCTTTCCTTTTATACACAAGATGTCCCGACCTGTCGAAAATATACAAAGCCGGAACAGCGTTTGTACCAAAAATAGACATGACATCTTTTCGGGATAGGATACCCCAATTCACATTTTCCGCTGAGTAAAGTCCACTATTATTGTTTTGTGTAAAAAATTGTTTATGAGGAGTAAAAAAACATATCTCAGCACTGTCGAACTGTCCTATAAACCGTTCAAATTGATCCAGCATATATTTACACAAATCACATTGAGGATGAAAAAGCATAACTATGGTCATTCTTGATGAATCAGTTATAAAAGTTTGTTTTCCGTTTTTCGTCAGGTAGGAAAATACCGGAATTTTAGATCCGACAGGTAATATCTCTGGCTTGCTTATCTCGTAAACCAACCAAGCCATAATACCGGAAACAATAACGAAGGCCAGAACCGGAATACTTTTTTTAACCGCTTTCATATCTAAACAAATACCCAATAAGAACGAGAAGCGTTACATTTTTAATGACCGTCAATGCAGGATGAATATGGATGACCGTACCAAAACAACCGCAATTCGTCACACTTTTAACAATAAAAAAGATACTTAGTAATAAAAATCCAAAAATCAATCCGCCGGTAAAAGTGTAGAAATAAATCGGAGGAGAAATAGAAACTGCAAAAATTATACCGATTAAAGATTCAAAAATGATAACGAGAGATATACCCGCTATAATAATCTTAGAATCCCAACTGAAAACTTTGGTAAAATAATCACAAGTAGCGGAAAAATCATATACTTTTAAAACAGCTGAGAGAATAAAAACACCACTGAGCATAATTCGGCAAAATTTTTTCATGAATAAACTCTGTTTATATAGTTGAACACGACAAATTGAAAAACAAGCCCAAACGTCCAAACCGATAACACGACCAGAGCAGACGTGGATCGTTTTATTTTTGTCGTCGCTGACAACAAAAAAGTCAGTACAACGATCCAGCATAGACAAAATATGTTAAAATTGCCCAAAAAAGACACAATATACCTGGGATATGATTCCGGATTTATAAATGTAGTAATTGAGAGAGGCATAAAGGCCAATTTGTTTTCACTCATTTGATGGGCTGGGATTTGCAGCAGATATATCAATTTTGAAATGCCTATAGCTAGAACTGCAAAATAGGCAAATGTCACGGCACGGAATATTTTTGCGAATGGGATATCAATGAATCTGAATACCAGCGGTAATTGGATAAACAGGGACGTGATAATCAAGTGAAAAAATATAAACAAGGGACCGAGGAAGTAGCTCCATAACGACATGTTTTTAATCACCGTGATCAATTCCTCCACCCGATAGGCATCGAGTTGTTCCGAAAACAGTGTAAAATAAGTCTCACGGGTCATTACATAATGTTGCATAATAAAAGTATCTATCAACGAGACAACAATAATGGCCAGAAAGGCATGCAGAGTTTTGATATAAAAATGTTCCCGAAGCATTTTGTTCATTTCCTTTTTTTCAGGCAGATACAGCCAGTGATTTGAGGTGAAAAGCGGACATATTATTTCGAAAAATTTTCGCAAAACAACTTTGCGGACATTCAATAAGCAATGAGGGATCACCACTTTCGATGATTCCACTCTGACCCAGGATATAAAGATAATCCGAACGTAAAATTGTCTCCAGATCATGTGTGATAAATAAAACCGCATTCCGTCTGGCGTATTTTTTTAAATGATGGAAAATCGATTCTCGAATTTGTACATCTATTGCATTAAATCCTTCATCAATAATCAGAACATCGGGTTGGGCAATGAGAGCTCGGGCCAGACCAACCAACTGACATTCGCCGCCGGATAAAATCCTGCCCTGCTCACCTAACAGGGTTGCCAGTCCATGATCAAACATATGAATTATATTACCCAATCCGAGTTCCGAGATCCGTTGCTGAAGCCGATCGGCATACTCCAAACGACCGACTAGAATGTTATCAGCTACTGTACCGTTATAAATACTTGATTTCTGCTCAACGACGGCAATATGATGCCTGTATTCCGCCAGATTAATTTGAGTGACGGGAATATTATCGATAAAAATCTGCCCTTCTTTGAGCATTAACTTTCGCTGCAAAATGTGAGCAAGTGTTGTCTTACCCACACCGCTGGGACCCCATAACGTATAAAATGTACCTTTTTCAAGTACCATATCCAATCCACTAAAAAGAGGTTTTTGATTGTTATACTGAAAAGTGGCCTTTTTTATTATCAATTTCCTTCTCATGGGAAAAGACTGCCCGCCGGTCTTTAACTCCTTTTCAACCTCTAGAATATCCATCAATCGATTCGCCGCCATATGGGCTTCCTGAATGGATATATAACCGGATAACAGACGAACAATCGCTGAAACAGCATATCCAAACAGAGAAAATACTGCTACAAGCTGTCCCGCAAGCATTTTTTCTTGCACGACTGATACAGCTGACACTGTTATAATACAAACGATAAACAGGGCGCCCAAAAATTCGGTAAAAAACGATAATCGAGTTTTAAACAAGCCGAGATTTTCAATCTTGTCTTGAAAATCACGGATAAGTGAGTGATTGAGTCTGAAAAAATATCCGTGTGCACCATAGCCGATCACATCTTCAATGCCGTGAATCGAATCAATATAGGCCGACTCCACGGCGGCATGACTCTTCAAAACTTTATTCTGTCGCTCCTTAATAGGACCGGCATTTTTTCCCAAATAAACGGCAAATACAACCACACACAATCCGGTCATCAGGGCGACCTCGGTGCTAAAGTAAAACATAAATCCTAATGTTGTCAGAATAATCAACCCGTCTATATAGGTTGAGGTCGTAAAAAACAAGACTGCCTGATGAATTTTGATGCTGTCATTTATCCGGGCAATGATATCGCCTGTTTTATGGGTATTGAAAAACTGTTTCGGCAGGTGAAATAGATGGTTCAGGAAATCCCCGGTTACCGCCAGATTGACACGTTTATTTAATGATACTAAAAATCGGCCTCGAATATAACCGGCACCAGCGCGTAAAGACAAAAAGAACAATAATAAAAGACAAGAAACAACAATATGGACGATGTTGCCAGCGGGAATAAACCGGTCGATCAGCCAGTGAATAAACAGAGATGTTGATAATCCCAAAACGGAATATACGATACCGAGAAATAACGACTGAAAAATCCATGTTTGTTGGGTGGCCAAATATCCATACAACCACTTTAACCAGCTTTTCGACTCTGTTTTAATCAACTCACCGTCCGGCTGAAGCAGAATAACGGCCTTTTTAGCCCAGATATTTTCAAATTTTGTTCTGGACAGCCGAATTCTGCCTTTTGCCGGATCGGCCAAGAACACATGTTTCGGCGTGATTCTGTATACTACCACAAAATGATTCAAACCGGATTCCGGTATCACGTGGGCGATGCAGGGCATTTTTTCTTTTTTCAGTTGATCGTAAGTACCTGTCGCACCCATTGCAAAAAATCCAAGCTGACGGGCGCCTTGCACGAGGCCCCACATGGTCGTCCCATCACTGTCGCTTTGGCATAACCTGCGAACAGCGGCGAGACTGCTGTTCCCACCGTAATAACGTAAAATGCTTAACAACGAAGCCGGCCCGCAATCAATCGGGTCGAATTGCCTGACTAAAGGATTCTTACGCGATAAATAACCAAACACAGTTTTACCCTTTCATAACATATGCTCTTTATATAGATATGACATGAAAAGGGCAAAACGTTACAAACAAAATGATATTCGTCGCTAAAAATTTAAAAAAGTCCGATAAACTCCCGGATTAAAAAATGATATACAAAATAATTTGCAAAAACAGCACCAAAAGGGCAAAATACCTCAGATCATTCCACCACGTTTTTCTTTTACCCTCCTCAATCTCTTTCGGCAGAAAAAATATCCATACAGCGATTGAGATCAATATCAAAATAAACAGCAACCGTACCAAAGGCATGGGTACTGCTATGACAAGGGCAAAGAAAAAGTCAACCATCGAGCTCAAAAAATTTACCAGCCATTTAATGAACATGAAAATATCCTCAACTTTTCGTATAGACCAGACCGGTTAACTTGTGATCCTGTTCCGGTTTTGTCAAAAGACTGAAAACAACCGTCGTAAAAATTGCCGTCACGAACGACCACCATGCAATATACAAAAACGGTTCCGGACAGGTGAACAACCTATTTCTCAACCAAAATAGTCCACCGGAGGTCACCACGCCCATGAACAGCCCGGCCGTTGCACCTTTACCCGTTGCCGGGCGGCAGCAACTCACGAATCAATGTGGGATAGATATCATCCCCCGTCGGCAGACCGGGATACAAGGCAAGACCGGCCAAACCGGGTCCTACGAGAATGAACGGAATAAACAGTTTGAGTAACGCACCCCATATCACGCTCTTTTTAGCATCGTGTTCAGACCTGGCACCGAGAGCACGCGGAACGATTGCATGATTACCGAGCCAGTAAGCGGGTGAGAGTACAAATGCCAGTCCGAAGAGAATCGCCGCCCATCCGTAAGGTGTGGGCGTATCGGCCGGGGCAATTAAATCGAAATGATGTTGAAAGTTTTCACCCAAGGAAGTAACGGTTATGACGGCTTGATGCCATCCCCCGGCCTGCATCAGTGAAATAACGAGTATAAGTATACTGCCGATAAAGAGCACGATGCATTGGACCACATCTGTGTAAACAACCGATGGCGATACCATATAAATACGCACCTCCCGCCAATCCCACCAGTTCGAGAGCGCCGATGTCCGAAACGACCATGGACATGCCGATGGCCCACCAGGGCAGTCTTTTACCACCGAGAAAATAATCCTGGTCGCTTCGAATAGATATCCCCAACCGGTAGCCGAAAATCAGCATGCCGATCATATAAAAAACAATAATTGCCAAATCGATAAAAGGGAGTTTCGCCATTTGTTCACTCTTCTTTGAGATTATCTTTTGCGTGTTTAATCAACCTCTCAACCTCTCGGTCCAGCCCGTCCTCACAAGGAACCGGTTGGTATGCGGCCAATAGCTCATCGCGGCGGATTCGTACACGGTTTGAACCGGGATCAACTCTCGCACATGCCCTGGCAAACAGAATGCGCATTTTTTCATGATAAATCTCAATCCCGGTCTTTTCTAAAATATGCCGAGCGCTTTGATCGATCTGTGCGATGCCGTCGTTGTCCAGAACTGTAAGTTGCATAAATTTTCCAAGTACCGATAATATAAATTTTATTTTACTGGAAAAGGATTAAAAGAATTCTACAAAAAAAATTTAATCTCAGGCGAGGTTTTTTTAGCCGCCTGGGATTTCCCGGAGGTCGTTTTGGATTCTGCCACATCAAACGACGAAAAAAAAGACCATCATGTCACGGCTTTGCAAAAAACATCAACGAATTGGTAGTATATACGCAGGAATCCTTTTTATCCACATCGTAGCCTTTAGGTAGCAGGTATGCTTTTACAGGCGAAGCAGAATTTTCATAACCGTACGCGCTTGTTAAAGGACAGGAGGCTCGAAAACAATTTTTCGCCATATAAACCATGTACCATTGATCGTAACGGTCAAAACTTTTGCCCGCCAATTTTAATGCGCCACCGGGATTCAAGCGGATTGAACGAAAAGACGGCGTTTTGCCGCTTTTATATGCATTGCGTATTTCACAATAGCTCATCATCTCGCCTGATTCGTCATAAAAATATGTATTGAACGTCGGATCTAAACATATCCATTTTTCCAGAGGAGGACAAAAAACTGTGACAATTGAATGGGAATCACCGTCAAATACGGCCGGCATAAACGAAATTCGACGTGAATAGTATCCAAACGAAAGCAGTATTTCATTTAGAACGATGGATTTCATCCAACAGTTTACGGCACAGTTGTTCCTTTCCACATATCTGAGAATAGCCGGCGCATTCAAGGTATCCGGATTTCCAAGTTCACCTTTACTTTCAGTTTTCGCATGAACCCAATCCATAAGGTTTAAAAATTTGTCAATATCGCTTCCCGCATCGGCAATCTTTTTTAGCTGATTCCTTTCGATGAAGCCGTTCAATTCGGAACTGTTTATACTATATTGCCAGTCGATTGGAATTTTTGAAAGATCATTGTCGGCAAAATCCGGATATTCTTGAATCCGACGAATGTATGTTTTAAACATCTTTTTCTGTTCGGCATTCAACATACTATCCCCTGTTGTTAGGCCATTTGTTTGATTTGGTCGGTCATCCGTTTGTTGGTGAGTAAAAACAAACACAAAGAAAGCGATAAGAATTACACCTAAAAAAAGCAAAAATTTGTTCTTTATA
This sequence comes from Candidatus Zhuqueibacterota bacterium, assembly GCA_016931775.1. Lineage (GTDB taxonomy): Bacteria > Zhuqueibacterota > Zhuqueibacteria > Residuimicrobiales > JAFGEC01 > JAFGEC01. The sequence goes on along the minus strand of JAFGEC010000110.1, from coordinate 5,879 downwards.
ATCATCAAAAAAATCCTCTGCTTAAATAAAATTTTGCACCATTCCAACTCTTTGAATCTGCTTACCGCAGCACAACAAATTTCCTCGTCTGCGTGTGATTTCCGGCCCGAAACTGATAAAAATAAACACCTTCGGGAAGTCCTGCCGCGTTAAAAACTATTCTGTATGAGTCCGCCTGCTGCCGTCCGACGGATATCGTTTGAACCTCTCTCCCCAATACGTCAAAAACTCTCATTTCCACGTTGGCGGGTGCGGCCAAACGATAGTCTATCGCTGTGACCGGATGAAACGGATTTGGATAATTCTGCCCGACGACGAAACCGACCGGAATTCCATTTTGTTCCAGGATTCCGTTCAACGCAATAAATTCGTACACGGCATAGCCCCAGGCCGAAAGTTGAAAATCGCCTGTTCCCTCAATTTTGATATTTTCACCGGTCAACACATTACGATAGAAACCGCACAGCGATAAATCGTTAAAGGTCATATGTTGTGCCCGGCCGGACAGATTCAGCACGACGAGCACCCTTTTTCTGTCTTTTTCGCGAACAAATACAAAAGTATCGGTATCATGAGCCGTAGATATACGCCGCAAGGCACCGCCTTTTTCTCCGTTCCACAAGGCGGGATTATCCATTTTCAGGAGAAGGAGTGCCTTATAAATACTTGCATTTTCATGCTCGCGCCATTCGATCTGATCCTTTTCAAAAAATAATAGTCGTTTGTTTAATCCCGCTTCCTGTCCGCTGTATATGAGCGGCATTCCGTTCCACGTTGCCGTTAAAACAGCAAAGGCACCGGCGGCATCACCGAACAATTCTTCGGTTGTGCCGTACCACGAGTTTTCGTCGTGATTGGAGGTAAAATACATACGGTAGGCACCGGCATACTTGGATACTTCCGCTTTATAAAACGAAAACAGGTCATTCGCCGTAGCCGATCCATCTGCTAATCGTTTCAGTACTCCCCCTCCAAAACCATAAAATCCCCAGCTATAGGTCATATCAAATCCAACATCATGCCATTCCCGGGTGTCGCCTTCTGCCAGCATAAAAATATCGGATCTCACTTTTTTAAGCCGGTTAATGGCATCATGCCAAAAATCTTTGGGTATAAAATCCACGGCATCGCAACGGAATCCGTCGATTCCCACATCGGTTATCCAGAAATTCATTGCCTGAATCATGTATTCCCGCAATCCCTGCTGAGAATAATCCAGTTGAATAACATCCGACCAGTTCGTTCCGGGCGGGGGGATAAAATGACCGTCGATATCTTTACTGTACCATTCGGGATGTTCGACGGTCAGAGGATTATCCCACGAAGTGTGGTTGGCCACCCAGTCGATCATCACATACATATTGCGGCTATGAATTTCACGAACCAGATCACGAAAATTTTCCATACTGCCGAATTCCGGATTCACATCCAGATAATCACGAACGGAATAGTAGCTGCCCAGACTGCCGAGCCGGTTTTTTTCGCCGATGGGATGGATCGGCATAAACCATAGAATACCGACACCCATTTCTTTCAGCCGGTCCAGATGTGTTTCAAAAGCGGCAAAAGTGCCTTCTTTGGTATATTGCCGTACGTTCACTTCATAAATGGCGAGATTACAGCTCCAGTCCTGGTGGCCTAGTGCATTCAAATTTTCCGGAAAAAGGGTGCTGTATATAACGACACAGAATACGAGTTTTGATAATGTTTTCAAAATTTTCGCATCCACATCTTCTCAAAGTTGTCGATATTCAAATATACGATAAATTCGACAAAAATGCAGCGGGAAAAATCCTTTATAATAATACCGTTGATCAACACCAAACCTCGCTTGTTAACAATCCGATTATTTTCGTTTTTCGTTAATCTAATCACACGACCTAAAAATCCCACTTGATTTAATACAAAATATTTCATATCTATAAAAAACCGTCGCAAGCACATGAAAAAATATTCAGAACATAAAACACATAATGACAAATCCACTTTAAACGAACAAACCAGACATAACACCGCCATTGCATAACACTTTTGGGCCAGACTGACTTTTTTTTCATCCGACGGGAACAAAACACTTTTTTCATGTCTTATTAAACATCATCTTAAACGGCGCAATGCATGTTACGGCTTGCGAAACGACAATTTACCAAACAAAGGGAGGTATTCGTTATGCGAGGTTTTAAAATGGCTTTGCTGGTTGTCATGCTGCTTACCGGTCTGCTTCAGGCCAAAGTTTTCGTTCAGGGCAATTATTATCAGTACACGGACAAGCAATTCGGCACTTTGTTCAAATTCACGCCGGTTCCAAATCAGGTCATGATAAAATTTACCCCGGCTGATAAACCCAATTACACCACGACTGTGGAGGCAGTAACATCAAAACTCAATCTGAACACCGTTCATGATGTTTTCCAACGTCATCAGTTTGGGATCTTTGAAATAGAAAAAGGCGGTTCAATGACCTCCGTTCTTCAGCAACTGGAACAAGATCCCCTGATTCAAGCCGCCGCCCCGGCAATGACGGATCACAACGGTGATGTCCGTTACTTTATTCCCAACGAATTTACCGTACAGTTTAAGGCTTCTCTCTCCAGGGAAAAAATGCAACACATCATCGACATCTACAGTTGTCCCATCAAAAAGGTACAGTGGACATACGGCTACTATACCTTAATGGTACCCGACGGCCATGATCCGTTTGAAATGGTCAATTTATTTATGGCAATGCCGGAAGTTCAATTTGCCGAACTCAGTTTTATCAGTTTTAATGACTATAGTTTCGATCCCAATGACATCGATTATGCCGATCAATGGTCGCTCAACAACACCGGTACAACCGGCGGTACGGCGGACGCGGATATCGATGCCCGTGAAGGCTGGGATATCGAACGGGGCGATCCGGATATTCTGATTGTCATTATCGATTCTGGTGTGGATTGGCACCACCCGGACCTGCGCGGAAATATCGCGCAGAATCTTTTAGAGGATGCCGATGGTGACGGACACACTATCGAACCGTTCGGCGGTACATGGATATTCGACCCAGGTGATGTGAACGGTGTTGACAATGACGGCAATGGCGAGATTGATGACCTTATCGGCTGGGATTTTGCCGACGACGATAACGATCCCATGGGTATACCCCTTGCGGCTTGGGATGACGATTATGCCCATGGCACATGTTGTGCAGGTATTGCTGCCGCGGTGACCGACAACGTTGCGGGTATTGCAGGCGTTGCCCATCAATGCCGCATTTTACCGTTGCGCATTAATCTGACTTCGGGAGTGAACCAGAACCGTGCCGATGCGATTAACTATGCGGCTACCTTTACAACGCGTTACGACGGCGTTGTTTTAAGCTGCAGCTGGAAGGCAAGCGGAGACCACACCGCCATTCACACAGCTATGCAGACCGCACAAACCGCCGGCTGTGTAACCTGCTTTGCAGCGGGCAACAGTGACACGACACCAATCAATTATCCGGCTCGTTACAATGAGTGTATTGCCGTCGGTGCAACCAGTGAATGCGACGAAAGGAAAAGCGGCACCAGCTGTGACGGCGAATGGTGGTGGGGCAGCCAATGGGGCGACGAGCTGGATGTATCGGCACCGGGCGTTCACATGCCGACCACCGATATTGTGGGAGCTGATGGTTATACGATGGATAGCTATGTTGATAATTTTAACGGGACATCCAGTGCAACACCGGTCGCAGCGGGATTGGCGGCTTTGCTGCTGTCATATGACAACACATTGACACCGGCAGAAGTCCAGGAGATTATGGAAAGCAGTGCAGATAAAGTGGGCGGTTATGACTATAACCACGCTGCTCCGCGCCCCGGCCACTCCATCGAATTGGGATATGGACGCATCAATGTGGAACGGGCCTTGCAAATGGTTATGGCCAGAACCGGCGGCCTGACGGATCTGTTACCGACACCCACAGATCTGATGCTGACCATCGACCACTCGGGCAGCATGATCGGTGATAAACTCGCTGCAGTGAAAAACGCCGCATCCCAGGTCGTTCGTCTGATGAACATCGGCGATCATATCGGTGTGAATAAATACGACGACGTGGCCACGCCGGTCTATCCCGCTGGCGGCGGAACGGTGGAAATCACCACAGAGACGGTCAAAGATCTGGTTATCGATGCCATTAACCTCATTTTCACGGGCGGCCGGACAGCCATCGGCGGTGGATTACAGCACGCACAGACTCAGTTGGAAACGATCTCGACACCCAATTACCCGCAAAATATCATTCTACTTTCAGACGGTCTCTCCAATGAGCCGCCATGGATTGCACAGGTGACTCCCACTTTGCCCACCGCCACAGACGTCTATACGCTGGGTTTCGGAACAGCCGGGAGCAGTGTGGATGAGGACTCATTGCAGTATATCGCGTCCAACACCGGTGGCATTTACCTGTTTGCAGGTGCCGATGGTCTGATGAATCCGGCTCCGGGTAAAAAAAGTCAAATTGCCCAATCAAGCGGAGGTGTCGAACTAATCCGGGCATATCAGACATTCCTTAACATGTCCGCACAACGGCAGATATTAGAAATGACGGCAAAAACTTTTAAAAGAATATTTGCCGACACCGTGTATGTGGATGAGTCCATCTACGAAGTGCGTTTCACAGTCCTGTGGGATAATCCGGAAAATAAAATGCAAGTTACCCTTGAATCCCCGTCCGGAGATAAAATCGATCCGACGACAGCTGCTTCCGATCCGCAAATCGACTATATCGAGGATAGAACTCTCGTCTCCTATATTATTCGCAAACCAAAACCGGGCCGCTGGATCATTCACGGACAAGGCAGTGGAAATCGGTACTATATCTCCGTCTCGGGTTATTCTTATCTCAAATCTTTTCTTTGGGTGGAAACGTTCGGACTTACCCGCCCGATGCTGATAAAGTGTAAATTGGTGAATTTGGGAAAGGGTGTCCGGGGAGCGGAAGTTCATGTCAAAGTTGGTTTTCCCAACAATGAATACACGCAAATTCCACTTTATGACGATGGCAACCATGGTGACGGTATGGCTGGTGATGGCTTGTATGCGAATTACTTTGAAAAACTCAGTGGACCGGGCAGCTATTTTTTTGAGGCGAATGTAACGGGATTCGGGGCGAGTAAAAAGGATCAATTTAATCGAACCAGTTTTGCTTCTGCGTATTTAAAAAAACAGCAAGACCGGGCCACCATCACAGTCGCCATGCCGCATATCGTCGCCCCGGCAGGTGATATTGTCAAGATACCGATACTGGTAAAAACCAACGTCTTTAACCTGGGAATCACATCCTTTGCAGCCAAATTGACATTTGAAAGCGAAATACTGAAACCGACCGGCGAAGTTTTAACAGAAGGTACCTTGTGCCAGGACAAGTGGGAAATCAAAACATCAAACAATGATGGATTTGAAATCCAGGGATCGGGGAAGGAACTCACCGGGCGGGGCATTTTGGTCTATCTGCTTTTCAAGGTGGGCGGCAAGGAAGGTGCGATGTCAAAGCTCGGATTGTCTGAATTTACATTTAAAACCCAATTAAAAACAATTGAAATTATCAAAGAACACGGATCGTTCACAGTGGGCACAACCCTGTTGGATGCCAAAGTCGAACGTCGGGATACGGAAAAAGCCGTCCCCACGTTCTATGCTATGGAGCAGAATTACCCCAATCCGTTTAATCCGACAACCCAAATTCAATATCAACTACCGCAAACGGCGGAAGTGTCACTGGAAATATTTAATATCCTGGGTCAAAAGGTCGCCACGCTGGTAAATCAAAAACAAATCGCCGGTTTTTATACGTGTACCTGGAACGGTGTAGATGATTACGGGCAAACCGTGGCCAGCGGCCTGTATTTATACCG
>JAFGEC010000109.1 GCA_016931775.1 Candidatus Zhuqueibacterota bacterium | reverse complement strand
TGCCAAATATATGTAATTTTAAAATTTTGACAGATGTCGAGAGCCGGTGCGTCGCACCTTCCACCCATAACTGAGATATTACGTATTACTTTTTACCAAGTAACTAACCTGATTTATCTTTTTTTTGTTCCTAATTTTTTTTATTTTTTAGTTATATTACAATCTAAACAAATTGATTTTTTTAATATTTCTGAGAGGATTGTTATCGTGAAAATACTCTTTTTTATGTTTTTTAATTTTTGTGGATGCCTCGTCCTGGCAAATACGCCGGTGCCCGTCGATGCATTTGGCAAGTTTATTCGTCTTCAAGATGGCGACCACTTGAAATCCGAAAACTGCAGTGTTTCTCAAAACGGTCGCTATCAGGTAAAGTGGGAAGGCGTTTGGGGAGACCTGGATTTTTTTTCAGTATCCCGACTTTTAATTTTTTGTAATGATTCATGCCTGGCTACAGTCGATACTCCCCGGGGGCAGGGTTTTTATATTTCCAATTGCGGCTTTATTGCTGCTGTTTCATGTACCGAGGGGCAACCGGGGCGCGGCGATGTGTTTTTTTATGACCGGACGGGAAAAGATATTTTTGATTTACAAGCCGTGCATGCCAATGGTTTTAATTTTTCACAAAACGGCCGGATTTTTGCATTTAACAGTGCCAAGGGGCTTGTGGTCGTCGATCTCCTTTCTTTTAAAACATTTTTATATGATAAAGCCGACCTTTTTTCCATCTCTTCTGACGGCCATCGTATAGCGACGTTGGGGACGAATCTTAAAATATGGGAAAATGGGACGCTTGCTTCCGATATTTCCGTCTGTATACAATGGCCCCGGAAAATGGTGTTTTCCCCTGATGCTGAAAAAATTGCCATTGTCGGGAAAAACCAATTTGTTGTCATTGACGCGAGATCGAAAAAAATTGTTTTTTCCCGTGAAGATTTTTCTTTTTGTGATGTTCGCTGGGATTCAACATTTATCGAAGTCGGTGCACAGGAACGCAGTGCTGACTCATCCGTGGGTATTTATTTACAATATACCATTGAAGGAAAGGTACAACAACAGAGCAAAACCCTTCCTCATTTGCGGCCCGGAGAACGCCATCCCGAAATCCGTTTAAATAATTCGTCACGCGACACGATCTTTTGGCCACTTGCGCCTTTTGACCAGCCGCTGCCGCTGGGGAATTCTTATGAAGAATATCAAGATTACAGCGGTTATGATCCATATCCTCATCCCGGAATTGATATGATGTCGCCGGACCGAACGCCGGTTTATGCCGTTGCCGAAGGCGTTGTAAAAGCCGTACTCACCACAAGTGGTGCTTACCACTGGCGTGTGGCCATAGCCGATGTCAACAGTGCACAGGAAACGGAAGGTTGGCTGTATGCCCATTTGGAACAGAATTCCATTTCCATTGCCGTGGGAGATATTGTTAAACCGTACGATTTTCTGGGTAACCTCGTACCCTGGCCGATCGCTGATTTTACTCATCTTCACTTTGTAAAAATTGCCGACAGCGGGCAAATATGGAGCATGCCCTGGGATGCCATTTTTAATCCCTTGGACGTTTTAAGACCACGGTTCGATCCAACGGCACCGGTTTTTTATACAGCCAGGGATCAGGATACCCTGGCTTTTTGTTTGAACGAGACGGATATCTATCTTGATGCCGATTCCTTGTTTGGAGAAATCGACATTGTAACCCATGTAGGAGATTTTATCGGCCATCCCCAATGGGAATGCAGTATTTACAGTATGGAATTTAAAGTTGTTTCTCTCGAATCGGGAAAGGTCGTCTACGGGCCTTTCCCTGCCATGACACTGAGTCACGTTATTCCCCAGTACACAGCAGATGAGGGTTTTACCCATATCCTGTATAAAAACGATGAGATATGTAATTCGGAGGGCAATTATGATCTGCGTGAATATTTTATGATTTTGACCAACAGCAATGGCGATACATCGCTTGAGGAAAGTGATGCGAATCTAGCCTGGGACACCAGACAATATCCTGATGGGCCCTACCGCATTATTGTAAGTGCTTTTGATGCCGGCGGAAATAAAACAACCGCCGGAATGAATGTGACGTTAAAAAATCATCCGGTTTCGGTTATTGCAGGATACGATTCGCTGATGTTTGAAGGTGAGTATCGCCGATTCAAAATTCATTTACCTGGCGGCAAAGCACCGCCGGGATCCTGTCCTTTGGTGATCGGTTTGCATGGCGGTGGACCGGGTAATGCGGAGAATTTTGAAAAAGGAAGCGGCTTTAGCGCTTTGGCCGATTCAGCCGGTTTTATTGTGGTATATCCCGAGGGTATCGTACAAAAAGTGCTGGGTATACCCATGCGGACCTGGAATGCGGGCTGGTGTTGCGGTCAAGCTTCAGTAAAAGATACGGATGATGTCGGTTTTATTTCAGCTCTTATCGATACGCTTTTAAACCGTTTTCCAGTAAATCCCGCTCGTGTTTATATTACGGGAATTTCAAATGGTGGAATGATGTGTTACCGTTTAGCATGTGAGATTCCGGAGAAAATAGCCGCCATTGCTCCAGTGGCGGCCACAATGGTTTTGGAAACCCCGTGCCTCCCCCGATTGCCTGTCCCGGTTATTCATTTTCATTCCTCAATCGATCAAAATGTGCCTTATCATGGGGGTTACGGTGAAAAGGGAATTTCAAATCATTATAATCCACCGGTTGATTCAGTTTTAACTGTCTGGGGAAATTTAAACGGATGCTCCTCACTTTGGGATACATTGTATTGTGATGACAATTATTGTCATTTCGTAAAAACCGGGTGTTACGAACAGGCTGATGTAGAGTTGTACCTGGATTTTGAAGGCGGCCATAGTTGGCCGGGAGGTGACCGTCATTATTTCATCGATACACCATCACAATCAATTCGGGCGACGCATTTGATGTGGGATTTTTTTCAGAAACATCATCGTGTAATGGAGCAAAAAATCACCTATGAAGATGCAGGTATAAAAAATTTTTACGTCTCTCCGTGTTATCCAAATCCATTTAATAATGCGACCTGTATCAATTTTCAGTTGCCTCAAAAACAGGTGATTTCCTTGAAAATTTACGATCTTTCAGGCCGTGAGGTCGCGGTGCTTTTAAATGAAGAAATAGTAAACGGACCACATCGAGTCGTATATCATCCGGGGGCGATTGCCAGTGGCGTCTATTTTTATCGGTTACAAACGCCTCGTTACTGCCATGTGGGTAAATTGGTCTATTTAAAATAAGGAAAAATTTTCTGTTTTTACCCATTTGGGGTTGCAACAAAGAACCGGCAGGCCGTCCGGCTTATATTAATCTTTGTTTTCTAAAATAGGCGCAAGCACTTTCCGTCGAATCGCTGCCTGCCGGCACGACTCGGGTGATGGTTGGGTATAGGATCCGGTTTCCAGTTCGGATAATCCGAGACAGGGATTACAATACGACAGATTAACACAGTGACCGCATTTCAAATCCGACAGAGTTAATTCCCTTAATTCATGGAGAACCGGTGAATTGTGCCAGATGTCGTGCAAAGACTGCTTTGTTAAATCCCCGGCTTCTCGTTGTATCTGTACACAGGGATAAATTTTGCCATACGGAGAAATCATCAAAACACCTCTTCCCGCGTTACAGATGGGGGCTGATGTGTCTATATCTTTTAGTTTCCATTTGCTGTTGATATACCTGAAATAATGTTCCAGCTCTTGGTTGGAAATACGGAGAGAAACAGGATCGACCGAGCCATCAGATTTCGGGACAATCACCGAGTCGGCATCAAATTCGAGTCCCTGGTCCAGAGCCCATTGTTTCAGACGCTGAGCTTCGTGGATGTTGATGGACGTAACGGGTGTTTTTACCACTATTCTGACGCCCGCTTCACTCAACCATTTTATCGCCTGCAGGGTGCGTTGGTGGGATCCGGGCACACGTGTAATGGCATCATGAACTTTTGTAGTATATCCGTAAACACTGATTTCCATTTTAAGGGTGTTCAAATCAGCGATACGCCGGGCCTTCTCCCGGTCGATGAGAGTGGCATTGGTGAACAAACGAAGGGCGAATCCTCTTGCACGTGCGTATTCTGCAATTTCAAAAAAATCCTTGTGGAGCAGAATTTCTCCGCCGGTTAGGGCCAAATACAGCGTACCAAGATCAGCCAGTTCATCAAGTACGTTTTTAAATTTTACAGTTGTTAAATCACGCCGGTTTTGTTTGCAAATATAACAATGGATGCAGTCCAAATTGCAGCGATGCGTCAGTTCGATATGGGAAAAAAGGGGTATGTTATTGTCGAATGCTTTTTGTACCAGCTCGTTATAGTTTTCGGTATTCATGAGTATTCCGTTACATTTAAATGTTGTTTAAATCTAGTAAATATTTTACTTTTGTTCAATAGATAACATGCTGTTTTTTTCCATATGCGTTTAATACTTCACAAGAATAACAGGGAGTATTTTGAATATTTTACTTGTACAACCACCCATTGAGGACTTTTACACAACACCGATCCGGCATTATCCGCTGAATCTGCTGTACGTCGCCCACGCATTCCAAAAATTCGGGCATCAGGTGCGGATATTTGACTTTTTAACACCGTTGCATAAAAGGCAACTGCCCATTCCCGGCCAGTTCCGCTATATGAAGCCCCATATCGATCGGTATTCTCTTTTGTTCCGGCATTATTACCGTTTTGGCCGGCCGGTGAAGGATTTATTGGATGAAATATCCCGTTTCAAGCCGAAAATGATTGGAGTTTCATCGCAATTTACCGCATATTTTTCCACCTGCGTACGATTAATCGAAGAAATAAAAAATTTTTTTTCTGTTCCTGTATTTATCGGGGGACATCATGCCACGGTTTTTAAAAAGCAAATAGAAACCGATTGGCCGCAAATTGATTATATTATCGCGGGTCCGGTCGAATCCGGATTGAAGAACTTTATGCGGGCGAGTGGTTATCCGGTTGTGGAGAACTCGCGACCTATCGATTGGAAGGATATTGTTCCGCCGCACGACATGCTCAGTTTAGATTACAGAATCGGTAAAAAAAATTATATTTCTTTAACTGCCTTACGGGGTTGTCCCTATCGCTGTGATTTTTGTTCCGTAAACGCCATGTACAAAGACAGTATTGAGTACAGGACCGTCGATTCCGTCCTGTCTGAAATACTCATAAACTACCGGCGCGGCGTAAGAATATTCAACTTTGAAGATGATAACCTTTCATACCGCACCGACTGGTTTGACGCGTTATTGTCTGCGATTATCGATACCGCGGAATTGACGGATATTGAGCTGACGGCAATGAACGGTATTTGTTATTGGACATTAAATGAGTTACTGGTAAAAAAAATGGCACGTGCGGGATTCAAATCTCTCAATCTTTCCTACATCACGCACAGCTCGTTTTTACGTGCAAATCTGCATCGTCCGCGAGATTCGAAAAAGTTGGAAAAAATTATAAAAGTCGCACAGCAGAAAGGATTGTTTATTACGGTTTATTATATCCTGGGATTGCCGGAGCAGGAATACCGGGAAATCAAAGAGACCATTGATTATTTGTTTTCCTTGGATGTTCTGGTTGCCCCTTCGGTTTTTTATGTGCCTGCCGGCAGTCCCATGTATGAAAAACTTTCGTGTGAGAATATAAAGAGTAATTGGGATTTTTACCGTTCCAGTGTTTTTGCTGTGGAAACAAAAAAGTTATCACGGCAACAATTGATAGAATTGTTTATTTACACCCGAGAAAAAAATTTACACCGCAGAGATAGTGGCGAAATTAATATTGAGTGACAATAATGGTCTGGTTCCTTTCGGAACCTACAGAGACGATACCTATAGGAACGTTTACGAGCTCGCTGATTCGGTTGAGATAGTTCTGTGCTTCGATCGGCAATTCCTCAAAAAATCGAGCATGGCTGGTATCCTGTCGCCATCCGGGACATGTTTCGTAAACGGGTTCCAGATTTTCAAGTATCCATAATTCAGCGGGAAAATTGTGATACACTCTGTTTTTGTATTTATAGCCCGTACAAATTTTCAATTCCGGAAGGGTGTCAAGAACGTCTAGTTTAGTGATCGCCAGGTGAGACAGGCCGTTAATTCTTGCAGCATAACTGACAACCACAGCGTCGAACCAGCCGCATCTTCGGGGACGGCCGGTGGTGGCGCCGTACTCACCGCCCAGTTCTCGAATATGATCGCCGAATTCTTTTTCGAATTCAGTCGGTAACGGGCCCATCCCGACACGGGTTGTGTATGCTTTGACAATCCCTATAATACGATCGATGTCAAGCGGACTGATCCCCAGGCCTGTGCATGCTCCGCCTGCGGTGGGATTGGACGAGGTGACGTATGGATAAGTCCCGTAATCTATATCCAGCATTGTTCCCTGGGCACCTTCAACAAGGAGATTTTTTCCTTCATCGATGGCATTATTTAATAATACGGTCGTATCGGTCACATAGTCGTCAATTTTTTGATCGAATTCAATGTAATCGTGGATGATTTTTTCCGTATCGATTTTTTCATCATGGTAAATATGCTCGAACAGCATGTTTTTTTCATTGATATTTGCTTCGAGCTTTCCTTTCAGTGTTTCCCTGTCCAGCAAATCGACAATGCGGATGCCTGTCCGGTTGAATTTATCGGCATAAGCAGGGCCAATCCCGCGTCCTGTGGTACCGATTTTTATCCGCTCTGGTTGCTGTTCCCGTTTACTGTCAAGTATTTTATGGTATGGCATGATCAGATGAGCCCGATGGCTTATGAACAAGCGCCCCTGAACGGTTATATTTTTTTTCTGAATAAAATCGATTTCATCCATTAAAAC
>JAFGEC010000108.1 GCA_016931775.1 Candidatus Zhuqueibacterota bacterium | reverse complement strand
TGCCAAATATATGTAATTTTAAAATTTTGACAGATGTCGAGAGCCGGTGCGTCGCACCTTCCACCCATAACTGAGATATTACGTATTTTGGTCTAAATATTCAGAAAATTAAATATTGAGGATGAACTTTTATTCTTGGATAGGGCTAACGCTCCGCACTTGGGTATAATTCATGTCAATAACGTATGCAATGTGAAAATGATTGTAAAAAACGATAAAACTCTAAAATTAATATCAAAAAATTTTTATTTTTAAAGGACTTGCGATATTTATCGAATTAATGGTCACTCTTTTGATTGTTGTATTTCAATTTCTTTTGCCAGCTTTGCTCTTGATTTACTAATATGATCGCGGCATAACCTTTCGGCGAGATCACCATTCCGTGTGGATATTGCATCAATTATAGCAATATGTTCAGAAAGTGTCTCGGATGGAGGACGGACAAGTGATGCTTGATAAGCTATAAGAAGGACATTTCCAATCATTTCCAGGCGATTGAGCACCGTACTATCGCTAATCTTCAAAATCATAATATGAAAGCGCCGATCTGCTTTTTCATAAGCTTCAAAACTGATATTATTGGTGTTCTGTAGAAAAGGTTCAAATAATCCACGTAACTGTGCAATCTGATCATCGCTAATTTTTTGCGCTGAAAGCCGTGCCGCCAAACCTTCCAGAACTTCACGAGCATAAAAAACATCTATGATTTCCCTGGTGGTGAGCTTTTTCACATACATACCGCGACGGGGAATGCACTCGACCAGCAGCTCATATTCGAGCATCTGCAGTGCTTTTAACAAGGGCGTCCGACTTATACCCAGCTGTTTAGCGATTTTTTCCTGTAAAATTTTTTCACCGGGTTTTAATTCTCCCTCCAGAATCATTTTTTTTAATTCTTCATAAACCCGTTTTGTCAAGTCAACATGTTCAATAAATGCCATAATTTTATAGATAAAAAAGAATTGTGTTTTTTGCATTCAAAATTTAAAAGAGTATAAGGATTTTTTTATATGATTACAATGAAAAATTTATCACGAGCGGGATATTGTCAAGTCTATTTCAATTAAGTTTTCGGTTTTGGTACAAGCTATTTTAAACTGAATTTGAACAATCAATTTTAACATTTGACATGAATAAATTTAAGATAACTTGGAAAAAAAAAGGTAAATATGAAATCCCTAACCCGGATGAACCAAACCAAAAAGGTTATTCATTTTCTGCCAGAATTGGTCTAAAGTTAACTTGTAAGACACAAGAAGCAATTAATAATTTCCGGAGAGAGGGGGAAAAAGCTTGATATTAATTTTAAATTATGTATATTGTATTCAATAGTTGATTCTGATAATATGTCCCCACTAAAAAGGAGGTCATTATGTTGAAAGTTGGCATGTTGGTGTTATTGATGGCTTTTTATGCGATTGCCGATACTTCGGTACTCTTTATCGTCGGTTCCGGTCAGGAGGCGACGGGGCCTGAAGTCTCCGATGATTTTGTTCTTGACTTGATGGAATCTTTTGAATGGGACGTGGAAGTCGTTTATCTTGATAATTCTTCAAAAATGACAGATTCACTTGGCTTGGATAAAGATCTGGTTGTTATTTCATCAACGATTCTTTCGACGGACATTGGCAATTTTTACTACGATAAAGCTGTTCCTGTTTTAACTTGGGAATCAGGTATGTATGGCAAACTTGGTATTGCTACTGGTGGTGGTAACATAACCATCCAGGAAACATTTTTGATTATCACTGCAGAAGGACATCCGGCCATGGGTGACTTTACCGGTGAAATCGAAGTTCTGCTCAACTCTCCCATGGAGGTTACACTGGTTGAAACAAGTCAGTATTCTGAAAATTTGCAGCCTCTTGCAGAAATGATAATGGATGATGGCTCGCCACGTACTGCAATTTTTGCAATCGATGAAGGTGCAACATTATTAGACGGCTCCGCCGCTCCCGCACGACGTATCGGTTTCTTTTTCCGAGACAAAACAGCTGAAGAAGCGGCTGATGAGGCCCTGGCGATTCTCGGCCACTGCTTAAAATGGACAGCGGGTATTGATGAGACGTCAGTTGAGGAACTGAAAGGTATTATTGCTCAATATCAACTCTTTGACAACTATCCCAATCCGTTCAATCCGTCGACTAACATCTCATTTAGCCTCCCGGTTGTAGATGAGGTATCTCTTTATATCTACAATAGTATGGGACAAAAAGTGAATACACTTTGGGAGGGAATGGCACAGGCGGGTTTGCACACCGTTGAATGGAATGGCAGACATGATACTGGCGGCATTGCACCGAGTGGTGTCTATTTTTACGAACTCAAATCGAGTCAGGGTGTATCTCATGGAAAAATGTTGCTGATGAAATAAAGGGAACTGAGAATGAAACAATTTTGTCGATTCGTGATTGTCTGTCTTTTCTTTACGACATCTTTGAATAGTGCGAACATTTCGGGCGAACTCAAAAAATGGCATAATGTCACGCTAACATTTTCTGGACCGCAAACAGGTGAGTTGGCTACGCCAAATCCTTTTTTAGATTATCGGTTGGTGGTTGAGTTTGCGAATAAAACCTCTGGAAAAACATATTCTGTGCCGGGATATTATGCTGCCGATGGTAATGCGGCCAACACCTCAGCCACCGACGGTAACAAATGGCGCGTGCATTGTTGCCCGGATGAAGTTGGCACATGGAATTATTCGGTTTCGTTTCGTCAAGGTGAACAGATTGCTGTCAGTGATGATAAAAATACCGGTTCACCTGTTGCGGAACTGAATGGACAAACGGGTTCGTTTGAAATTACAGCCTCGGACAAATCCGAACCAGATTTGCGCGCAAAAGGACGACTTCAATACATTGGCAAACGATATTTGCGTTTTGCTGAAACCGGTGAGTATTTTTTGAAACAAGGCGCTGATGCACCGGAGAATTTTTTGGCGTATGAAGATTTTGATAACACACCGAACAACGGAAATCGCCGTAAATCCTGGGCGCCGCATGCGCAGGATTGGTGCGAAGGTGATCCAACTTGGCAGGATGGCAAGGGCACGGAAATCATTGGCGCCATCAACTATCTGCATTCTGAAGGCATGAATGTTTTTTCTTTTTTGACCATGAACATAGAAGGTGATGACCGAAATGCCTTCCCATATATTAGTGATCAGCGTAAAGATTACACACGTTTCGATTGTTCCAAACTCGATCAGTGGGAAATCGTTTTTGCGCATGGCGAAAAAATGGGCATGTACCTTCACTTTAAAACGCAGGAAACCGAAAACGAAATGCTGCTCGATAATGGGGATGTCGGTGTTGAACGCCGTCTCTATTATCGCGAATTGATCGCGCGGTTTGGACATCACCTTGCGCTCAACTGGAATTTGGGTGAGGAGAATGGTGCGCTTGGCGACGTGAATCAGAGCACGGCGCAGCGTATTGCCATGGCGCAATATTTTTATGATCACGATCCTTACCACCATCATATTGTCATTCACAACGGTAAAGAGCCAGATGATTTGCTCGGCGATAAATCCAATCTTACAGGTTACTCGCTGCAAACCAGTCAACCTGATTTTAGCCGCGTGCATGCGGAAACGGTCAGGTGGGTAAAGCTTTCCACCGACGCAGGAAAACCATGGGTAGTCGCCTGTGATGAGCCAGGCGATGCACAGCACGCGCTGGTGCCGGATAAAGACGACCTCACGCATGACAATGCGCGCCGTAACGGCTTGTGGGGCAATCTCATTGGCGGTGGTGGTGGCAACGAATGGTATTTTGGTTACGACCATGATCATTCCGATCTGACCTGCCAGGATTTCCGTAGCCGCGACTTGTGGTGGGATCAATGTAGAATCGCGCTTGAGTACTTTGAGAATCGCGAACTCCCATTTTGGGAGATGGTTCCGAATGATGCCAAAATGTCCGGCGCTAAAAGTTGGGCGATGGCAAAGGAGGCTGGTGATGTGCTCGTCTACGCACCAGAGGGTGGAGCGGTAACTGTCGATCTGAATGGTTGGCCGGAACCGTATTACAGCGTTGAGTTTTTTGATCCGCGAACGGGTGATGCAGCCGTCGGCAAAGCTGTTCATGGCGGAGCCAAAGTTCAATTGAATGCACCAGCGCCGTTTGATACGGAATTTGCAGCACACATCTTTCTCGTCGAGGACGACACACCGCCGACAGCGCCGACGGAGATCGGGGCAGAAGCTCTTGGTGAACGCAAAATAAGAATAACTTGGAAAGAAGCGCACGATCATGACAGCGGCATTGGTGGTTACATCATTTACCGCAATGACAATTTTGCCGGCGGTGTCGGCTCGGATGTTCTTGCATTCATCGACAACAATGTTCGTCCTTCAACGAATTACTGCTACACCACTGTAGCGATAAATGGTTCCGGTATTGAAGGGCCGGCTGCCGGCCCCGTCTCAGTTACGACCTGGGAAGACACGCATGATCCGGAACTCATCTCGGTCAGTGTGTTGACCGCCCGAGCCCTTAATCTTTTTTTTTCTGAAGAGGTAACAAAAGAGTCTGCGGAAATCGTGTTAAATTATTCAATTTCAAATGGAGTGCAAGTTAAACGAACAAGAGTGGCTGATGATTTAAAAAGTGTCCGCCTGACAACAGATGAACATACGGAAGGCGTCACATATACGATAACGGTTTCAAATATTATCGATTTGGCAGGGCGAAGTATATCTCCCGAGGCCAATTCATTGACATATCAACTCTCCTCCGATCGACTGTGGTTGTTTGCCGAAGATGCCGATTTGGCCAATGGCGCCGCCCACAAATCCATTGACGGTTCTCTAGGCACACAAGTCGCTTTTTGTCCGGAGGCGAACAGTACGATCACCTTTAACATTGACATCGAAAATGAAGGATCATGGTACGCCTGGGGGCGATTTATGTTTATTGGCTCGGGCAATGATCCCAATTCCTTTTTTTTGACGGTAGATGACGACACTCAACAAAAATTTGGCAATAACAAGGATTATTTCAATGTCTGGCATTGGGACGGCGATGGCAATATGGAAAACGGTCCTGGTGTGGCATTGAATCTCGGCACCCTGACGGTTGGGGAGCATATAATCACCTTGCACTGCCGCGAACCGCTCGGCAATCCAGGTACTGCAAATAATCTCATCGACATGCTCTATCTTTCTTTACAAGGTGACGACGAACCGGCGGATGAAATAGCGCCTACTCGCACAACCGTGAATTTAAAAAATGATAAATTGCCGGTCAAGTTTGCGCTACATAATTTCCCCAATCCTTTTAATCCGAAAACACAGATACAACTCGTATTGCCGCAACAATCGCAGGTTTCCATTGATGTTTATGATATTCTCGGCCAAAAAGTCGATTGCATTATACAGCATAAACTTTTAAGTTCGGGTATCCATACGTTCATCTTTGATAGCTCAAAATTGTCATCCGGTGTTTACTTTTGCAAACTGGAAACGGAATCGGAGATTCTAGTAAACAAAATGATGCTGCTCCGTTAACATTTACAAACCGTACGAATAAATGGGGCTAGCTCTTCTGTCCCGTAAATCGGTGAAAAATTCTTTGTGATCTTTTCATAGAATAAAATAACACATTATGAGGCGGTCCTTACAAGCGATCCCTGTACGATTCCCGATCAACTGAACAATCTGCCTGAAGCGCCTGCATAAGTGAACGTAAAGGAAAACATAACCGCGCGGCTGATACAAACTGGGACAAAATTTGGATAAATATATGATAAAAGAAACAACAGACGTTAGACTGTTATTTTCAAGCACAGCAAAGCGAATAAACGATTTATAAAATTGACTGTTTTCAAAATTATAATTCTGTATTTTAAACAAATAGGGTGAATTCCGGATGAAGATCTACAATATTGCTGTCGTTCCTGGCGATGGTATCGGACATGAAATTGTTCCCGCTGGATTGAAAATAATAAAAGCTGTGGGAACTAAAGCAAACTTTGAAATTAAAAGTGAAGAATTTCCCTACGGTTCCGGCTACTATAAAAGAGCCGGTATTTTTATGCCGGACGATGCGTTGGAAAATTTGCAGAAATTTGATGCAATCTATTTTGGCGGTATCGGTTTGCCGGATGTGGATGATACGCTGCCCGCCAAAGAATTTACTTTCAAGGTGAGAAATAATTTCCGACAGTATGTGAATTTTCGTCCGGTTCGTACGTTTCCCGGTGTGACGCGGCCGATCCGCAGTGAAAAAGAGATCGATTTCGTGGTGGTACGAGAAAACAATGAAGGTGAGTTTTCGCAGATTGGCGGCCAGTACATGCCGCATTTTCCTGAGGGCCTGGGTGTGGATGTCAGCATTTTCAGCCGGAAGGGGATTGAGCGGATCGCACACTATGCGTTCAAGTTGGCGCGGATACGCAGAAAATATCTGGTCGCTGTGACAAAATCCAATACGCTTATCAACAGCTTGACATACTGGGATCGCGTAATCTCTGAAGTTGCAGCGCAATATCCTGATGTTGACTGGCGCTTTATGTATGTGGATAATTGTTCGGCGAATTTTGTATTACGCCCGGAACAATTTGATGTTGTATTAACCACCAATTTATTTGGAGATATTCTCAGCGATCTGGGCGGTGCTATAATGGGGAGCCTCGGATTGGGCGGCAGCGGTAACATCAATCCTGAGAGGGAGTACCCATCGATGTTTGAACCCATTCATGGCTCAGCGCCGGATATTGCCGGAAAAAATATTGCCAATCCCATTGGCACTATTTGGTCTGGGGCAATGATGCTGGAGCATTTGGGTGAATTCGATGCTGCGAGTCGTATTATGCGGGCGGTAGATTCCGTCTGTTCTGCCGGAATATTACCGGTCGATTTGGGCGGCGATACAAAAACCGATGAATTTGCTGAGGCGGTCATTGGAAAATTATAATAAAATAGTAGACTTGACAATGCCGCTAAAGCCCGGTATGCGTGGGGTGATGCTTGAGACAGTAAAAACTGTGGAAAACGATGGTTGGAATGCGATGATGCTTCACCTTTATTCTCATGCAGGCACTCACATGGATGCGCCTATCCATTTCAAAGTGAGCGAGGAAACAATTGATGATATTCCGTTACAAAGATGTATTGGGGAAGCCTGGGTGGTTGATGCAACGACGGTGAAACCTAAAGACGAGATTCATTTGAATCATCTTGGTGATATTATAAATAATTTCAAACGCGATGAGAGCTTACTCATTAAGACGGGATGGAGCAACGTTGCCTCTGATCCTGTCAGGTATCGGAATGACCTGCCACGTATTAGCGAAGGATTGGCATATTGGTGCGTTGCCAATCAAGTAAAAATGTTAGGAGTGGAGCCTCCATCCATCGCTGATGTTAATAATATCGAAGAACTCACACACATTCACCAAATCTTACTCAGTGGAGGTGTGAAAATTATTGAAGGCTTATGCAATCTCGATCAGATTGATCGGGCTAAAGTAATGTTGTACGCATTACCATTAAAAGTCTATCATGGAGATGGCGCTCCTGCACGTGTGTTTGCGTTTGTTTAAAAAGTATTCAATTTACTCATCCATATTTGTAATGTACAATGCTATCATACGAGAAAACAATAGCAAATCTGCCTCCCGAATGTCCAGAGAATTTACTGCCGGTTATTCGAAATATGTTCAAGCAATACAACGCTACACTTGTTGTTCTGGATGATGATCCAACCGGTACGCAAACAGTTTACGATACGCCTGTTCTAACAGAATGGTCTCAGCAAACACTTGATAATGAGATCAGCAACCAGTCGCCGCTTTTCTATATTCTCACAAATTCGCGAAGTTTACCTCCTGAACAGGCTGAGCAGCTTGCTTTAGAAATCGGAGCGGGTCTTAAACAGGCCTCCGATAAGTTTAATCGCAAGATATTTGTCATTAGCAGAAGTGATTCAACGTTGCGTGGTCATTTCCCAGGTGAAGTTGACGCGTTGGCAAAATCTCTGGGAATTGAGGATGCTGTAAGAGTTATAATACCTGCATTCTTTGCCGGCGGAAGATTTACGATTGATGATATTCATTATGTTAAGGAAGATGATAATCTGATTCCTGCAGCAATTACGGTATTTGCAAAAGATGCCTCATTTGGATATGTTTCGTCAGACCTGAAAGACTGGGTGGAGGAAAAGACAGAAGGTCGACTAAAGGCGAACAATGTTGTTTCAATAAGCATCAAAAATCTGCGGGGCAAAGGAATAGGCAGTGTTGCAAACAAGCTTATGAAATGCAAAAATGGTACCGCATGCATTGTAAATGCGGTCTCACAGCGGGACCTGGAGGTTTTTGCCGTTGCACTCTACAAGGTTTGTCAGAGTGGTAAAAATTTTCTACTGCGAACAGCCGCATCCATCGTTCCAATTTTGGCTGGAATGGAGCCCCGGCCGCTATTGATGCGAGAAGATTTATTACACAGGAAGCGGAGCGTAGGCCTCATCGTTGTTGGGTCACACGTGTCAAAATCAACAAAACAGCTCCAGTATCTGCTTGAACATGCAGATATTGAGGCCATTGAAATTCAAGTGGAACAACTGCTGACGCACACTCGACGTGATGATGAAACAGCAAGGGTGATTTCATCTGTCGACAAACTGATAGACAATAAACAGGATGTCCTGCTTTTCACAAGCCGTCAACTAGTAGCAGGTAAGAACTCTCGTAGTAGCCTAAGCATCGCTCATACTGTTTCTGAAAGTATTGTGAGAATCGTCGAAGGACAATCGACGACGCCTGATTATGTGATAGCAAAAGGAGGCATCACATCCAGTGACATTGCTACAAAAGCCTATCAACTTAAACGAGCCAGGGTAATGGGACAAATTCTGCCGGGAGTTCCTGTCTGGAGATTTGAAGATTCGGCAAAACATACTGGGATGTTGTATGTGGTATTCCCTGGAAACGTAGGAGGAGAAGATGCTCTGTACAAAGCGTACAAAAAACTGTATTAGCTTTTATATTGTGATGATCATGTCGCTTACTTTTGTCTTTTGCCAGCCGCGCACGAATTTGGTGTTTGAGGAAGCGGATGGGCTTGTCGCTGTTGAAGCGGAACACTATTTCGATCAACAAAAAACAGAGATTCGCAAATGGCATATCCAAACAGAATCGCAGGATCAAATCGGCATTGTGGTGAACCAGAAAAAATTTACTTAAACGTGGTAAAACCGGGCCTTTCCATTATCTCCTTTTCTATGCGGGAAGACGGATTTGAATTTGATAAATGGGTATTGTCGCTATCATATAAAAGACCAGAAGATTTGGGACCGGAAGAACGAATTCACTAAACGGGGAGAGAATTTCCATATGAAAAAGATAATCACAACGAGATATTTGCTTGTGCTGAGTACATTTACACTGTCATTGCTTCTTTACATTGATCGTGTATGTATTTCAGCCGCCAAAGGGCCAATTTCAGAAAGTCTGCATTTGAATGACCAGCAAATGGGGTGGGTGCTATCTATTTTTGCACTTGGTTATGCGGTTTTTCAAACACCGGGCGGGCTACTTTCAGATAGATTGGGGCCGAGAATAGCGCTCGGATCAATTGTTTGTTTCTGGTCGTTTTTTACTGCGCTTACAGGAGCGGCGTGGAATTTTGTCTCTCTACTCATAGTCAGGCTCTTGTTTGGAGCCGGAGAGGCCGGTGCGTTCCCAGGTATTTCACGTGCTATGTATTCATGGTTTCCTTTGAAAGAACGGGGGATTATTAATGGGATTAATTTTTCCGGATCACGCTTGGGAGCGGCGTTTGCATTACCATTTGTGGCCTGGATGATTTCAGCAACAGGGTGGCGTGTGAGTTTTTTTATTCTTGGAGCGATTGGAATTGTATGGGCAGTTATTTGGTATTGGTGGTTTCGAAATACACCGGAAGAGCATCCCAATATTTCTGATGATGAGAAAAAATATATCTTGAAATACCGGCAACAGGCAAAAGATATGCAGTCAAAGTCGGCGGCAATATCTTTCAGCATTATCTTTGGTTCCGATAATGTGTGGCTGGCTATGGCACAATATTTTGCCAGCAACTTTACATTTTTTTTCTGTTTAACGTGGTTGCTGCCCCATCTCAAATTAAAGTACGAGCTGGCACTAATTGACGCTGGAATTCTTGCGTCAATACCTCTGATTTTTGGCGCGCTCGGAAATTACTTTTCTGGGTGGCTGGTGGATAAGCTTTATAAACAAGGCACCTGGACACAATCACGGCGGGTGCCGGCAATGATTGGATTTATCCTGGCTGCTTTTGGATTGATAGGAAGTGTTTACATGAGTAATATTTTTGGATCAGTACTATTTCTTTCAATCGCGATATTTGGAGCTGATATGACGCTGAGCCCTTCCTGGGCATTTTGTATCGATATTGGAAAAACAAGCGCAGGCGTCGTCTCCGGTACAATGAATATGGCAGGCAATATCGGCTCATTTGTTACGGCGCTGGCGTTTCCGTATTTAAAGGCTTGGACCGGATCGGTGACGCCTTTCTTTCTCATTGGCGCCGGATTGAATATAGTTGCGGCAATTTTATGGCTACGTATGAATCCGGAAAAGAGCCTGATATAATGTTGTCAAAATTCAACTTGTTTTGAAACAGGAAAGTGTGTGTGATAAAATATAGACGGAGAGGGCTATAACATGAAAGAATTAAAAGGCGTTGGCATCGGTTCCGGTTATTTTAGTCCGTTTCAATACGAAGCATGGAAACGTATCCCGGAAACCACGATTACTGCCATGAGCAATCGTAATAAACAGCGTGCGGAGCCAATTATGAAGGAATACGGTATTCGACGCCATTATATCGATTGGAAAGAAATGCTCGAAAAGGAAAAGCCCGATTTTGTGGACATCATCACTCCACCTGAGACACATCTGGAAATGTGTAAATTCGCAGCTGATCGGGGGATTGATATCATATGTCAGAAGCCATTGGCGCCAAAAATGGAAAAAGCCATCGCGATCGTCGACTATGTGCAAAAGAAGAACGTTCGATTTATGGTTCATGAAAACTGGAGATTTCAACCCTGGCATCGGGAAATTAAAAAATTATTAAACGAGGGTACGATAGGCAAGCTGCATACATTGAACTTCCGGAAACGCATGGGCGACGGCTGGGGTGAGGATGCCTACCTGAATCGCCAGCCTTATTTCCGGGATTATCCCAGATTAATCGTCTATGAGAATGGCATCCATTTTATTGATACGTTCCGGTTTCTTGCCGGTGAAATTCGAACCGTATACGCCAAATTGAGAAAAATGAATCCTGTGATCGCCGGTGAGGATTGGGCGATGATTATGTTTGAGTTTGAAAAAGATATTATTGGGTTCTGGGATGCCAGTCGGTTTAACGAGCCGAACTACCCCAGCCCAAGATATACGTTCGGTGAGTTTTTAGTGGAAGGATATGAAGGCTCTATTCGACTCTATGGCGATGGACGGCTAACAATTCACAAACTTGGCAAAAAAGAGAAAGAGCACGATTATCAGCATCAAAATATCAATTTTGCAGGTGACTGTGTGTATGTCACACAACGTCATTTCATCGATTGTCTGTTGAACGGCGATGAATTCGAAACGAATGGTCCTGACTATTTGCGATCATTAAATGTGCAGGAGGCGGTTTATCAATCTGCTGCCAGCAAACTGCCTGTTAATGTCAAGTTCAACAAATATTGAAAACATGACAAGCATATGGATTATTTCTTTTGAGGTCGGACCGAACCGGATGGTTGATTTTTATATACTTGGATCACAAAAATGTCAAATCTCAGGCCTTAGAGGCTAGATTTTTGCCTCAAAAGAAGTCTTTAAGCAACGAGACGGTGCCCGGTTTCATTTACAAAAACGTCAAATATCTTGTGGCACGGCCTAAAGGCACGTACCACACTTTTTTTTTCAATATATCATCATATGTGCATACGGTGTACCTGGGGTCAATTTGAACGACACGTATAGCCACTACAGTGATTGAGATGGAAGAAGGGAAGCTGCATCGGGTTCTTGCTGGTATTTTTTTATAGGTGTTATTAATGAAAGGGCTTGATCCCTGTACTTGTATCGCCCCGGCGATGCCACCTCAGGGCGATTTTGTTTTTAATAATGATACCTTGCTTGTAAAAAGTCTATTCTATCTTTTTGGACAAAATAAACAATTCGATGTTCTTCTGTTAATCTTCTTGACCATGTACCCGATGCCAAATATTTTAACGGCTCCGGTTTTCCAATTAGCTCGTGCTTTCGAATTAGTTGTTCGTATAGACATATTATCCTCATTAAAATTGTACAGGAAAATTGTACAACTCGAAATTGTAAATGTCAAGTCGTTATTTATCAATATATCACCCGATGAGTATACGGGGCACCTGCGAAGACTGATGTTCGTATAATTCTCCTCATTTATGAGATAATCCACGCCCCCACTACTCCGCTTATTTTATCAACGCAAACCGCCCGATCTTTTCCCCCAAGCCACCGGCATCCACATGGAACAGATAAATACCTGCAGCAACATCCAGCCCGTCTTTTGATGTTAAATCCCAGGAGTGATGCCCATCCTCAATTGGACTATCGTGATCCAGCGTGCGCACGAGTTTTCCATCCAGCGTAAAGATATGTATGGTGCACTTGTACGGAAGATGAATAAAGTCGACACGCCGTTCGCCGCGGCCGGATGTAAAATAAAGCGGTTTTTCCCATGATGCGGAAACGATATAAGGATCCGGGACAACGGCAATTTTGTCCAGCTCATTTCGAGCTTGATTTTCAGAGTGGCCGGCAGCCTTGATTTTAAACTTGAATTCATCACGGGACGTAAAATTTATATCCGTCGGGACGATCCGAAATTTGGAACCCGGCGCAGGCAAGACCAGCGGATCGGCAGGGGTTAAAAATTTTTGGGAAAGAGTAAATTCACAAATCGAATAGAATGTGCCTTCAACTTCTTTGATTAAGGCAAATGTTTTGCTGTGATAGGCCGTGTGATATTCCAATGCATCGACTGCGAGTACCTGCAATCGATCATCTTCATGAATATCTGTCGCGGTGAAATTGACAGGGAAACGGTATTCCGAACAATTGCTTACTGTTGTGTCGACGATATGATCGTAAAAATTTATCTCCATAACCGACGGATAAACCTGTTCCATTGTATTAAAAACATCGCAATTATATTCTGTAGAGGGAATACTATGATATTCGGCACAAGTTACGAATGAAGGATGGATATCCAGTTCAGCAAATATTACTGCATCTGGATTCGTTACAAGTGTGCCGGAGAATTTAATCCAGTTGCCCTTATAACACTTCTCGGGAATACGGTTTACCATTGAAGTGACAAGTCCGTCGTAAATACCTGATTCCATCGCCTCAAAATCGTGTGTCAGTATTGATTCACGGTCCGCACCCGGCGCGGGATATTTACTCTCGATGAGCAAGCGATTTTCAGTATTATCCCATACCTGAAATGTGTTGGACTGGCGATGGGGGAATGTATCCGTAAATGTGATACGATAATCATGCCCGGATTTTAACAAATCCGGTTGCAGGATAATCGTTTCCACCCACCCGGTAGCGGGACCAATATGTTCTAATTCGCCATCGAATCCGGCAAAATTTGTTCCGGCTGTTGGTGAATTGGGAACCACGACTGCCGTGTTTCGATCCGTAAAAATGATATTCCCCACCACATCCTGTGTAATGGTCTTACTGTTTTGCACGGGATAAATCGGCTTGAAACCGTCACGCGGATTACGATCGGACCACCCCTTTTTAAAAAAATCAAAGTCATACCCTTTATCATAGGCAACGATGGCATAATAATATGTCCGGCCATTTTGAACGTTTTTGTCCACATAGTAATGCTGCAGTCCGGTGTCGTTACCCATATTAAAATGAATGCCGTTTCCCCGATAATTAATGATCTTTTCAATCAATTCGCCGTTTTCATCAACAGTGCCGGTAATATGAGCGCCTGCTGCTATGGGATGAGATCCTTTGAGTCCATCCTTTAAATCCCACTGAGCCAACGGTTCATAATAAAACGGATTACCCTGATTATCCGTGATTGTTTTGATCTCGTTGAATTCCGGATCAGTGGCGCGATAAAGGATATAACCTTCAAAATCATCACCATAAATATCATCATAAGAAAATTCAGCAACGGAATCCCATGAAAGGACAACCTGCCTGTCCTTGGCATAGGCAAACAAAGTCGGCTTGATCGGCGGTTTGGCGAACCGATAGTTATCATCATAAATGCGTTGCATAATGGCTTTGTTGCCGAGAATATCGGCTTCGTTATTACCAAAAACAGTGGCCACGGAAAAACGCTCAGTCTGACAGGGACGGAGTGAAAAATAACCTGCTCCATAAATAAATTCCGCATTGCCATTCACATTAAGTTTCGATTTTGGTGAGATATCAGAAAAAGCAAAACGTGATTCATTTCGATATTTACAGGGTTCCGTACGTTGATATAATACTTTGTCATCCTTTAATTTAAATGTGTTGACTTCGGCAGCGGAAAAGCTCGTTAAACCAATCTGGTCCGATTCATCCAGGTCCGTGCGGTCGAAATTGGGTTCCCCGTCATCCGGCACGCCGTTCCCTTCGGTGCCGTCACTGTCCGGGCCGGGATATCCTTCTTCACCCGGGAGCAGGCCATCAGAGCCGGTATCATGATAACGGGGATCCCAATCGGCATCTTCGTCGCCCGACCAATGACTGCACGGTTTGCCGTAATGCTCCAATATAAATGGCGAATCGTCGTTTTCTATCCATAAACCGCGACCGCTCGCGCGGCTTTCGTCAACAAGACCATCATCGTCATTGTCAAAGGCATCATTATCAACGCCCGGCGATTCGAGAAAGGCAAATCCAAAATAACCGGTCTGCGCGCTTTTGGTGTCCCATTGATATGTAATATTGATATCCCCGGTTGGATCAAACGACATCACATCGTTCAACGGACCGCCGACATCGGCGTCCACATACATACCAAATACTACGTTTCGCAGTGTTTTATCGCTGGTGTTGGTAATATCATAAATCGAGATTAAAATATCTTCAGCCAGGGGATCTGACCATTGGTAGGTGCGTGCCCTGACTTCCAGACCCAATCCTCCTATCGATGAATCTTCCGGGAACGGATAATAGGCGGACTCGGTATTGTTCCAGTCAACCATTTTATAATAACTCTCCTGGTCTGCGATCGGTGCAGCTTTATATTCACCATTCCACATACCGTCACGGCTGCCTTCTATTCCCGGATAATCGTAAATCCAGCGGCGCGGCCAGCTTTCCGGGATATTGCTCATGGCAATCGTTTGCTGGCCTTCAGGCAATAATGTATTGAAATAATCCGGTAACGGTTCCCAACTGTAGCTGTACGTACCGGTGGGATCTTCATCCATATTATAAATGTCACTGTAACTTTCGGTGAATATATAATATTGATTCATCGCTTCATCCGTAATCCGGGCGCCGGCAAACATGGCGAATTCCAGTCCGTATTCGATACCGCTGCCCTTGGGCCACTCCATACTCGGTTTTTCATAACGATGTCCCAGGATCCCATAGTTGGTGAACCGGGTGCGGATCAGATTGCCGTTATGCACGCCGGTCACACGGTTGCCGATCAGTTCCAGATGCTGGGCATAAAGAAATGACGTGATAAATAACATGGTGTAACACACAGACAGGCAGACCTTTTTTATAGAGAAAATCATTGTTTGGCCTTATCTTTAACTTGTTATCGGAGCGTTTTCTTCGGTTAAACAGGGTACTCATTATTCGGATGATCCTGATATTGTTATCCAAACTATTTTAATAATAATAATTTACGCGTTTTGATCTGATCGTTACACTGAAGATGATAAATATATACACCTGTACTCACCGGTGTACCGGAATCGGAACAGCCGTTCCAGGTTACCGAAAAATATCCGGATTCTTTTGTTTCATTCACCAGCGTGGTTACGAGCTGTCCCTGCAGATTGTATATTTGCAGCGACACCAATGCCGGTTGTGGGATAACATATTCAATTTGAGTCGATGAATTAAAGGGATTGGGATAATTCTGGGATAATAACATTGTGTATGGCTTGTCGGATTCTGAAGCGCGTTTCTGGACGCCGGTGGGATTGTTCAGCATTCGCAACAGGTGATCGTAACTTCCGGGTAGATTTTCTTCAAATGAGGAGAATTGATCGGTATAAGCGTAACTGTT
The DNA here is from genome assembly GCA_016931775.1 of Candidatus Zhuqueibacterota bacterium. Classification (GTDB taxonomy): domain Bacteria; phylum Zhuqueibacterota; class Zhuqueibacteria; order Residuimicrobiales; family JAFGEC01; genus JAFGEC01. The sequence continues at coordinate 1,574 of JAFGEC010000108.1, read as the reverse complement.
TCCTTGGTCATCGAATGCTATTTTACGTAACGGACCATGTGAATATCGCAGCGGTACGCCATTCCAGGTTTCTCCGGCATCGGTGGTGTAGCGGAGGCCGTTCTCGGTGCCCACCCAGCCTTCACGATCGTTCAAAAAACCGATGCAAAAAATATCTTCCTGCGTGCGGCTGTTTGTTTTGTACCATATTTTTCCGCCGTCAACGGTTTTTAATATCCGTCCGAAATCGCCCACCACAAATCCGGTTTTTTCATCAATGAAAGTAATGTCCCACAAATCTTCCACCACGCCGCTGTAGATGTTCGTCCAGCTTTGCCCGGTATCATCGGTCCCGATAATGTTTCCGTCACTTCCGACAATAAATCCTTTATGACCATTCAAAAAATAGTGTGCATTTATTTCCAATTTTTGAATCATGCCCCACATTGTAAAGGTTAACTTGTTCCATATATTCCTGCTTTTATAGGTGTGAACGGTTTCACCGCCGTCAAAACTGCAATAAAATTCAAATCCGGTGTCAAAATTACCCATTGAAATTTCAATTTGATATGTCGTATAACCAATCATTGTATCCGGTGTCAGAAACCTGTTGACATGGCCATTGAGACCCCGTCGAATTTCCTTATAGGTCAATCCAAAATCCGTGGAAATAAAAGCAGTCAAGGACATGGGCTCTTCGTCACGAGGGATGAACTGGACCAGCCATAGAGTATCTCGATTATTGGAAATGAAATCCCCGAATCCGAAGAGGAACGGATTATCGTTCGGTATCGGTTGACCGTTCTTATCCAGGTATCGCGGTAGATATTCACGCCAGGTCGATCCATAGTCCGATGAACGCAAATATCCGGTGAAGTCCCCTTCTTCCCATCCATACCGGTTACAATATTGACTCGTTAACAATTGGCCGTTTTTTCCAACGACAAGGTCGGTCCACCAGCGCGGCCGGTCATCCGCATAATACCATTCTTTCCCTCGATTTTCGGAAAAACAAAAATCTCCATAATAGCCCGTGCAGATGACATTATTTTCATCCAGAATGCTGAACCGGCCTTTCCCTGCGTAATCTTCATTGGAACCATGGACCATTACAAACCAGCTTTCGCCTCCATCCTCAGTATTCATGGCAATGTTACCGTACTGGCTTATTTCGCGGGAGTCACTTTCAAACAAGCCGATTGCTGTGGTCCTGTCGTAAAAATAAATTTGTTGAAGCGAACCCAGGTTCGGATTGTCGTCGACTTGCCCATAGGAATTATAATCTTTAAATTCATAAGATGTGACATCCCGCTCAATCCAGGTTTCACCGGAATCTTCAGTCTGCAACAACACCGCCTCTGAACCCCAGCCCCCGCCAATCCAGCCATACCGGTCGTCTAAAAAGTAGACATCATTGAATGCATTAAGCGAGTGTGTTTCGGACGGAATCGGCCGCCAGGTTTGGCCGTCGTCATTGGTGATTAAAACGGTCTCATAATCCCCAACAACACACACGCCGCCTGTCCCGATAAAATCGATGCCCAGCAGGTTCTCAATTTTATTGCTTGTTTGCAGATCCCAATGGGCGCCGCCGT
>JAFGEC010000677.1 GCA_016931775.1 Candidatus Zhuqueibacterota bacterium | reverse complement strand
TGAAATCGATTTAGACACGGGAAAACGCGGTAATCGTAACGACCACGTTACCCGGCTGTTGTGCCGTCTCACCGGTGCGGAAGACGCTGTTGTCGTGAACAACAACGCCGCGGCAGTTTTTCTCATTCTAAATACGCTTGCTTTCGGCAAGGAGGCGGTGATTTCCCGGGGTGAGCTGGTCGAAATAGGCGGATCTTTCCGAATGCCGGATATTATGGAAAAAAGCGGTGCCATTATGAAGGAAATCGGAACGACCAACAAGACGAAAATATCCGATTATGAGGACGCAATAACTCCCCATACCGGTGCAATCGTCATCGCGCATACATCCAATTACAGGGTGATGGGATTTACCGCCAGTCCGGCACTGGAAAAAATTGTCCATGTCGCCCATGACCATTCACTGCCGGTTTATCATGATTTAGGCGGCGGCATTATCGTAGATTTGGAGAAGTACGGTTTGCCCTATGAACCGCTGGTGCAGGAGAGCCTTGCCACAGGGGTTGATGTGGTTTCCTTTAGCGGGGATAAGGTGCTGGGTGGGCCGCAATGCGGAATCATTATGGGTAAAGCAGAATATATACGCAAAATAGCAAAAAATCCTATTATGCGTGCGGTGCGGTGCGGTAAATTGACCTATGCCGCCCTTGAGGCGACGCTGAAACTCTATTTGCATCAGGAAAGTCTTTTGCAGAATCACGAGGTATTGAAATTATTAACGCTTTCGCCCGGAAAAATTAAGAAACGCTGTGATAAATTAGTCGATCGTCTGCCGGTTGATTTAAAAAATCGCCTGAATATTAATGTTGAAAAGTGTACTGGTCAGGCGGGCAGCGGTACATTACCACTGGAAAAACTGCCCAGTTACGCCGTTACGATCGGCGCTGAAAATATTGACCGGATATACAAAAAATTATTAGAGAACACTCCGCCTGTGATCGGTTACGTTTCAAAGGAAAAATTGTATCTGGATTTTCGCACCATCGATGACAGCGAGTTGGACGTTGTTGCCGGGGCAATTTTGGCGTTGTTAGTGATTTAGACATTGTGAAATAAATAATTTATTGATAAATATGCAGTTTTGTATTTTGTCCTTTTTTTTCTGTGATTCCGACTGATTAATCGCGCAGAGCCGCCGAGGGTACATAAAAGATATATAAAAGCCAAAGTCAAAATTTTTGCCAAATTCCTTTTTTCTCATAATTTTGTAAAAACAAAATAATAAAAGCCTGCGCTTTAATCCAAATGGCCCGGCTAAAATCTCTACGGCTCTGTGTCTCGCGCGAGGTAAAAAAACATACTGAAGCGTAGAAGCCTGGACTATTGTTTCGGTATATCGATTAATATAAAAAAAATTTTGATTTAGTTAAGGAAAAAAATTTACAAAAAAACACCATGATTTAGATTTTTTGTCCGGTAAGTGGAGCAAAGAGGAGTATAACACAATAAAACAAAGGTGTGACGAGCAAAGGCAGATCGATTGGGAGCTTTGGGAGCGATATTTTTCTTCGGTTAAAAAAGCCGGTACTCCTGTCCCGACAAACGATATATGGATTGCCGTTTCGGCGATGGAAAAAGGGCTTGCCGTATTTACCCTGGATAAAAATTTTGAAAAAGTGGCTGGATTGAGGTTGTATTGAGCAAGCAACAATCGGATAGTAGTGCCGGTAGATCGGGAATTACCGTGTCACCGCTTCCGGGGAATCGATAGCAAACGGATTTTCTGCCGACTGCAACGAAGTTATTTCAAAAGCCAGTTCCGGTTTCATATTTTCAAACCTCCGGCGTAAATGGATTCTCGCCCAGTCGTGAGGTGGAATCATCACATGCCAGGAAACACACATTTCCCAGGTGTCGGAAAAGTATAAATAGTTGGCGATTATCGTAAGATTCGGCGTCACCAGAGTTCCCGTCCAATCGGTTTGCGGTGTTATACCGAGTTCAGGATGTTGTTCGGCAAGCCAGGCAACAAACCGGTTGCGTATTTCCGCAGCAGCCGGTCCGGCGAGGTCTACACCGAGGACCACATTAATTTTAACCGATTTTGTCAGCGTAAAGCCTTCTCTTGCGCCGGTAATTGAAACAGTAATCTCCTTGTCCGGCAGTGATTTTGGAATAATAGTTATTTCACAAACCTGACCCTGGACAATTTGGCTGTTTTCAACGAGAATTTCACAGTTATCCGCCTTTGCGCCAATGGTTACAAATTTACCCTCTGCCTTATCCCCGGTTACGGACACCAAAAGAACGCAGCGTTGTCCGTTGATGGCGTCCATTAATGTGGGAAAAACCGTCAAATTGAAGGTCGACGGATCAATTTCCAGCAAGCCGCAGCTCAATCCCAGGACGGCAAAAAGACAAAAAAATACGAGTTTTTTCATAATACCTCCAACATATTGTTATCCTAATAAACAACGCTAATTTTCCCCCAAAAGTATGGAATATATAATTTTTTACTAATAACCTCAGTTTTGTGTTGGTTAAAAGTCAAAATACAAATTTTGGGTGGTGTTCTGCTGTGAGCACTTTTGGTCTTTATGAAATTTTGATATTCTTCAATATTAAAAATTCTAAGAATATCCGGTTCCGGTTTATTTCGCATATCCGACAGGATGATTCAAAAACACATAATGAGTATCTGTAAGATTGAGCAAGGTTCTGATTTTCTCCCTGTCCATCGAAGCGCGGGGCCTCGTTTTTATCCCCGTCGCCGCGCAGAACAGAGAAATATTTTGCGAAATAATGCCCGCATCGATTGCTCCCCACTCGTAGCGCAGTTCCTTCGATCCCCGGGGGAACCGTTCCGAATCCGATATCAGGATCATTTGTACCGGTGGATTTGAAGCGGGCGGCGGCGGAGGGGGCGCTTTGGCAAGATCGGTTGAGGGAGGATCGCCGGCCGGACGAGGAGCGGAATCTGTCGGCCTGGGTGGCCGGGTCATCATAATTTGCGAACGATAATCCCCTTTAAGAACGGGCTCGAGTTCGTGGTTATATATGTTATAGACATAAACGCCTTTTTGCACAAAAACATAAATATCCACATCGTGGGCGTTCATTGCCGATGATGCCGTGGTTTTTTTCTCCTCAGGCCGGTTCAAACCGTTGGCCGCCCACAGTATATCCGACAGGTCCTGTAAATTTAATTCTTTATCGGACCACTCTCTCGCAGAAGCCTTTACGGCCAGGGCTTGCATAAACGGGAGACCGCGGGATTTATCCGGTTCGAGTAATTTTATCGGTTCCAATTCCTGTGCCGGTACGATGTGGAACGTGCATAAAAAATACATCAAAAAGCATAAATACAAAATGTATCGGTTATTCATACTCTCCTCCTGTTTAAATTGTTTGAATTGATCAAGTAAAAGAGATTTATGGATTACTCGAAAAGCTCCATTAATACTTTTTAACGGTCGTCCGCTCGAATTTCATTATTTCACATTCGTCACACGCCGGATTTTTATCTGCATTTATCCGCTCCAGATAAAGCTCGTTGACATCGACACATTCAATCGCGTGAGTGAAAAATGACGGCAGTTTTTCCCCCCATTGCAGTGAAAAATCATTAATGGTCAATCCATTGACATACTGCGCGTAAATGCCGGGTATGTCATGTTCGAAGATTTGCTTTTTTATATCAGCCGCAGGACGTAAATCAAAATTTCCGCCATAGGTCAGGGTCTCAACACCGTTTTTAATCCGCAGGTGAATATTGTTCAATTTTATATTTTCCAGTTGACTGTCCTGCAGGCCGTAAAATATCAATCCGTGCTCACCGGTGGCCACAATGTTGTTAAATTGTACATTTTTTACCTTTCCGGCGGAATGTCCTTCAAAACGGCTCACCGCAGAAATATGAATGGGCTCGCCGTTTCCCCACCATTGCCCGTTGTGCAGTCGTGTTTCAATGATAATATCCGAAAAAATCAATTCCTCGATATCGGAGATGTCATGGGCAAATATGCCGATCCCTCTGTTGGAACCATAGATATGAATATTGGAAAAAATGCATCTCCGTATGGGATGCTGACCATAACCCACTCTGATCCCGGAGGAACGGGATTGTAAATGACAGTTGGTTACGGTATAATTTTCCGCATAGATGCTTTTGTTCCCATACCTGGCGGCTTTTTGATCTCTCATACTATAGTCCGGAGTCCCCTCATCAATATCAAATCCGGTCACAATAATGGCGTCGTCACCGGCTCTGATATCGCAATTGGATATGCGCACATTGCGTGAGACGGTACAATGAATGCCGTCGCTGTTGGGAATCAATAAATTATTCAGTATGGATAAACCGTCGATAAACACATCATCGCAATAGGCAAGCCGGATGGCCCAGTTTGGCGTATCCACAAGGGTAAAGTCTTTTAAACTCACCTGACTGCAATGATAAAAAGTTAGGCACATTCCGGGCTTCGGCTTTCTTTTTATGGGGCCGTCGGAAGAAACCTGGCCCTCCGGCTGATAGTTCTGCTTCTGGCGGGTCAGATTGCGGTCGTATTCTTCGTAAACATGATTCTGGGTTGGATCGTAAAAGTTAATGCCACGGGCATCGATTTCGCCTTCACCGGTTACACTGACATGAGTGGCATCGAAACAAAAGATCATGCCGTGCAGGCGGAAGCTGCGTGAATAGTCTTCCAGATCGAGACTAGCGATCAGTTGAGCACCTTGCTGTAGGTGCACGTTGACATAACTTTTAAGAGTAATAGTACCGGTAATAAATTTACCCGCCGGGATAAGCACGGTACCGCCTCCGTTTTCGTGGCAAACATCCACCGCTTTTTGGATCGCCTGGGTGGATTTTTCGTTAACGATTGCACCATAATCCAGAATATTGTAATCGGCACCTGTTGCAGTTTGAATAACAGCAGTTAAAGTTACGCAAAGTAATAATTTTTTTATCATACGCTTATTCCTCTCAAAGTGAGATTAAAATTTTACACTTTTGATATTATTCATGAACGAGAAAAAGCATTCAACTTCAACAACTGCCCGCCCAGTAAAATTATTTGTACATTCCGGAAAAATTCGCGACCTGGGCAAATCATCATTTGCACAAGCAGGAAAATAAAAATTCATTGCACTTTTTTGATAATAATTATATTTGCCATAAATACGTCATTTTCAACATCACGATCCTGTCCGTCATTCGATGATGTATGGTATCCTGGATTTCATTGTAAACCAAATAAATATGACTTTTCGGCCGGTAGGCATAATCAAAAATGATATTGCCGGAGAACCGTTCGTCCGCTGCGTTCCATTGTATGTATGCTTTTGTGTAAAAATCCGGTGAAAACGAATAGGTCCAGCGGGTGGACAACACGTGGGATTCAAGGCTGCCGTTTTTTAAATCGAGTTGATTAAAAGTATACGCCAGATCGATATTCAAATGATTGGTGGCTTTTGCCGATCCGGACAAAGCCGCCGTTTTCTGATTCCCATCGAACAGTTGTCCCCATTCGAATCGCATAGAACCGTTCACAGGACGTGCGCGAAAGGATTCCAGGTTGACATAGTGTGAAAAGGTTTCGTAAATACCGGCGTTTATTAGAATATCACGAATATAGGTTTTTTGTGGAACAAATTCATACGAGTGCACAGTGCCGAGCGCCGCTGCATCTCCTTTACGAAATACGACCGAGCCTTCAACGGGTATATTACGGGTTTGTAAAATTTGATTGTGATCTGTAATATAGGACACGCCGGAGGAAAGGGCAATATTTTGCAGAAAAGAGTTATTGATCCATTTTGTCAGTGTGATATCACTATCGATATTGCGAATGTTGGGACGGCGCACGAACCCCATTTCCGGATTAAACATAGAATCAATGTATGTATATCGCAGGTTAATATCGATCCACTCCTTATTCAGAATGAAACCAAAATCACCTGCCATATTGCGGTTATGAACATCCGGTGCAAACGAACCTGCTGCCGATGCATCCAACCTGATTTTCGGATTCACGTTCCATAAAATATCCATGCCGAATGCGCGGGAATAATTTTGTGACGTCGTTGTCTGATTTAAAATCATGAGTCCGATGTGTGAATTATTGGACACATCTCTTTTTAACCGAACAGCCGCATAATTTGCGGAGGAATTTGTTGTACCATCCTTCAGAGTCGTTTCTTCACTTTGCATACTGAGGGCGGCTATCGTGTACTTTCCGACCCGGCCGGTGAGTTTACCTCCGCCAAGCAGGGGTATTCGTTCCTGGTCCTGAATGCCGATAGACCGGGAATCAAAAAGCAAATAATTCGACTGGCTTCGCGAACCGACGCCAAATTGGAACAATCCTGCGTTTTGTAAAAAGAAATCCCGTTTTTCCTCCCGGCGGATGTTGAACCGGGTTACATTCACGATTTCCTCATCTGCTTCGGCCTGTGCAAAATCGGTTTTAAAGGTCAGGTCAAGCGCCAACTGGGTTGTGATGTCATACTTGAAATCAATACCGCTGTTGAATTCCTTTTTTGCATCACGATGTTCTGCATGGGTCTGCGTTTGGCCGGTGAGTATATAGGGATAGATCTCAAAGTTGAAATTTTGCTTTGGCGGTCTGATATTACGCAGCCGGCCCCACAACTCACCGCGGAATTTAGCCATGTGTCCCAGTTCACGCGGAATGGGGACAAGATAGGTCTCTTCCTGACGGTGTTTAATATCCCGCGAAATGTTAATGTTCCAGTCGACGACCTCTCCCTGTTTGTATTTGAGTGATTTAAACGGGATGGCAAATTCTGCGGCCCAGCCTGTTTCATTTGGTGCCCCATCCATGTAAATAACGCATTCCCACTGCTTGTTGACATGATTACCCTGATCGCTTATGAGCGCGTCGCCTTTGCCACCCAGAGGATTGGTGTCGAATGCATAACAATTCCGGTTATCCTGAAAGGTATCGAGTAAAAGTTCGAGTACATCACCACTGCCGTAATTCCGGTCGCGGCGCATGGAAGAGGCGAATATTTTTTCCGGTTCCGAATCGTAGCACTGAATGCCGAAATACAACATCCGGTTATCCTGGAGTACCATAATGCGTGTTTTTTCGCTGGAGGGTTCCCGGTCGAGCGGTTCGTGCTGAAAAAAGTAATTTTCGTATGGTTCGGCGTCCTGCCAGGCGTCGTCGTCCAGTACACCATCGATGGCAATTTTTTTATCCGTCCATTTGACGTAAATATCCGGTTTTGTTGAGGAGGAATCCCTAAGAGTTGATGTTGAATCATCTTCTTGAGGAAATGTCAGGCTTTGCCTCCCGAGAACGAGTAGCCAGATGAACATCAAAAAGCGGACATATTTCATTTGAAGGACCTGTTTAGAGTGTGATTCTGAAAATACGTTTGATTAAACTTGTATTATAGTATTTTTACTTTTTTTTTACCAATGAAACAAAGTTCCATCTGTTTTACGGTTCACAGGTAAAAAACCGCGTTGATAGGGATATTTTTTTGCAGCGGTTTCGTTTATGTCTACACCCAGCCCGGGTTCATCGTTGAGGTACATATAGCCTTTGTCAAAGTAATAATTGGATTTAAACACCTCCCCGGCGACCGGCTGATGCGGCATCAATTCCTGGATGCCAAAGTTGTTGATTGCCAGATTGACGTGAAGGGCTGCGGCCATATTGACGGGTGACAGGTCCGTGGCGCCGTGGAAACCCGTTTTAATGTGATAGCTCGATGCGGTTGCCGCCACCTTTAATATGTGAGTGATACCGCCGCCGTGAACGACCGGTGTACGGAAATAATCGATGAGCTGTTCGCTGAACAGCGTG
>JAFGEC010000107.1 GCA_016931775.1 Candidatus Zhuqueibacterota bacterium | reverse complement strand
CACCAAACAAAAAATGCAGCCGACCGTAAAAGCAGGTTTGCTGGATTAGATTTGGGTACGGATTAAAATCTGTCAACAGCTTCAGCCAAGCCTGATGTTGTTGCGGCGGGTGATTCAATCATTAGCAATACATAAAAGACGGAAAGATTGTCATTTTTCAACGGCACTGTCCGAAAACGTGAAAAACCACCGATCGGCCTGATAATCGGGCATAAGCGAAATACTTTACCTGGCGTTTCCTTGTTTTAAGACCGAGTATTTTTGTGTTTTTTACGAAATAGTTGTTGCATTTTACTTCAGAGCACCCTAATTTCTTGTTTTAGGATAAAAATTTTAATTCAGATCATGAGGAGGACAAGGTGTTTTTGAGCAGGGAGCGATTGACATGAACGGAAAATCCGGCAAAAAAATACGTCTTGAAATAAACAATAATTCGCTCGTCCCTAAATACAAGCAGATCGTTGATGGCATTATCGAATCGATTTCTCAAAAAACACTTAAACGGGGTGATGTTTTACCCTCTGTTCGCGAAGTGTGCAAGCAATACTCCCTGTCACAAGATACGGTTGTCAAGGCTTATAATGAATTGAAAAAAAGAGGAATTATCAAGTCAGTTATCTCCAAGGGCTATTATGTGACCAGTTCTTCGCCTGAATTCAAACAAAAAGACAGCCTGGAATATGTTAAAGTTGTTGATCCTCCTGTCAAAGAAAAACTTGAATATTGGCAGGATATTAAATTTGGCTTGTTGTTGCACTGGGGCCTTTACAGTGAATGGGAAATTGCCGAATCCTGGCCGCTTTGTTCGGAAGATATTCCATGGTGCCAGCGACATATTGACGATTATAATGAGTATAAACAGTGCTATAAAGATTTAAAAGCGACTTTCAATCCTGCGGAATTCGATCCGGAACAATGGGCTCACGCGGCCAAAGCAGCAGGTATGAAATATATCGTCTTTACGACAAAGCATCATGATGGATTTTGTATGTACGATACGCATTTAACCGATTTCAAAATTACATCTGACGACTGTCCTTTTCACTCTCATCCGCAGGCGGATGTGACCAAAGCAATTTTCAAAGCTTTTCGCAAGGAGGATTTTCTGATCGGCGCCTATTTTTCAAAACCGGATTGGAATAGCGAATATTATTGGTGGCCTTATTTTGCTACGCCGGATCGGCACGTCAATTATGATCCTGCCAAATACCCGAAGCGATGGCAAAAATTCAAAGATTTTACATACGGACAGATCAAGGAATTGATGACAGGTTATGGACCAATCGATATCCTGTGGCTGGATGGCGCCTGGATACGTCCGCTCGATAATATGCCCGAGGATTTTAAAAGTTGGGCACAAAAGTTAAATTACAATCAGGATATCGATATGGACCGGATTGTAAAAATGGCCAGAAAAAATCAGCCCGGACTGATCGTTGTGGATCGATGGGTGAGCGGTATCCATGAAAACATTGCGACCCATGAGATCAGAATCCCGGGCAGCGCATTAGATTATCCCTGGGAGTCATGCATTCCTATGGCAGATAGCTGGTCTTTTATTTCACACCAGCCTTACAAGCCCCTTAGAGAATTGATTCACACACTGGTCGAAATTATATCCAAAGGCGGCAATTTATTGCTGAACATCGGAATTTCTCCGCAAGGAACCTGGGCGACGCATGCTTTTGAAAGATTGCAGGGAATTGGGCATTGGATGGAGATTAATGCCGAAGCGATTTATGGGACACGTTCCACGGAGCCTCACCAGGTGGATAATATCTGTTTCACGCGGAAAAAAGACGGCACTCTTTACGCTATTTACCTGATAGAAGAGCATGAAAAAAATCCGCCTCCGCACATCAAACTGCAATTTATACGACCGGCACCGGGGGCTAAAATTTCCCTGCTGGGGGTGCCGGGAGCTTTAAAGTGGGAATCCGTGGATGACGGATGCCTCGTTTTCTTTGATGAAGCCCATCAGAACGCCATCCCATGTGAGCATGCATGGACCCTCAAGATTTCTTCCATTGTGCCTTAAGAAAGTGATGTATTACAGGCCTTTTTTTTTCCATTTTTTATCTACTATTCCCTCTGTTTGCTCAGTAAATCAGCTGAAATAATCTTTTCAAAGGCGGGCTTTGAGATAAAAAACTCGGCTGACTGAAAATCTTGGATCACCCTATCTCCCAAAACCCAGAATGAGAAATTATTTTTATGTTTTTAAATTTTTTTCTTGACTTTATAATTTAAATTGTTTAAAGTGATAGTACATAACAATACAGAACAGTTGATCTGTCGATAGGGCTGCAAAGGAATTATGTATGATTTTTGACGACAGAGCTTTCAGTATCTCCTCTACTTTTCATCCAGTTGGCAAAAAGTGTTAAAAGTAAACAGCAAGTCGAAAAAATGAAAGGAGAAAGTGGTATCAGTTGAATTTCTGTTCATCATTCAGTCGTTTTAGATTATAAGCGAATAATTTACTGCAACGTAAACGCTTGTAATCCAGAAGTAACGGCAGAGTTGTTCGAAGTGAATCAGAGACTAGAAGGAATAGACGGAAAATAAATGTTCAATCAACCAAATCTCCAAAAAATAATTTATGAAAAGGAGTAAAAAATGAACAAGGTTACCTGGATTTCCCTGTTTTTAATGCTTGTTTTTTGTCTCAGCATTGTGAACGCCGGTGACCCAATCGTCATCGATCAGACAGGTACGGATTTTCAATACTATTGGTACACAGGGACATTAGGCAAGCAAATCACCATGGATGACAATGGAAAGGTCCACGTTGCATATTGCAAAACCTGGTATACCGAAACCGATGATGGCTATCAGATTATGTACGCGAATGTGACGGACGGGAAAAAATTGCCGGTATACTCTCAGCAATTAACAGTTGATCTTCAGCCCGGCGTGATTTTTATTGGTGGTGGTAAAAACGGCACGCCGATTTATCTGTTATCCGGGATTGGCAGCCGAATGTTTAGTTATGATGTCGAAATGCCCTACATGGCCATGTCAAAGGTGAATACTGAGCTTGACATCATCGAACCACTGGGAGTTCAATCGGATAAAAATTATTATCACAACGCCTACTATGCCAATCCTTTTGCCATGGAGGTCGATGAGGTGAATGGGATCTGCCATTGTATCCTGACAAATCCCGGTGGCGAACAGGTCTCTTATTGGAATTTTGACGGTACAAATTTTAGTGAGGTCACCAATGTCATTTGGAGTGATCCGGCCAATGATGTTCCGGGATGCCAGATCCCTTATAAATACCGAAGAAATGCGACAAAGGGTGCTGATTTGGCTGTTAATTCGGATGGTACGGAAGTCGCTATTGCCACACTCCATCCATTTTGCAATATTCTCCTGCATATCGGAGAATTAGGCGGCGAAGTTTGGCCCGATGACTGGGAGTATGGAGTGGTCGATGGTCAGATTATTGCCCTTTTTGATACAACAAATTCGGCTCTTGGTACGAATATTGCCAACAATGATCCGAAACCCTATACAGATGTTCAGGTCAAGTACGATGCTGACAATCATCTGAATGTTGTTTATGATGCAACCTACATGGACGTTTATGTAGACACCTCAAATTGGTATGCAACAGGGTATTTTGATGAGTGGATGAACACATTTACTTCGATTGCCGGCGACACCAATGCGATCTTTTACGATGGCAGCACCCATCCAAAACCTCAACTGCGATACTGGAACAATGTGACGAATACCCATACCTTGCTGGCTGAATGTGCCTATCCGGCAGCAGGTGAGGAATTTAAATGGTTCAGCTATGGTTTGCCTGATAGCGGTGTCGGTAACTGGGGTAAATACCTCAACGATGGTCCGGTTGCCAATATTGAACTGGTGCCGAACCTTGATCCGCAAGAGGGTGAGCCCAAACTGGTCTGCGTGTGGGAGGAGATGCAGGGTGATGTATCGGAATTTATCGATGCGGAAGCGTCATTTGGAGCTTATACCTATTACGCCTATTGCAAGGATCTCAAGATCAGTGCTTTTGATGGGACTTCCTGGTCTGCGCCTCACAATCTAACGGATACGGCCGATAAGGATGAAAATGAAGTTTCTGTTTACAAGGATGTGGTGGACAATAAAATTCACATGATGTATTACGAAGATTCGACACCCGGCAGTGACAGGAATGATGTTTATGTCGACGATCTTGCAGCCAATTATGAAGCGATCAGCTATGACGGCTCTTTCACCGTCCCGATTCGAAAAGCTACCACAGAACAGGTGAACATCATTTACAGGGATTTTGATCTCTCATCCATTTCCAGTGTTCAACCTCATGCCGCTGCTCTCGAACCCGGAGGTTTTGAGCTCGCACAAAACTATCCGAATCCTTTCAATCCGACGACAAGGATCAGCTACACGGTTCCAGACGGTAACGTGACCCTCGAAATTTTTAATATGCTGGGTCAAAAAATTATAACATTGGTTGACAGGCATGTTACCGCCGGCTCGTACGTTGAAGTATGGGATGGGACAGATTTTTCGGGTAAAGGTCTGACGTCCGGACTCTACTTGTGCAAATTGACTTCGGATGCGGGTGTCAGGATGTCCAAGATGTTGTTGCAAAAGTAAAATGTGCTTCTCTCAATAAGGGCAGGAATGGTTCAGCCATATCCCGCCCTTATTGGTCACGCATTCACGACAGGAGACATATGAGGAAAAGAATGAGTAGATACGTTTGGGCGATTTTAATTTTTTTACTGATTTTGATAGCCTGTGCAAAGCTGAATCGTTTCGACGATGACTGTGTTATGCAAATTAAGAATGTCGGTTTACGACAGGGTGTATTTATGCGCAGATTTCAGCTTTCCGGCGAATATGGAAAAGAAAAGACTTTTACATCAACGTCATTAAAAAAATACATCCAGGAAATTCTGGAGCCCAACTATCTACTCATTCAACATGCTTATGATCTCGGTAAACATCAGCAAGGCAGTATACAACAAAAAATACAAGAGTATCGCATCGGTTTGCTCGCAGACAATCACCCCATCATAAATCAACCGCTCAATATATCGAAAGAAAGACTCGCCGATTTCTATGAGAAAAAATCCATCCTGTATGATATCGATGCTGTCCAGGCAAACTCTTATAACTCAGCCCGGGATATTTACAAATCGATACTTCAAAACAAGGAATTTAAACGTCCGGAAGGAATTTTGCCGGAGGATTTTCCCCACTTCTTGCAGTTCCGGGATGTAAGCTGGGGAGAACAATTGCACCCGGAACTGTTTTGCGTGTTGGATCGGATGGAAGTCGGTCAGGTCAGTGAGCCGATTTATACCTCTTCGGTTTGGACAATTATTAAACTGAATAAAAAATCGAAAAATCAGCAGCTTGCACCTTTTGATGAAAAAGACCTGCTTCCGCAGATGCAGGCTATTTCCAAGTTTGAACAACAAAAAACGCTTGTGTTTACCCTCAAGGAAAAATATCCGGCAGTGATTCGGACAGAGTATTACCAGCCCATGATTGAAGCGTATACCTGGCGAGATAACCGGGGCTGGATCGATAAAGCCAAATTTGATGATTCGGATTTGAATGTGATATTTATACGGATTCAGGACCTTCAAGTGACTTGTTTGAATTTTTTTTCCATGTTTAATCAGGCAAAACAATTTTTCAAAATCCCTGAAATTGATTTACAGGATCTGGAACATTTTACAGACGACACCATCTCCCGGTATGTCCTTTATCTTGATGCTGCTGAAAAGGGAATAGATCGAGATCCTTTTCTTAAGGATCAATTGATAAATAAAGAACACCGGTTGCTTCTGACAGAGTATCTTGATGAAGAAATTTCCAAAAAAATAACCATTTCCGATGCTGAGGCACTCAAATATTATCAAGAAAACAGCAACAAGTGGACTGTGGAATACGAGAAAGTAGCAGCTATCATTAAAAACACCTTGAAAAAGAAGGCGATGGAGGAGAGAAGAAGCGGCCTGATAAAGAAATTACAGCAGAAATATCGGTTCCGCTATAATGAACCGTTGTTGCAAAAAGTTGCCGAACAGTTATCCACGGTTAAACAAAGCAGCCAGCAAATCGAGAGACAGGCGGACGATTCTGAAAATTTATAGCCTCCTATTTACCAGAGGTATTCACAATCCCTAGGAATCAAGCTATCCAGTTACTGCGGAGAAGAGTGATTAGCGATGGAATTTTTAATGATCATGAGTTTTTTTATGCTGTCTTTTGCTCTGCTTGCCTGTGCTCAATACGGAGAGGATCAGTATGTTCATGTTACGGATAAAAGAATAGCAGAAAAGCTTGGAGTATGGCAGGATCTCAAATTCGGCCTTTTCATGCACTGGGGTCCAAACAGTATATGGGGGGTAACAGAATCATGGACGATTTGCAACGAAGACTGGATTTTTCGCGACAAAGGGCGATTTGAAAATTATGAACATTACAAGGAAGACTATCGGAGTCTCTACAGGCAATTTAATCCGGTTCAATTTAATCCGGACAAATGGGCAAAAGCTGCCAAAGATGCCGGCATGCGCTATGTCATTTTTACGACCAAGCATCACGACGGTTTTTGCATGTTCGATACCCATACCACCGATTACAAGATAACCTCGCAGGAGTGCCCTTTTTCTACTCATCCGCGTGCGAATGTAACAAAAGAGATTTTTGATGCTTTCCGCAAGGACAACTTTTTTATTGGCGCTTATTTTTCTAAACCGGACTGGAATTGTCCTGATTATTGGTGGCCTTATTATGCAACGCCTGACCGGCATGTGAATTACAATCCGGCCAGACATCCGAAGCGCTGGCAGCGATTCAAGGATTTTGTTTTTCGCCAGATTGAGGAGTTGATGACCAATTATGGCCAAATTGATATCCTCTGGCTGGACGGAGCCTGGGTGCGGCCTCTCCATGGTTATATTCCGGAAGAACACCGGGAATGGGCCATAAAAAAAGACTGGAACCAGGACATCGATATGCCCAGAATCGTCCGTATAGCACGTAAGCACCAACCCGACCTGATTGTCGTGGATCGCTGGATAAGCGGCGAATTTGAAAATTATTTGACGCCGGAACAGAAAATTCCGGATCATGCCATGACTGTACCTTGGGAGTCCTGTATTACAATGACTTCCGGCTGGTCTTATAATGAACATCACAACTACAAGTCCGTCAGGGAACTCATCCATATGTTGGTGGATATTGTTTGTAAAGGGGGAAATTTACTTCTCAATATCGGTCCATCACCGCAAGGTGATTGGGGGGAAGAGGCATATGACAGGCTGAGAGGAATCGGGGAATGGATGAAGCTCAATAATGAAGCCATTTACGGTACCCGGCCGATTTTTCCCTACAAGGATAAACATGTTTGCTTGACCCGGAAAAAGGATGGAACTGTTTATGCCATATATCTCGCCGATTTGGCCGAATCACACCCGCCATCGAGAATCTGCATGTCAACTTTTCAGCCGAATTCAGATGCCCGTCTTTTGATGTTAGGTACGGATACAGTTTTAAATTGGGAAAAGATAGGAGATGGGTTCATTGTCCACATCCCAGAGTCGTTGCAAAGGAATCCGCCGTGTTCCCATGCCTGGGTCATCAGGATGACCGGAGGTCATCTTTAGTCAGGTTTAACGAGATTTCGTGACAATTATGAATTGGAGGTAAAATGATTCGCCTAACATTTTTAGGATGCATGAAATTGAGAATAGTGGTGATGCTGATTCTGATTTTTTATTGTCATGGTCTGCTTATGGCGCAAACCACCGGGAAAATTACCGGCCGTGTGCAGGATGCAAAAACAGGCGACGCCCTGCCCGGAGCCAATGTTTTTATTGAAGGAACTACCCGCGGCGCGGCAACGAACAACCAAGGTGAATTCTTTATTCTCAATGTCTCGCCTGGAAAATATGCGCTGCGGGTACAGATGATGGGGTACAATCCCGTCAAATTGAACGATGTCCTGGTATCGGTCAACCGCACAACGAATGTGCTGTTCTCTATGAGTGAAACCGTCCTGGAAGGAGAAGAGGTTGTCATATCCGCAGAGAAGGTTGTCATAAAAAAAGATCAAACCAGTTCTATCAAGAATGTCTCTTCGGAGCAGATCAGCCTGCTGCCCGTGGAAGATTTGGAGCAGGTTATCGAGATGCAGACCGGTGTAGTGGATGGCCATTTCCGCGGGGGACGATTGACCGAGGTTTCATATCTTTTAGACGGGATGCAGGTCAACGAAGCCTATGGCGGTGAAGACAGAATCGTAGAAATCGAGAAAGAAGTGGTTCAGGATTTGGAGGTTATTACCGGTACATTCAATGCCGAATACGGCCGGGCTATGAGCGGAATCGTGAATGTGGTCACCAAAGACGGGCGAAATGACTTTCATGGCTTTGTTTCCGGCCATTTTTCCAATTTTTATACCGGTCATAGCGACGTCTTTGTCGGATTAAACAATACCGAAATCACCCGTAACCAGGACTATAAATTGCAATTGGAAGGGCCGATCTGGAAAAATCGTGTCACTTTTTTTACCAACTATCGCTACCAGAATAATCTTGGCCATATCAACGGCATCCGGCGTTTCAATGTCGACGATTACACTGATTTCGTAACTCCGAATATCGTCGAAGAAAATACGCCGTGGAATACAATCATCAACAATGCTCAATACTATTCCGAACATACAGGCGATAACGCTTCTGTCCCCATAAATACCAGCCAGACAGCTTCCTTTATGGGAAAATTGACTTACCGGGTCACCTCGAATCTGAAACTATCTCTGATGAATACCTGGAACGATGACAAGCGTCCCACGACGGGTCATCAATACAAATACAAACCGGACGGCAGAGCCAACAATTATGAAAAAACAACGATGTATGTTTTTCAATTGAATCACCTCTTTTCCAAAAAAGCCTTTCATGATTTAAAAGTCTCTTATTCTGAAAATGAATACAAGTACTATCTGTACGAAGATCCTTTCGATCCGCGTTATGTCCATCACAACTATTCCAGGAGCGGAGGAGGATTTCTGACCGGTGGGCAGGATTACGGGCACTATAAAAGATCCCTGCAAACCACCAACGTGAAATACGATCTCACGTGGCAAATCACCACCTCTCACAGTTTAAAAACAGGATTCCTCCTCACCCAAAACCGGTTGCTTAATGAACCGACAGAGATTCAAAACAAACTCAGGGGAACGCCCCTGGCCAACTCTTTCCGGTATGATCCTCAAAGTGAAAAACTTGTGTTCTATCCATATTTAACGGAAATACTTCCCGATTCTGCCATCGCAATGGATATTTATATGAAAAAGCCCTATGAATATTCCGCCTACCTGCAGGATAAAATGGAATTTTCCGCTATGGTGATTAATATGGGATTACGGTTCGATTATTTTAATTCCAATACCACCTATCCGTCCCAGTACCGGAATCCGGCCAATCAATTAACTTTTTATCGGAAAGGCGATTCCGGTAAAACGATTTTCGATCAGGATGGTCAACCTGTGTTGAACATGGAACGTATGTCGACTTACCCAAAGGCCGATCCGCAGGTGCAATTGAGCCCCCGGTTCGGACTCTCTTACACACTCGGCAAATCCGCTGTCCTGCACTTCAGCTATGGCCATTTTTTCCAGATGCCGCCGTTATATACGCTCTATTCAAATTTTCGATTCCTGGTACCCCCTAATAATTTTGGAACCATCCATGGCAACCCACGGATCAGAGCAGAAAAGACCGTCCAGTATGAGATGGGTGTCTGGCAGGAGTTGATGCCGAATATGGGCCTGGAATTATCTGTGTATTACAAAGATATTTATAATTTATTGAGCGCTCTTGTCTTTACAACCTATAATCAAATCAAATATGGTTTGTACGGAAACAAGGATTATGGCAATGCCAAGGGGTTTGAACTGAAATTTGATTATTTTACAGGCCCTGTTTCCTTT
>JAFGEC010000676.1 GCA_016931775.1 Candidatus Zhuqueibacterota bacterium | reverse complement strand
CTTTGTTGAATCGGCCGAGCAAGACAGGCCTGTTTTTCCATGCCCACAAAATCGAGGGCGGACCACCTGGCCAAAAAGCATTCGAAATCCCGGAACAACCGGCACGTTCAAATTGGGCGCTGCTGCAGTAAAAAAAATTTTAAATACACTTTTTTACCTGTAAAAAGACGCTTCTAAAGCCCAATTTGACGTTAAAAAATGCTTTATGCTCAACAAAAACAGTATCCATTCGAGGTCCGACCCCGGATGATTAAAATCCCATCCTGATCCCGATCGCCGGAAGGAACGGCACGCTCTCAGCGTCGCGCACGATCCTGTAATTCACCGGCATATCGTTGACCCAGTCATTGTCGCACACCGGTTGCCGGTAAAAAAGTACATTTTTCCGGTTGTATACATTATATATACCGGCATAAGGCGCGACGGTAAACTTTTTACTGTATATAATTTTGGAAATGCTGATGTCCAGCCGGTGGTACCAGGGGTAGCGAATGTAACCACGGGGAAGGTCCATTTCATATGGATCGTAAATTGTGATATATTCGCCCCATTGAGACTGGAGAGGATAACTGCCACGACTTGCTGGCAGAAAACTGTACAGGGTATAAGGATCATAAGGCTGGCCGCTGTGCAACTCCCAGTACACTGAAAACGTCCATCCCCCCTGCACTTCTTTTTTCATATTGACCGACACATGGTGGCGCCGGTCAAAATTTGCCGGATAGGTCCTGCCCCGGTCACGGCGGTCGCAGGCCGACAGTACATAGCTCACCCGGCCGCTGGCGCCGGACAGCCTGCAGGACAGCATAAATTCCACCCCCCCGGCGCTGCCCCCGGTCTGCACCAGGTCCGGCGCGGGACCTACCGACCGGATCAGGTTTTGAAATTTTTTGTGGTATCCGGTGACCGACCATGACAGGTTTTTCCCGATTTTATGCTCGACGCCGGCGATCAGATGGTCGGCGGTTTCGATGCGGGAACCGGGATCCACCGGGAAATAAAGTTCGAGAAACTGCACCAGGCCTTCCTCCAAGGCTGTTGATATCCCCTGTGAAAACCGGCCGCACGCCATAAAAACACTCAGACGATCTTTCAATCCGTATTTGAAATTGATCCGCGGCTCAATGACCGGCATTTCCAGGAAATCCCAGTCCGATATCCGGAGTCCCGCTCGCAACCGGGCGTTGCCGAATAATGTCATTTCATTTTCAATATATCCAGAGCGCGACCGGCAGATTTTATCGTAATCAAAAACATCGACGGTCGCGCCGTCAAAAAACAGTGAACGAAATTTTGTGCCCCCGGCCGGGTTGGAAGTTCATTTTGAACAGGCCGTCGTAAAATTCATAAGGATAGCCGATATTTAAGCGGTTCAGCAGGTTCAAATAGCAGAGGCGTCCGGAAAACAGCCATCCGACGCTGGGACTCATTTTGCCGCCCGTTGTGATGTCGCCGCCGGTCAGACTCAGATTGATACGGTGGGGAAAATCCTTTTGCGGTTCCCGGGTGTCCAAAGACAGTACCGAACTGAGTTTGCCGCCATAGGCGGCTGAAAAGCCCCCGAGGGAGAAATAGATATCTTCAAAGGTATCGGGATTAAAAGCGCTCGCCAACCCCAGCAAATGATACGGATAATAAACCGGCGCGCCGTCGATGAGCACAAGGTTCTGGTCCGTATTGCCGCCACGCACCGATAGCTGGGGCGATGTCTCGTTATTGGAAGTCACGCCGGGCAGTTTCTGCAGCGCCCGGTATAAATCGGGCGCCAGCACAAACGGTGTCGTTTTTATATCCTCGTGCGAAATCCTTTGAACGCTGGGGTCCATGGCAAACAACCGGTGTTCCCGGTCAAAACGCTCGCCCGACACGGACACGGCCGGCATGGGCAACACCATCGGCTGCAGGGCGACAATGATTGGCTGTTTTAACGGCACGACAATAGGAATTTTTTTTTGTTGATAGCCGATAAACGAAACCAGTAACGTATCCATCCTGTTGCGGGAAACAAACAGCTCAAACCGGCCGTTGCTGTCGCTCGATGCACCGGTCCGCACAAGTGTGAGCTGCACATTGGCGCCGTCCAGCGGTTTTCCCGTTCGCACATCCACCACCGTTCCCGTAATAGTAAAATTTTTGACAGGCTGGTTTTCTGCTTTTCCCATCCCTCCAAATGCGGATGGATCAAGGGAAAAACAGACCAGCCCGGTCATCAGCAAACGCAATTTAAATCGATACTCCATCCGTTACCACCAATCCATGTATAACTTGAGGGTAAATTTAGCCGAATCCATTGCCACGCCGTGAAAAGCCCCGGTTGCGCCGGTGATGTTCATTTTGTCCAGGTAAAAATTTCGTTCATTGTTCTTTAAAAAATCCAATTCGTGTCCAGCGGAACCGTCGACATCCCTATTTACAAATCGACGGTATGTATAATAAAAACAGCATGTCGAATCACGGGCAAAAACATAACAGGTGGCGTCGAGCGTCTTTTCACCCGACAGCGGTTCCATCCAATTTGACGCTACAATCTCGGGCAAATAGACATCTGTCCTGAATGTATTAATCGATTGCACCCGGACATCCGGGTCCGGCAAATCGAGAATGACGGTATAATGTTCCGCTCCAGGACATCTTTCCCAGCGAATGCGGTCGAGCAGCAGGGTGTCCAGCGACATCGACACAAAATGTTCGATGGTATCGCCTGAACAAGGGTGCAGAATATTAAAATCGCGCGGAATTGTTGTCTCGGCGCTGATTTTATCGCCGTTCTGCATTTGTACGTCCAGGTAATAAGTTTCTCCGTTGATAACCTGCAGTTTTTCGCCGTTTTCAACATAACGACCGTCCTGAAGGTGGCTGAACGGCACATTTTGCCGGTCCGTGTAAATCCTGACCTGTGCGTCGGTGATGTCCACCGGCAAGTGTTCGGGCTTGGCACGGCCGATACGTACCGTCTGCCGGCTGTAACCGGCGGATAATGTACAGAGAACATAATATTCTCCGGCGTTGTCCGGGTCGATGACGACGGGATCAAGCGAGCAAGAAAATAAAAACAATGAAATCCACGTAATAATTGCAGCGGTGTAATAGTTATCAATTTTCATAATATTTTCAGCATGGTGACAATTATGATTTACCCAAATTTATTCTTCATTCAGCCATCTTACCACCTTGTACCAAAAACGGACCGATGACATGTTATCATTGACGCTGATACCGGGGTAAAAAAAGTATTCATCTGAATAGTCATTATCCAGATTATCTTTACTGCCGGAAAAATTGAATCGATACCCGTTCTCGTCTGTATAATATTAGGCTTCTATTACCTGTGGTTCCAATTTATAAGTATAGCCGGCATCGACTATACTTTGAAAATACCATACGTGCGATGAAATACAATCACCCCATGATCCGTAAAATTGGCCACCATAGCACCAGGAGCAATAATCACAATCATCCCAGTCGTGAAGGTTATCGATTAATTTTGCATACGTCCCGGTGACAAGGTACCTTAATTGAGTAAACGTGTAATTTGATCCGCTTAAATACGTATCCTTGTAAACCGTCGGCAGATGCCAACAGACGATGGGTTGGTCGGTCTTTTTCATGCTTCTGGATTCCCAATTAAAACCCAAATAATCCTTATCGGCATCGGTCAGGTTTTCAATACCCCCTTCCATGTCCATCAAAATCCTCTCCACCGGTCCGTCAAAGTCGTTAAGGAATGTAACGCAGAATTTTGGGTTTTGTTCCTCCCGGCCGGCATTGACGATATGGATGCCGTCGCATCCGTGTCGCCTGACTTCGACGGCGGCCATATCTTTGATGTTTTCCGGAATGGAATCCGGATCGGACAGCACCAGTTCTAAAACCTGCTCCGAGATTTCATCATTTATCACAGACTTATTTTGCCCGGTATACTGAACGGACGTCTTTTGACACCCCAAAACGAGAAATCCCAAGGCCATCGGTATAAAAATAACCCTATTTTTATTATGCATGATTCCTCCTTTTGATAAATTTTGTCACCATGCTGAAAATGACAGTGGGAAAGAACAGTCTGTATTGAATTCCAAAATACAGAAAATATCAAACCATTCCTACTTTTAGCGAAAAGCTAAATGACGTTCGCTTAAAAACTCGTAATATTTCCTGAATTTATGGTTCTTTTCCCGGGCCACAATACCGGACATTTCCCAATTTATTCCGGTATTTCATGTCAAGTCCTGAACAATTTTTCCCAACAGGACAGTGTAAAAAAAAACGAAAATGTCAAGAAAAAAGTACAGGATGTATGATTATTAGTGACGGCTGCTTTGCCGCTCCCGGTGGACCGCAATGTCCGTGTCTCGCATTCCACCAGTGCAAGGTGATTTTATTATGTCGCGCCTGGGGACGCGGGATGATCCTCCCACCGCAGAGCGGTATCCGCAAGCTACCCGGCCGGCGGCGTTACATCAGCAACCGTACACGATACAATTCTCCCGCTCCCTGCACTGTGTTTTATCGAACGGCCGGGTGATCTTGCTCCGCAACTATTATGAATGATCTGGGACCGGCTTTGTTGAATCGGCCGAGCAAGACGTGCCTGTTTTTCCCTGCCCGCAAAATCGAGGGCGGACCACCTGCCCAAACAGCATTCGAAAACCCGGAACAACCGGCACGTTCAAATCGGGCGCTGCTGCAGTAATAAAAACCTTAAATACACTTTTTTACCTGTAAAAAGACGTTTCTAAAGCCCGATTTGACGTTAAAAAATGCCTTATGCTCAATAAAAATAGTGTCCGTTCAAGGTCCGACCCCGGATGATAAGGATGATTATATATTAATCTGTTGGGTAGAGAAACCTTATTAAAATGATTTGTGGAGACTCCATTCCCTGACGCTCTGCGTGTCACTGGGATAGAAAGATGTAATACAAACCCCGGTTGTTGGGGTGGCTTTGTGTCCTACCGACTTTACAATTTTATGGATAATATATGAACAGAAAATTTTTGCTGTGTTAAAGCCACCCCAACACCGGGTGTTATTGTAGAATCATTAAAACGCCGGCATGAATTGTGCACTTATTTCCAGCACCCGGGGGTCCGCGTGGTGCGTAACTGGGACTTGTTTTTG
This sequence comes from Candidatus Zhuqueibacterota bacterium, assembly GCA_016931775.1. Classification (GTDB taxonomy): domain Bacteria; phylum Zhuqueibacterota; class Zhuqueibacteria; order Residuimicrobiales; family JAFGEC01; genus JAFGEC01. The sequence goes on along the minus strand of JAFGEC010000676.1, from coordinate 16,672 downwards.
AGGACGCGCAAAATTTTTGTCCGGAAAATATTTTTCGTTTGAATTGTGCGGAGACCCGGGGTTTGAGCCTGAGAGTAATGTTCAACGGTTCCCAATTATCTTTGATCGATACTGAACCTGTATTCAAAGTAATACATCATCAAAAAGACCAACTTGTAAATTGCACGAAATTGTAATCACGAGAGCATGTTGAATTTAATGAATTATTATCAAATCATAAAATTCAACTATTGACTTATATGAAATCGGCCAAAGTACCGGTCGGCTTGCAGATAAATTTCAAGGTTAATTTTTAAAATGAGGAATTAAAAGGTTCATTTTTTAATTCCTTTACATGCTTCATGGTTTTAATAAAAATTTTGCGGAGCGCGACCCCGCAGTGCCGCGCAGCGGCGCGAGGAGGCGCGCGGAGCCCGCGCAGGATCACCCCGCGTCCTACGGTGCGGTAAAAATTGTGCGAATGGCTGGAAAAGACTGTGAACGTATTAAAAAACCGTTTTCGTACAAGCGGGGGAGCCGGAGCGGCCCAAAATTTAAGATTTCTGATATAATCCCTTGTTCACGACCCCCAGCACCACGCCGTTCAATTTCCAGCCGTCATACGGTGAATTCCTCGATAACGATTTGAATTTTTTTACATCCACCGTCCATTTTTTGTCCGGATCAAAAATCGAGATATTGGCCGCCTCGCCTTTTTTTATCCTGGGAATCGGCAGCCGGCAGATCCGGCGGGGTGAAATACACATTTTTTCCAGTGCCTGTTCCAGGCTGAGTATCTTTTCCTTTACAATCTTTGTTATAATGATGCCCAGCATGGTTTCCAGTCCCAGAATACCGAATGGTGCCTCGACGAACTCGACCTGCTTTTCCTCAACGGAATGCGGGGCATGATCCGATGCAATCACATCGATCGTGCCGTCTTTTAGTCCTGCTTTCAACGCCTCCACGTCTTCAGGCGTACGAAGCGGAGGATTCATTTTTAAATTCGTATCGTATTCCTTCAAATCCTCATCACTGAACACCAGGTGATGAGGCGCCACCTCACAGGTGACGGGCAGGCCCTCTTCTTTCGCCTGCCGCACCAGTTCCACGCCACGCTTGGTGGAAATGTGGGCAACGTGCAGGTGTCCCCCCACGTAGCGCACCAGTGAAATATTCCGTCCGATCATGATCTCTTCACCTACCGGAGGTATGGGCGGTAAACCCAGCAAGGTGGACATTTTACTTTCGTTCATATGTCCGCCTTCAAACAGAAAAGGGTCTTCACAATGATCGATGATGGGTGAAAAATACATGCTGGAATATTCCAGGGCTCTTTTCATAACGGCTGTGTTGAGAACAGGAGAACCGTCATCCGAAAACGCCACCGCCCCGGCACGGATCATGTCGGCCATTTCGGATATTTCACGGCCGGCCCGTTTTTTGGTGATGGCGCCGATTGGGTATACATCCACCAGTTCCGCTTCGGCTCTTTTTTTGATAAACTGAACCACTTCCTGGGTATCACATTCCGGTTCCGTATTGGGCATGGCGCAAACAGCTGTAAAGCCGCCGGCCATGGCAGCGGCGCATCCGCTGGCTACCGTCTCTTCATCTTCCCGGCCCGGTTCGCGCAGATGTACGTGCATATCCATCAGTCCGGGAGTCAGAACGGCGCCGCTTACATCAATAACGTCACCACCAAAGCTTTCGGTTTCGATTTCTCCGACTTGCCTGATTTTCCCGTCCACTATCGCGACATCAGCGCGAGCCGATTTACCGTTTTCGAGGTCGAGAACCGTACCTCCATGTAATAGTATTTTTTCTATTTTCAACATTCTTTCGCCTTTTATTGATCAACCTTAGCATCCGAACCACTCAGCAGATACAATACAGCCATCCGCACGGCCACACCGTTGGTCACCTGATCCAGTATTACGGAAAATTCCGAATCGGCAATATCACTGTCCAGTTCAATGCCCCGGTTTATGGGGCCCGGGTGCATAATGGTGATATCCTTTTTGGCCTGTTGTAAACGGCGGCGCGTCACGCCGAATTCAGCGTGATATTCCCGGATCGACGGAAACAGACCGGATTCCTGCCGTTCGAGCTGTATTCGCAAAATATTTAAAACATCAGCCCATTCGATGGTTTCCTGCAGATTGTAGCTGACGGGACATATCTCTTCCTGTCCACGGGGTATCAATGTTTTGGGGCCGCACACCCTCACCTCGGCGCCCATGGTTTGTAAGCCGTGTATATTGGATCCGGCCACCCGGCTGTGGGAAATATCACCGACAATCGCGACTTTTAATCCTTTGAGTGAGCCGAATTTTGCACGCAGAGTCATCATGTCCAGCAATGCCTGAGTCGGGTGTTCGTTTATACCATCGCCTGCGTTGATAATCGCGGCATCGACACACTGGGTTAAAAAAAGCGGCACACCGGCCGCTGAATGGCGTACGACAACCATATCGATTTTCATGGCGGCGATGTTACGGATCGTATCACGCAGGGTTTCTCCCTTTTTTACAGAGCTTCCCGTTTTACTGAAATTCACCGTATCGGCCGAAAGTCTTTTTTCAGCCAGTTCAAAAGAAATTCGGGTTCTGGTAGAAGGTTCATAAAAAAAGTTGACCACCGTTGTGCCCCGCAGGGTGGGCACTTTGGGAATAGGCCGGCTCAAGATTTCTTTAAAAGACGTCGCGGTATCGAGAATCATTGTAATATCCGACGCGGGTACGCCCCGCAGTCCGAGCAAATGGGAAATGGAAAGAGCCATTAGTTCTTCTCCTTTGGCGCTTCTACAATTTGAACACAATCTTCTCCATCAACCTCCACCAAACGAACGCGAATTTCTTCACCCACAGATGTAACAATGCTTTTTCCCACATAATCAGCATGAATGGGTAATTCACGATGTCCCCTGTCGATGAGTACGCCCAGCTGAATACTGGACGGTCTACCGAAATCAATCAAGGCATCCATGGCCGCACGGGTCGTCCGGCCGGTGTATAAAACATCGTCAATCACCACAACGTCGATCGCGTCGATGTTAAAACTGATATTTGTTACCTGAATGACGGGTTGTTTGAGCCGCGTACGAAAGTCATCCCGGTACAGGGTCACATCCAGAACGCCCAGAGGTACGTTGATACCCTCAATTTCGGATATCTTTTTAACAATCCGTTCGGCGAGTACGGCGCCGCGGGTTCGTACACCCACAATTGCGAGCTTTTCCACTCCGCGGTTTCGTTCGATGATCTCGTGCACCAGCCTGGTTATCGTCCGGTCCAAACCCTTTTTATCAATGATGATTTCTCGCACTTTTTGAGTCATAAAACACCGTTTTTTTTATAATATATTTTTGTTATTTTATAAATAAAGTTTTACAAATACAAGTTGTTTCTCACTTTTCCCTTGCATTTATCGCTCACGTGAGCGTAATTATATGAGAATCAACGAAAGGAGTCACATGCCGTCGTACGGTAAAATATTTTTTCCCACAGAAGTTATTTTGGTCTTTATTCATGAAAAGCCCGCCTTTTTTGCCCGGATCGAATCGGTTGTTCCGGATGTTAAAAAGGGGTGGTGGAAAATGACATTTTTAATTTTAACCATTCCTCTTCAAACAATGACATGGATTCTTGACGATGACCAGATGCGCGGTGCATCCTATACCATGGGGGGGAATCCCGTACGCATTGAACGGATTGAATCCCCGCAGGAGCCGCCGAAACAAGCCGATAAAACCGGACCGGGCAAGATCGTATCCATGTTTGATGAGCCGTAGAATTTATCACTCGGGGAAAACAATATCCTCCCCCTCGTCGAACCATCTTGAACGGACTTTAACGGAATCGGGGTACAGAAAATATCTTTCGGAAGGCACATAGGGAAAAGCTTCTCCAAAACTATATCGGCCGTTTTCGTCTTCATCCCGGAACATATGAATTGTATAAGTTCCCGGCATAATGGAATCGAATCTGTATTCCGTTGAATTTTGCGCCTTCGTCGTATAGACGGTTCCCTTTGTCGTGCCGGCGTAAAGAAAAAACGGTCCCTTGGCCGTGGTGTCCGTATCGGTAACAGTGCCTGAAATGGAGGTCAGCGTATCCGGATTTACGGTTAAAAATCTTTTTTGAAACAGTGTATCAGCAAATGAATTGCCGCAAAGGTCGAACACCGAATCCACCGGAAACGAGATAAAATACAAGGTTTCCGGTGTATAATTCTTCAGGGGGGTAAGCGTCAGGTGCGTCCGGTTGTTCCATTTAGCCGAAACCGTAAGGGCACGATTCGTCGTGTCGGCAAGCCGGATGTGCCGGTTAACGGAAAGAGTGTCCATTGCATCGGAGAAAAATATATCGAACGGCTGGTTAAGCAGGATAAAATTTGAACTGTCTGCTGGAATCATCAGAAGAAATTCGGCGCCGGTGGTATCAGGTTCTGGTGAACCGGTAAAACGGACAAAGGCGGAATCGGGCGCCGGAAAATGTCCCGCCGGATCGCGCAGGTTATTCACGGATAGTATATATTCACGTTCCGGTTCCTGTTCTGAAGTGGCCAGATGAACGTAAGCGGAATTGCGGATGTCGGGCCATGCCGCCATTACATCGAGTGAATCGCCCTGATCCGGTGAATAAATGCGGTAATTTCGAATTTCCGCGAGATTTTCCGTCCACAATGGTTCGGAAAAACGGATATCCACATGCCGGCGGTCCGGTGCAACAGCCGCATTGATGTCCGGCGCAGTGGTGTCGCGGACAGCAATGCGCATGTTTAATCCAGTTACCTTGAGGGCATTGGGTGCAAGGACAACATCCCGGGAGGCGACTCCCAGAGCGTCGTATTCCACGTCGTACAGACTGTTCTTTTCCCTGTCGTTTACGGCGAAAACACGGTACCTTCCGGTCGCCATGTTGGGTAAACGAAAACCGCCGTTTTCGCCTACCTGGGTGACATAAAGCGGTACATGTACAGCCGGATTGGGCTCCGCCTCCTGTTGGAGGTCGTATGCCCACATCAGGATGCCCGACACCGGTCCGTCGTCGAATACCCGGCCTTCGATAACACCTCGATCCAGGGAATCTCCCGTGGAGAACGCAAATGAGAATGATTCCTTCATGGCGTTATTGCGTTCGTCCTTGGCGCCGGCCCCGATGGTCACGACGTACGTTCTGTCATCGATCAAACCATCCGGGAAAATAATCCTCAATTTTCGCCGGCGCCACTTATACCGTAAATCCTGGGCAAAAGGGGTAATAAAAATGGATTCTTCACAGGATGTCCGTTCGATGGATTCACTAAAAGTGATTTCAATTTGCGTATCAGTGGATACATTGGTGGTGTCGCTTTTTGGATTCGTTTCCAGAATCCTCGGCGGTGTTTTATCTTCAGGCCCACCGGGTGGAAAACCCTGTTTGGCGCAACTCAGGCACAGCAAAAACCAGACGGAGAAAATGAATCTCGTCCGGGCCGGAAATATATTGATAGTATTCATAATTTGTTAATTATATCACGATTTATTTTGTTTGTTAGTTATATTTTCATATATTAATAATATACATAACAACGGAAATAATGACAAATTATTTTATGCAAAATCTCAACTTTTTACACATGTGTTACCTCTTATTTTTATATATGACCACCGTGTGAGGTCTCATCAATCTATATTCATAAGGCAAGCTTGACAAAATTAATTATAAAATTATTTTTCGCGGTTTATATCATTTTTGTTTTGATCAATGCCGGTTCAACCGCACAGGTTTTACCCAGTCTCACCATTGAGTGGGATGAGGTGACCTTGGACACGCTGGACAATCCGGAGACGGAACCCCTGTGGTACTGGATCTATTGCTCCACCTGGCCGCAGTTTACGCCGGGAGAAGACAACTTTTTAGCGGTCACCGCTGAAACAAGCTATGAACACTTTGATGCCCGCCACGCCGATCCCAGTGTGAATTTTTTTTATTACGTTATCGCCGTGGATTTATGGGGAAACAGATCAGCACCATCGGATTTGGGAGGCAATTATAATTTTATTTTGGCGAGTATAAAAACGCAATTGCAGGGCCCTTTTTTATCCGCTGAGGCCGGTATGCGAAAGGATTTGGCGCAGAAAGGCGTCGTACCTCTGGTCGCACCGTATCCACTGGCAGCCCGTGTCGCGGTGAGCGTTCCGGATTCGGTGGTCGATTGGATTCTTTTAGAGTTAAAAACCACTCCGCAGGGAGCCGCCGTTGCACAACAGTCCTTTTTTATCAAACCTGATGGCCGGATCAGCGAACCAGACGGTAGAACCACCGAAATTGCATTCTATAACATTCCGGTGGGAAATTATTATGTAACCGTCCGCCATCGCAACCATATCGGCGCTATGAGTGCCATACCGGTCACCTTGTACACCAGCGATCCGGTGCTTTATGATTTTACCGCTGCGGAAAGTAACTATTACGGCACCGGCGGTTGTGTGAATATCAACGGCTCCGGAATCTGGGGTCTGTGGGCGGGCGATACGGACCAGACCGGTACAGTGGATGAAGCCGATGGCGGTGTTGTTTGGAATCTACGGAATAACACCGGATACTTGAATGGGGACACGGATATGAACGGAGTGGTGAATGCACGGGACAGGAATCTGGTGTACGGTAATCGGGGAAAAACAAGCGGAACTCCATGATATTCGTAATATGTGAGTAACGGGGGTCGTTTAGCTTCTACGTACACTTTCGAACGAATTGGACGCAAATGCTGAATGGTCAATTTCAACCAAAAAAAGCAACGCTTTTTATCCCCACGTTACTCATCTATAACTTAAATTAAATAATTTACGAAACAGAAGATCCGGAACGCTCTAAAAGGGTGCCATTTATGAATTTATGAAGGATACTCGAGATAAACGTCTGATAGGGCAATCCTTCCTGTACAGCCAGCCGCTGCAATTCTGTTAAATCGCGCTCTGAAATTCTGATATTTATTCTTTTATTTTTGCGCAACATTTCACGCGAATATTGTTTTAATTCCGTTTTTCGTTTTTCCAGGTTTGGGATGGATTTCCATTCTCCTTTTTCAAAGGATTCCAAAATATCTCGTTCTTCCTTACTTAAATTGTCAGACATTTTTTCCTCTCAAATAATTTTTTGTTGCTTTTCTGCTTGGTATGATGGTCTTTATAAATATCTCTTCAGTTGTCTCGACATATGGAACAAGATAAATATACTCCCGAATATCGATAACAAACATTCTTTGATTGGGATATCGCTCTTTATTCGGATATTCAATATCATCGATGACGGAATTCTTTTCCATAAAATACAAAACATCTTCAAACCCAATATTTCTATTTTTTTTGAGCCGGATGTTTTTATCTATATTCCAACTGATACGTTTCACCGTTTAGTATAGTACATTGTGTGCGTATTGGCAACACTTTTATTTGTTAAAATACTATTTTTAACGATAAATCATGTTCTTCAATAATAATAAATTATGTCTTTATCATGAAACAGGATGTAGCTATATGATAGAATAATTCGAACCTGCGGTGCAAGCACAAGTTTGCGCACGTTGTTGACAAAATTGAAGATTTCTTAAATTATTTTTTATGATCAGGTCGGATTGTTTAATTGAAATTGCAATATAAAAATTTTGGGGAATATCCTAAACCAACTTTTACTTGACATCATCATTCTATTTATTTACTTTCTATTCGATAAATAAAGCTACAAGGGATATCAAGAGGGCCGATTCCTTGTTCAAATATCAAAACGAAGAACTTTTCTAGCCGATTTTTCAGACAATATTTTTCATGTTTATGGAGAGAGCCAGTTAAAACACTTTTTAACTGGAGGAAATATGAATCCCGCAAACATCGATGTTTTTTTGGAAAACAAAGCATTAAAAAACGAATTTGCCGTTCGAAATCTCGATTTGTCTCAGGTTTTTTTTGAGACACCGGAAAATTTGGAACATGAAAACAGACGCCTGACTCATTTATTGGATTGGGTCGAACAGTATAAAAAACTGGGATCACGGGAAAAAATGGAAAATAAGGGCTATCTTTACCCGCCCATTGATCCCGATTTTTCCCCTGATAATGATTGGTTTCTTTTTAAAAGGTGGCTAAAAGGACTGCCGCTTAAAAGTATGCTAATAGATCAGCTCCCTTCACCCTATTTGCCCGTCAATCCGGAACAATTGAGCGAAGAGGAACTGTCCGCCGAGTTGGATTATCTGTACGACCTTTTATTTGAGGCCGGCTTCTATATTGATTACAAAGAAGATATACCGCCCCAATTGGTCTATGAAAATGTGGTTGATCACCTGGATGAAGAATTTGAGTTGATGACGGAGGGATTTTGGCATTTGGATGGTTGCACCGGATATTGTCCGGGCTGTTTTCAAAGGCCGTGGTGCGAAGCAGGTGGTGAGGTATGCTGGCGTGAAGATGAAGAAGCAGGCGAAATCTGTTTTCCCGATTGCGTTCGAAAATATGTTTCTCCCAGTCCGGTCTCATTGAAAATCCTGCGCAAATGCCAGGCGGAATTTGACAAAAGCATGGAAGAAATTCAAAAATCGGGAAAAGGTCTGGAAATTACAAAAATCGATCCGGCGATTTTCGATGATCTTGATGAGGACAGGTTGCCGTTATAGCATGACCAGGGAAAAGTTAATTATAGTAAAAATATAATAGGATGGCATAAGGAAAAAATTTTGTGAAATCCCTCGTTTTTAACCATAATTCTTAAAAAATAGAAGGATATAAGTGTCCTCTCCAAAATTGCCCGGCTTAACACTCTGCGCCCCTGCGGTTCAGCGCGTGGTTAAAAAAATCATACTGAAGCGGCAAAGTCAGGTTGATTGTTTGGACATCTAAACAAAATTTTGGAGAACACACCGACAAATTTATTCTTTACATGAATTAATTTCAGTCGTATTTTGAATAAAATTTATTCAAGGAATGAATAATATGTTTGATTATCATCCCCGCTGGATTGCCCCTCTTTTTGGAACCATGATAGAGGAAGCATCCATTGTCGTACTTACCGGTCCGCGTCAAGTCGGCAAAAGCACCTTGATCCGGAACGAGCTCGATCCGTCTTTTCGCATCCTCAATTTGGATGATCTGGATATTTTGAGCCAAATTAAAGACAATCCAACGGCACTACTGCACACATCCGATTTCAATGTCATTGATGAAGCGCAACGGGCGCCTGCGCTCAGGCCAGGAGGTGGATGTGGTTTTGCAAAGATGACATTATACCGTAGCTATCGAGATAAAATCAAAGCCGGAAATGAGTTTACAGGACAGTAAAAATCTGCAACTTTTTTTGACACATTTCCCTATGGTTTCCCGCAAAAACTATTTGCTTCTAACTCTTGAAATTATTACCTTTAAATAATATTCTCATCCCATTATTAATGAAAGGCCCTGCTCTATGAACACGAGAAAAGTCGAATCATTTGACGACCTGATCGTTTGGCAAAAGAGTCACGCTATGGTCCAAACGATCTACCAGGCAACCACCAAATTCCCCAAAAAAGAACAGGCGACCATCGTTCCCCAGTTGCGGGATGCCGCCGTACAAATCCCGATAAATATCGCAATCGGATTTAAAAAACGCGTCAAAAAAGCCAAATCCTTCTACTATCGAAATGCACTTGTCTCCATTGAAACAGTGCGGTATCTAATCATCCTGTCAAAGGATCTGGGTTTTATCAAAGACGTCGAAGAGTTGACGGAGCATTTTGAAACCATCGAAAGGATGTTAAAACGTTTAATCCGGTCCATTACATCATAATCCCGGTTAACAGGAGAGTTTATATGGATTTATCCGCTATACAAAAAGCCTTACAGCTGGCATCCCTAGACGGATGGCTGTTTTATGATTTTCACAACCGGGATGCAATAGCAGCCCGCGTTTTAAAAATGGACACCAGCCGGTTTGCCTCCCGCCGCTGGTACTATTTCATTCCTGCCAAGGGCAATCCCCAAAAACTGGTTCACAGCATCGAACCGTGGCGCTGCGATCATTTGCCGGGAGAGAAACATATTTACCTGGCATGGCAGCAGCAGCACGAGTTTTTAAAATCCATGTTACAACCGGCGGAAAAAATTGCCATGCAATACTCGCCCAACAATGCCATCCCATATGTGTCCATTGTGGACGGCGGCACGATTGACTTGATCAGAAGTTTCGGCATTCAGGTCGTTTCCAGTGCCGACCTTGTGGGACAGTTTGAAGCCCATCTGTCCATGGAAGACTGGGAAAGCCACAAAGAAGCGGCGGCTGTCATGCAAATGGTCAAGGACAAGACTTTTATAGAGATCGGCAAAAGAATAAAAAACGGTGAAAATCCGACCGAATTTGAGATTCAGCATTATATGCACCTTCTTATGGAAAAAGAGAACATGTTCTGGGAAGACGGACCCATTGTTGGCGTCAATGAGCATGCAGCGGATCCGCATTTTGCTCCGACCGAGGAAAACAGTCATCAACTTAAAAAAGGCGACCTGGTTTTGCTGGATTTATGGGCGAAAAAGAAACGTCCCGGCAGCATTTACTACGATATCACCTGGATGGGATATATCGGCGCCGAAGTGCCTCAGCATATCGAAGATATGTTTCAGGTGGTCAGAAAGGCACGCGACGCTGCACTAAATTTTATCAAAGATCGGTTAAAGGCAAAAAAGGATATTTACGGCTGGGAGGTGGATGACCGGTGCCGTGCGGTCATTGAAGACGCCGGTTACGGCCGATTATTTATCCATCGGACCGGCCATAATATCGGTGAAGAGGTGCACGGCAACGGCGTTCACATCGATAATCTTGAAACAAAAGACGAAAGAAAAATTCTGTCCGGCACTTGTTTTTCCATAGAGCCCGGGATTTATATGCCTGAGAAAAAACTGGGATTTCGGACGGAAATTGATGTCTTTATCACGGAAGATGGATTTGTCAGTGTCAGCGGTGCGATCCAGGAAAATGTGATTCCCATTCTTTTACTCTAAAACAGGAGTGTGCGGTTCATGTCCATTTATCTATACCTTATCCTTGCTTATCTGATTGTCGTGGGGATTTATAATTTTTATAAATCCGGCAAAGTGAAAACCCAGGACGACATGATGGTGGCCGGACGCAGTCTGGGTGTGACCAAAATGGTATTTACCCTGGTCTGTACCTGGATCGGTTCCGGTACATTTATTGCCGGTGCCGAATACGCATACAGAGCCGGCTGGAGTTCATTGTGGATGCCTGCCGGCGCCTGGGTGGGGATTGCCATTATTTATTTTCTGGCGGCCAAAATCCGAACTTTTGGGCAATATACCATAGGCGATATTTTGGAAGAACGGTACGGTAAATTTGCCCGACTGTTTGGTGCCATTGCTCTCATCATTGCATTCACCACCATTGTTTCTTACCAATTCCGGGCCGGCGGTATCATTTTAAATGTGATCACAGATGGTTCAATGAGTGTGGAAGCAGGACAGATTATTGCGGCAGCTTTTGTCATACTATTTGTCGCACTGGGCGGTATGATCGCTGTGGCTCATACCGATCTGCCCAATGGAATCATTATCGTTCTCGCCTGCATTGTCGCCGTTCCTTTTGTTGTGCTCAAAGCGGGAGGATGGGATGCTGCGGCTCAGACACTTCCTTCTGCACATATGAGTGTTTTCTCCGAGCAGTTCGGCCAATTTCCGGTCCTAAAGGCGCTCAGTTACTTTTTTGCCACCCTGTTACTTCTGTTGGGCGTTCAGAGTATGTATCAAAAATTCTACAGTGCCAAAACAGCCGCCGATGCCAAAAAAGCAGTGGTTTTGTGGATTATCGGCACCATCGTTGTAGAGGCTGTCGTTATTGTCATCGCTATTTACGCCGCTTCCTATTTCTGGCAGGACAAGTCCATTGATCCGGCGTCCATCGTGCTCCAGGCTGCACGGCATATGGTTCCCGCTCCGGTGGGATTGCTGCTGTTGGCCGCTGCGTGTATGGTGGTGATTTCCACGGGTATGAATTATTTGCTCAGCCCGTCGACCAATATCATGCGCGATATCTACCAGCGTTTTATCAAGCCCGATGCAGATCAAAAGACCATGGTGGCGCTGCAGAAATTGGTCGTGGTTATTTTGGGCTTTCTTGCCTTTTTAATGGTCTTTTTGCCCACTGTATTTGATTTGAAAATTTCCGTCCTCAAATATGCCTATTTTGCATATACCCTTTACGGCGTGGCCATAACACCGGCGTTATTTGCCGCCCTGGCCTGGAAAAGAGCCACCAAACAGGGGGGGGTTGCCAGTATAATCAGCGGAGCCGTCATGGCCATCGTTTTTGATATTGTCATACCCTATGGCTTTCCCTCGGTGATGAAAGGCCAGGATGTTTGGGGTAAGGATCCTTGGGGGATTCCGAGTATTTATCCGGCCCTGGCGGTGTCCATTCTCATGCTGGTGGTCGTCAGCTACCTGACGCCCAGGCCGGATGAACAAACATTGAAAAAACTGTTTAAAAACGTTTGAAATTAAACACCTCAATTGTTAGAGTGTAAAAAAAAGTAAATATTTGATACGGCGGATAAAATATCGGCGTGTAATTTACTCATAATGGCAGGAGTGCCGGACGAGAATGTAAAGAAAACGCCTTGAAATATAAATAAACCGCGTTTCTGCATCCCAGCGTAACAGCTTATTTATGGATGTTAAAACGCAGAGGGAAAAATCAGTGAGAAAAATCATTTTCATCTGTTTCATTTTCTTTTTAATGTCTTGCGGCAAAAAAATCGAAAAAACCGAATTACGTCCGCGTCCCGTCAACGAAATGGGATTGATCGCCACTTATTCCAGTTCGTTTGCCAAACTGCATGACGTCCCGATTCATGCTGTCGAGTTAGGTGAGGGTTTCTGGAAAACCCGTTTGGATTTTAATCATAACCGCGCTATCCCTTCATTATTGCAACTGCTGGAGGAGCATGGCGTTGTTGACAATTTCCGCAGGCTCTCCGGGCGCCAGGATACGGCGCGACGGGGATACCGGTTTACCGATTCGGATATTTACAAATGGATTGAAGCCGCTGCGCTCAGCCTTCAATCCTATAATTCACCCGAGCTGAAAGCAAAGCTGGATGGCGTTATTGATGATATACTGGCGGCCCAGGATAAGGATGGATACTTGAACACCTATTTTATGGACGAAAGGGCCAAAAACCGGTTGACCAATTTTAGGGACGATCACGAATTGTATTGTCTGGGACATTTGATTCAGGCGGCTATTGCATTTTACCGCGGCAGCAACGAAAGAAAACTGTTGGATGGAGCGGTCCGGTATGCCGATTTTATCATCGAACGCTTCGGTCCTGGCAAAAAGCAGTGTTTCGCAGGTCACCCCGAAATCGAAATGGCCATGGTAGAACTCTATCGCACCACAGGCGAAAAAAAGTATCTGGATTTTGCCGGCTATTTGCTCAATGATGTGGACGTCGCCAATCTGGAGCAGCCGGTCAAATCCAGCGATTTTGACTATGCCTTTTCGGGACGGCCGTTTTTTTCGCGTGAAGAACTGGTGGGACATGCCGTGCGCGCCATGTACGCCTGCTGCGGCGCAACGGATTATTATCTGGAAACCGGCCATCCGGCTGTCTGGAACACGATAAAAAAACTATGGCGGGACATGACTTTTTATAAAATGTACATAACCGGCGGCGTTGGGTCACGCTATAGCGGTGAAGCATTCGGTGCAAAGTACGAATTGCCCAATGACAGAGCCTACACCGAAACCTGTGCCGCCATCGGTAATTTAATGTGGAACTGGCGTCTTCTTAACGCCACAGGTGAAGCCAAATACGCCGATTTGATGGAAAAAATATTATATAATGGTTTTTTAAGCGGCGTTTCGTTGCATGGCGATTTTTATTTCTACCGTAATCCGTTGGAAAGTTTTGGCGATATGGTGCGGCAACCCTGGTATGACTGCACCTGCTGTCCACCGAATGTACAAAGGACACTGGCATCGTTACCCGGTTTATTTTACAGTACCAATAGCGAGGGTTTGTGGATTCACCAGTATAATAACAACGAGTTAAATTGGAAACTGGAAGACGGAACGTCGGTTTTTCTGGCACAAACGACCAAATACCCCTGGGAAGGCACCATTGAGATCGAGATTTTACCGAAAAACAAAACAGAATTTTCGTTGTTTCTGCGTATACCGGAATGGACATCTGCAGCCAGCATCCTCGTCAATGGCGAAAAAACACCTTCATCAGCCGTACCCGGCAGTTATTATAACATCCGAAGAGAGTGGAAAAAAGGTGATAAAGTTGTCCTCGATCTGCAAATGCCGGTTCGCGTCGTATATGCCAATCCACGCTTGAAAGAGAATGCGGCGAGTTTTGTGATTCAGCGGGGACCGGTCGTCTATTGTATAGAGAGTCCGGACCATCCAGGTATCTCAATTTTTGATATATTTTGCCCCATCGACACCCAAAATCCGGCGACAGGATTTAAACCGCATTTCGATCAGAATTTTCTGGGTGGCATCGTCTCCATAGAGATCGAGGCCCTGGTAACGACACATTCCCTGGAGCAGGTGCCGCTTTATGATTTTGAAAAGTATTTTCTGCCCACACGGACCACCACCATGAAGGCGATACCTTATTATGCATGGGCTAACCGTGGGGCGTCGGACATGGCGGTGTGGATTCCGTGGTTGGTGGAATAATGCCCTTATGTAAACAGGAACATCCGGTGAAAATTCAAGAACTGAACGGGAAAATCGAAAATCTGAAAAGCTGTAAAGCCATCGTCTGCGACCTGGACGGCACGCTTTACCTGAGCGGCGAGCCTGTTGAAAAATCGCACGAATTTTTACAAAAGGTGCTGGAATCGGGCAGGCAATTGTTTTATTTCACCAACAATACGTCCCGATCACGAAAAACATATCTTGACAAATTGAAAAAACTGGGATTCCCATCGGATGATCATTTTTTGATCACAGCTGCGGACTGTGCGGAAAATTATCTGAAACGTAACAATTTATTTCCACGGATTTATTTAGTGGGCAACAGGGATTTGTATGCGGATTTTGAACGGCGGGGATTTGAAATGGTCGATGGTAAAGCAGCACGCCACTTACCTTTTCCGGCAGCTGTGGTGCTGGGTTATGACACAGAATTGACCTTTGAAAAAATACATATCTGTTATGATCTGTTGATACAGGACGTTCCCTATATTGCCACCCATGCCGACAAGTTATGCCCGCTCGCCGGTGGACGTTTTATGCCGGATGTTGGATCGTTTATTTCAATGTTTGAAACAGCGACAGATGGTAAAAGACCGGTGGTTGTGGGCAAGCCTCATCAGGAGGCGGTAGAGACTATCGCGGTAAAATCAGGTTGTTCAGCCGGCAAAATCGCTTTTATCGGCGACCGTTTGTATACCGATATTCGGATGGCGCAAAAATATAATATGGTAGGTGTGCTTGTATTATCCGGCGAGACAAATCGTAAAATGTTGTTAAATTCACCGGATCAGCCCCAGCTTGTGGTAAACAGCGTATCCGACCTGATCGATTATCTCTAACCTTCATCCAATGATCTAACGACTATTCGATAGTTACCCAGCCAATAGTCCACACCGGACCATACAGTCACAATGGCCGCCAGACCCAGAATCGCTGTGATCAGATCGATATGAAACGGCAATAATATAGCCGGCGGTAATACGGATTTTTTCTGAAGAATGAGAATGGCCAGAACGGCGAAAATACACACCGCCTGTACCCAGGCCTTGTGTTTTCCGCTTGTGCGGGCGGAAACCACAACACCTTCCCTCATGGCAAATACACGGACAATGGCTACCAGTACATCACGGTAGAAAAATACGACAATCAACCATACCGGCGCCAGCCCGATACTTAGAAAGCTTATAAAGATGGAGAACCGGGAGATACTATCGGCAAAAGGATCCATGATTTTGCCGAATACGGATATCTGATTGTAGCGGCGGGCAATCTTGCCGTCGAGATAGTCCGTCAATTCCGACAGGAGGAATAAGCCCATACAGACAGCATAAGCCCAAAAGGTCTGTTGTATAAAAATGACGATATAAATCGGCGCAAGTAAAATCCGGATAATTGTCAAAGTGTTCGGAGCGTTCATTTAAGTTTTTCCAATTTAGAAAATTATTTCCTAAAGATAAAAAAAATATCTTCAACCTTCAAGAATTTTTGAATAAAAGTTGTTTTAAAGTTTATAATAAGAGACAAATGCAGCGGCTTCAAAAAACCTCACCGTTTTATATCAACAGGACGGGAGAAAGTACTTCTATATGAATAATTTACACTTTTAGCAAGAAAAATCTTGACTCTTTTACCAATAATTACCACTTTAGAATATGAGAATGCTTGTGGGATATAAAATAATTACAAATTTTTTCCGAGTAGAATAGAAAAAACCGTTATTTTTTAAAAATTAAAAATGGAGGTCATCCTTTATGAAAAAACGGGTTGTAAATATCGGTGGTGAAAATGTTGAAATACCGGCCTTTAGCGGCCGTTTCATCATTTACATCATCATCGGCATATTCGTCCTGTTGATGGTATATTCCATGCTCTATACCATCGACGCAGACGAAGTGGGCGTGATACGGCGTTTAGGAGCCTATAACAGAACCACGGATCCCGGATTGCAT
>JAFGEC010000675.1 GCA_016931775.1 Candidatus Zhuqueibacterota bacterium | reverse complement strand
TTAAAGGATTTACACAGTGGCCGATAGCAAGATCACATCCGAACTCTCTCGCGAGCTGACGTTATTCCAGATCACCATGATGGGACTCGGTATGATGATCGGTGCCGGGGTTTTTCTCGGTGTCGGCAATGCCATACACCACGCCGGTCCCGGTGGTGTGATTCTGACATTTTTACTCAACGGTCTCATCGCCATGTTTACCGCATTTTCCTACGCCGAATTGGCCTCTGCCATTCCCTACACCGGGGGTGCTTACAATTACACCCGCATCGGATTCGGACGCGGTACCAGTTTTATATCCGGCTGGATGGAGTGGTTTGCTTCGAGCGTAGCCGGCAGCTTGTATGCCGTAACGTTTGCAATATATGTCGTACGATTTATCCATATTATGGGAGGCCTGGATTGGTTGCCCATTTCAATCTTTACAACAGAAAAAATTGTCGCAGCGCTGATCGCCGGCTTTTTCTTTTATATCAATTACCGTGGCGCGTCGGAAACCGGTAAAATAGGTGCCTTATTTACCCTGGGGCAAACACTTTTTCTGGTTTTTATCGGTGTGATCGGTATATGGGTAGCGATAAAAGACCCGGAACGGCTGGCCAATTTTAAACCGTTTTTACCCAAAGGCTGGTCAAAGCTGCTGGTGACCATGGGATTTACATATGTGGCCTTTGAGGGTTACGAGGTCATTGCACAAACCGGAGACGAAGCTATCAATCCACGGCAAAATCTGCCCAAAGCAATGATATATTCGGTGTTTTTCGTAACCTTAACCTATATTCTTGTGGCTTTTGCCACTGTGGTCTCTGTGAAAAACGGTGATATGGGTATCATCGGACCCGTGTGGGAATGGATAGGAAGTTTTGGTGAACGGGGATTTGGAGAGGCCATATCCCGCCTGGTTCCCGCAGGGAATCTTTTACTGACACTGGCCGTCATTTTTGCATCCACTTCAGCTTTAAACGCCACTATCTATTCGGCCACACGCGCCATGTATGCGCTGGGTAGGGATCATATGCTGCCTAATCAATTAGCCAAAATATCAAAAAGGAAAAAAACACCTTGGGTAGCGCTCCTGTTGACTGCGGTTTTAGTGATCACCGTGGCGACATTTTTACCCACAATGGATGTGGCATCCAGCGCCAGCATGATGTTTATGACGCTGTTTTTTCTGGTGAATGTCTGTGTCATTCGCGTGCGATACAATATGGGGGAAGAACTGACTTATGGTTTCCTGATGCCGTTTTTTCCCGTACTGCCGATACTGGCGATCATCTGCCAGACTGCTTTGGTGATCTGGCTTCATCAAATGAGTATAACTGCTTGGATTCTCATCCCCACATGGATCGTACTGGGCGTTCTGATCTACCATTTTTATTCAAAATCACGCACCAAAGCAATGGAGCATGATATACAGGTTTTGGAAGAAGTGAAGGCACCGGAAAAGGGCGGTTATCCGGTGATGGTGGCCGTCGCCAATCCGGAAAACGCCGTACAGATGGTCCGCATCACTTATCGAATATGCGGCGTTAAAAAAGCGCGTGTTGAGCTGATCCATATGGTGCCGGTTCCGGAGATGGCACCCCTGGCCGATGCAGGGTAGTATATGCTTGAGGGCCGGGAAGCCATTGTGGAGTTGATGCTCTATCTGGATCCGTTGTTCCCCGCCAGCTCCACGATTCGGTATTGCAGAAATATTGCCCGCGGTATTGTGAGCGCGGCAAAGGAAAAACGCACCGAATTGCTGCTGCTTGGCTGGCAGGGCCGCACACGAACCTATGGATTCAAACTTGGCAGCACATTGGATCCCATCATCGACCGTTCACCGGCCGATGTGGTGGTGGTGAAACCGGGTAAGTCAAAAAAATATAACCGAATTCTTGTACCCATCAGCGGCGGTCCCAACGGCGGGTTTGCGCTGGAAATCGCATCCATGCTTTTGGAAAAGGACGTAGGACAAATTACCGTGTTTACAGTGGCCACATCCAAGGAAAAAATCGATATCGTTGACTTTGTGGATCGGAATAAGGAAAGGCTCTCTGTTCCTTTGGATAAAATTACCACAAAAGCAGTCTATTCTTCACGAATTTCACAGGCGATTCTTGAAGAAGCGGCGCAATACGATCTTATTGTGATGGGAATAACCGACAAGCCGCTATTGTATCAGGTTGCTCGTGAAACGATCCCGGAGACCATTGCCAAAAATTACCCCAATACATTGGTCATGGTCAAACAGGTGGAAGGTATAAAATCATGGATAAAAAGATGGATATAAAAAAATTAAAAATATTTGTTATTTTACTGTGGCTGATCGGTACTGTACCGAGCCGGACAGAAGATAACAAACATACGATCTGGCAGGTTAAATCAAACACCAACACCGTATATCTGGTCGGATCGATACATCTGTTGAAAAAGGACAACTATCCGCTGGACCTGGTTTACAACAAGGCCTTTATGGATGCGGACAAAGTGGTGTTCGAAATCAATCCCGACAGTATGGCAGTACCCGGCATACAGTTTATAATGCTGGGTGCGGCATTGTGCGACAGCGGTAAAACGCTGCAATCATACATATCGGAGGAGACCTCTCAATTAGCGCTTGAAAAAACAAAGGAGCTGGGCCTCGATTTGGAGGGCTTGAAACAGTTCAAACCGTGGTTTGTGGCCACAACTATCACGGCGCAGGTACTGGGCAGGCTTGGATTTGATGCGCAATACGGACTGGACATGTATTTCGCGCAGAAGGCCAAACAATCGGCAAAAAAAATGTCCGGTCTTGAGACCGTCCAGTACCAGTTGAACATTTTTACCCAAATGTCAGACGACATGCAGGAACTGCTGTTGCGCCAGACATTGGAAGATATGGAAATTATAGAGACGGAACTCGGAAAAATCGTTTCAGCATGGGAAACGGGTCATTTAGAAGCCTTGGAAGAAGATTTGCTGGCCAGCTTCACAGAGTATCCCCAGGTCTATCAATCGGTGATAGTGGACAGAAACAACAACTGGCTGAAAAAAATCGATGGGTTTTTGCAGCGGAAGACAAACTATTTTATCGTTGTCGGAACCGGCCATCTGCTTGGAGAAGACGGATTGGTGCAAAGATTGAAAAAAATGGGTTATATCGTGAATCAGATGTAAGGGAGGCATAACTCGTGTTATTTGATAAAAAACCATACACGATAGACAGCATCGTACGTCTGGGTATCCTGGTGGCCTTGATTTACGGTTTAGTATGGCTGCTCGGTTATTTAAGCGACGTCCTGATACCCTTTGCCGTCGCTCTGCTGCTGGCCTATCTGATCAATCCAATCGTCACGTTTGTACAGAAGAAAATCGGCAACCGGCTGGCGGCGGTGTTGATCACTCTAATATTTATGCTCGGATTTATCACACTTTTGGTGTGGATACTCGTCCCGATTATCGTCTCTGAAATCACCCACATGGGCACCCTGATCTCCAATCTGGTGACCAAATCTGATATGGCGGAAATGGCCGCCAAACGGTTGCCGCCGGATATCTGGCAGGCCATCAAAGACTACATTGCCCGCGAGGAGGTGCAGGCGTTTTTTAAAACCGATAATTTTATCGAACTCGCCAAATCCGTTATCCAGCGTGTTTTGCCAGGTATATGGGGGTTAATCACCGGTACGGCCAGCGTACTGCTTGGCCTTTTGGTACTGGCACTCGTCGGACTGTATCTTATCTTTTTACTTTTGGATTTTCAAAAGGTTCGCCACGACTGGAAGGACATTATCCCGGAACAGTATCGGGAACCTGTACTGCACTTTTTGCAGGATTTTAATGCCGCCATGAAACGCCACTTTCGCTCCCAGGCCCTCATCGCCGGCATTGTCGGTGTATTGTTCGCCACAGGTTTTGTCATCATCGGGCTGCCCATGGGACTGATCGTCGGGCTGTTTATGGGTTTGCTCAATATGATTCCGTATCTTCAGGCATTGGGATTCTTACCGGTAACATTTATGGCGCTGATGCAGGCTCTGGAAACCGGGAGAAGTTTTTGGGTGGTATTTGGATTGGCGTGTCTTGTCGTTGCCATCGTCCAGACCATACAGGACACTTTACTGGTGCCTAAAATACAGGGGAAAACCACCGGCCTCAGTCCCGCCATGATTGTGCTGTCATTGTCGATTTGGGGTAAACTTTTGGGATTCCTTGGTTTATTACTGGCATTGCCGCTCACGTTCTTGCTGAGAGCGTATTACCGGCGGTTTTTAGCAAAAATAGAGATGAACATTGATGAGACGGTGAAAAAAAACGATAGTTGCGGATCACCCGAACAAAGCGGGTGATTTCAAAAAAAATCAGCGGGAGTATTGCTGCTATTAAAAATGGACAGTTAAAACGCCATCAATTTAGATCAATCATTTCAGCAAAATCAGCTTACTTTGCGCCGTAAACGCACCTGCCTGCATTCTGACCCAGTATATTCCGGACGCCACCGGTTGTCCGTTGCCGTCGGTACCGTGCCAGGTGACCTGGTGAAAACCCGGGAGGGCGACGCGGTTTTCCAAAATATATACCAGCCTGCCTCTTATGTCGTAAATCGATAAACGAACGGGCCCCGTCTCCGCCAAAGAAAAAAGTATTTCGGTGCCGGCATTAAACGGATTGGGGAAATTCGGTAAAAGTGCAAATTCGGCCGGTTTTTGTGTAGCAAAACCGGTTCCCGTCCATACGGGGGGTTCCGGAGGCTCATGTTGCCGTTTTTGCAAGCCAAGCGAACTTGCAGCGGCTGTGCCTACGTTTAATTGGCAGTTTTTCTCCACCCACAACCAGTAGGCCAGCGTTGTGTTGATAATATTTGATGATATATATGCCCGGGTTGATGTGTTATAGCTATATATGGGCAGGCTGATACTTCCGGACGGATAAACATCCGGTGCCGTGAAATCCACATTTTGCCCCACGCTTCCGATGAGTGTCCAGTCGGGACCGGAAAGCTCAAGTTGGTAGGTGTCAATGACGGACAAGGCAATTTGGTAGATGACCGGCTGGGTAAAGGCGAGAAAATATCCCTTGCCGGCTTCCACAGTATAAACGGGAACATAGGCACCTTCAAGCCATTGATAAGCGCACCCGCCTGCGGCATCCGGGAACAGTGCTGCGACACTCATATCTGCCGTGGTCCCGGGCAATGACAAAAGATGCCAGCCGGGAGTATTCAAATTATATTCGAATGTGCGAATTCCCGATTCGGTTTCAAAAGCACCGATATCCGGAGCGGATCCATTGTAGCCGTCATTGATCCCGGGTATAACGACACCCTGATCCACGAGTGGACTGTTGGAGGCGAGGGAATAATCCCCACTCAAAGGGGCCGTGAAACCGGGCTCCCCGTCCAAACCATGGATTTCCAATCCCGTGCCGTTTTGAAAATCAGCCATGGTGGAATAGCGGGTACCGTCCCAGCGGGCCAGCCAGGTCCCCGGTGTATACAGATTATCGTAATCCATATCCACAGGCTGTGAGGCGTTGTAATTTTCCACGGCGTAATCCGTACCGGCCCAGATATTATTCCTGGCGTAAATCAACGTCCATGTACCCGGGGCCTTGATGTACAATCCGTTATTGCCCGGCAAGGCAGCATCGCATGTATTATGAAACAGGTACATAGGGCCGGAGAGGCTGTAGCCGCTGTTGAATTTAAAGGGACTGCCGCTGTAGGAATTATTGCCGACCCCGATGCTGTAGATGAGATTAAAAAATGCATAAACAGGCCCGGTGTACACCGGAGCCAATGATATGCCCATCAAGATATCATAAAATTCATTGTCCCATATACGTACATTGCTGGCCTGTCCGTCTGCAGAGACTCCGTCATCTCCACAGCGGTAAATTGTATTTTCGTAAAAATCCGTCTCATTGGTCAAACCCGCCGTGTAACCGGGACTGATGCTTGAACCGTCAAAATAATCGTGAAAACTGTTACGTCTGATCACCGTCCCTCGTCCGGTCATGGGATCGTACATGGCCACGCCACCCGTTTCCAGTTCGCTGCCATCCTTGACCGCATCCCAGGGCCAGTCGAAATCGGTATCGTAAAACTCGTTGTCCTGAATCACGTTACACGGCGAAGCCCTTTTTATGCCGATTCCCAGGTCATTGACCGCAAACGTACAACCCTGGACCAGATTATATCCGGCGTTATTCAGATAAATCGCCTTTGCCCAGGAGCCGCAACCAAAATAACGGAATGTAATATCGAGAATGTAAATATAATCTTGTTCGATGTATAAAGCGTAATTAAACCGGGAAATCCTGACTTGAGCAGGATCCGGAGCGGAATGGTCGGTCAGATGGAGATAAACGGTCGCTCCATTGGCGTAAAAGCCTGAAATATCCCAGATCAGATTCGAAAGATCGGCAAGATTTTGATAGGGGTACAGGCGCTGTCCCTGGTACAAAACCAGATGGGGATCGGCTGTAGGGACAGTAGTCCGGTAAACGCCGCCGCCGTTCGGGGTCCAGGAAAAACTCTGTGAATAGGATCCATCGACAACCACATCCGCACCTTCAGCGCTGCGGATGACGATCGGCGAGCCAGGCAGGCCTGAATCGGGTGGATAAATCTCACCCTGGTAGTAAACGCCATCCATCAGCACGACATGGTCGCCGGGACCGGCGTCCTGCATCGCGCGGTTTATTCCGGCATAGGGTGAATTTTGCGATCCGGTACCGTTTTCGTCATCTCCGGTGGGACTCACATAGATGGAATTTGAAGCGGCAGGAACGGATATCTCATTACGTGTTATCGAAGTGCCATTGAGCACGAGACTGCTGAGAGGCCCGTTGTCCGGATCATCAAAGGTGACGCGTATATGGTAGGTGGTACCCGGCTGTAAACGGAACAGGCTGCCGACAAAGCGGTCGGTCTGAACGCGGGACGGCGGAAAAGCCGAATGATAGTCCGGTTCGCTATCGGTTCGGTATTCAACCGCGCAGACAGCGTCGGCATCGTTGTCTTCGCCTTCGAGATTGACAATGACGCCCATTGAATGGAAAGTGGGATAAAGTTCCAGTTGGGCGGCTTGACAAAACGCAGCAAAAACAACAAAAACGGCCGCAATCCATCGGGCACACATATGTATCATTTTTTAATCTCCATTTTTTAAAAAAATACTGTATTTCCAACTGTGAAGCAAGAGAAAATAAGAACAAGCGTTACACAGGTCACAAGCTTGTTATTTTTATGAAAAAGAGTTATATTTTTATAAAATCGGGAGAAAAAAGATGAAAATCAAATTACTGACCGTAGGTAAAATTGCAGACCGGGCCATAAAGGAGAAATGTGCGGATTATGACAAACGGATTAATCACTTTTTCCCGTTCGAACTGATATCTGTTCGAGACGAAAAGATAAAAAACCTTTCGGAAATGGAAATTAAAAACCGGGAGGCGGAGCGTATTCTGAAAAAGGTATCACCGGATGATTGGATTATCGCACTGGAAAAATCCGGCGAGCAGATGTCATCCGAGGCGTTTGCGGAATTTCTTGATCAGACAACCCGAAACCGAAAAAAGAATCCGCTATTTATAATCGGCGGACCGTTGGGTTTGGGTGACCATGTTTTAGGTGCAGCGAACAAAAAAATATCGTTGTCACACATGACGTTCACGCACGAACTGGCCGCATTATTCATTTTTGAACAAATTTACCGGGCTTTAAATATTTTAAGGGGCACCAAATATCACAAATAAAAAAAATCGCTCACACAGGTGATGGATACATAAAGACTGTACAATTCCCTTTCTGGTTTAAGAACCAGGTCGAAATAATAAGGTGGAAGATTTTTTTTTATAACTTATTCTAAAATTTCCAAAGTAGCATGTTTACCCGCTTTACGAGCGACGGCGCTTAACAGGACACGAATCGCATGGGCGGTTCTGCCGTTTTTCCCGATAACTTTACCCATATCAGGTTGGTCGACTCGAAGCTCATAGACTACGGTTGTCTCTCCGAAAATTTCTGTTACCTTTACAGCGTCTGGATTATCGACCAGATGTTTTACAACGTATTCTACAAATTCTTTCATAGTACTCCCCTTCTGCTTTCGTTTAGGACCTTCTCCAGTGGAATAACTTTGTCATTTTACGACCGTTAAACACCCCCCACGGGGTTTAAACACCTCCTTTTTGGATTTTTTATGTCCTTATAGCCATTTGTTGTTAATATATCTATAAAGCAATTGAATGTCAAGGAAAAAAGCGACTTTTTTATTTTTTTTCCTTGACAATTTGATAAAAAATCTTTAGATTGGTACTTGTTAGCACTCACCTCAATAGAGTGCTAGCAAAACAAGGAAAGAATAATTTTAATGAGGAGGTTTTTATGAAGGTAAAACCATTAGCTGACAGGGTCGTTGTCAAACCTTTTGATGAAGAGGAAAAAAAATCAGGCACTATAATTATACCTGATACAGCAAAAGAAAAACCACAAAAAGGTAAAGTCGTCGCGGTTGGCCCGGGCAAAATAACCGAAACCGGCACAAAGATCGATTTAGAGGTAAAGGTGAACGATATTGTCTTATATGGAAAATATTCCGGTACCGAAGTAACCATCGATGATGAAGATTATTTAATTATGCGGGAAAGCGACATACTGGCCGTTTTATAATAATATTGCTTTATGAAATAAAAAATAGATAAATGGAGGATAAATATGCCTAAATTAATAGAATTTGATGTTGAAGCAAGAGCAGGCCTGAAGAGAGGTGTTGACAAGTTATCAGCAGCTGTTTCAGCAACTCTCGGCCCCAAAGGCCGCAATGTTGTAATAGATAAAAAATTCGGCGCACCGACCGTTACCAAAGACGGTGTGACGGTAGCCAAAGAGATTGAGCTGGAAGATCCGTTGGAAAACATGGGTGCCCAGATGGTAAAGGAAGTGGCGTCCAAAACCAGCGATGTGGCCGGAGACGGTACAACAACCGCGACAGTGCTCGCACAGGGAATCATTCGGGAAGGATTGAAAAATGTGACAGCCGGAGCCAATCCGACTGCCCTGAAGAGAGGCATTGAAAAAGGTGTCAAGGCGGTGGTCGACGAGCTGGAAAAAATGCAAAAACCGCTTCCCGGGAAAAAAGAGATCGCACAGGTCGGTTCTATCTCCGCCAACAATGATGAAGAAATCGGCAAATTGATTGCAGATGCCATGGAAAAAGTCGGTAAAGACGGCGTGATTACGGTCGAAGAAGCAAAAACCACCGATACCAGCCTTGAAGTCGTTGAGGGTATGCAGTTCGACCGGGGCTATCTGTCACCTTATTTTGTTACCAATCCGGACTCCATGGAGGCGGTTCTGGAAGATGCACAGATTCTCATTCATGATAAAAAGATCAGCGCCATGAAAGACCTGTTGCCGATTCTGGAAAAAGTTGCCCAAATGGGTAAACCCCTTCTGATCATTGCCGAAGACGTCGAAGGCGAAGCTCTTGCGACTCTCGTTGTGAACAAGTTGCGCGGAACACTGCGTGTTGCTGCGGTAAAAGCCCCCGGTTTTGGCGATAGAAGAAAAGAAATGTTAAACGATATTGCCATACTGACCGGCGGCCGCGTGGTATCCGAAGAGACAGGTTTTAAACTGGAAAACGCCACCACATCCGATATGGGTACCGCAAAACGCATCACCATCGACAAGGACAACACGACCCTCGTCGAAGGCGGCGGCAGGACCGAAGACATCAAAGGCCGTATCGGACAGATCAAAAAACAGATCGAATCATCTACGTCCGATTACGACAAAGAAAAACTTCAGGAACGCCTGGCCAAACTGGCCGGTGGTGTTGCCGTCCTGAATGTCGGCGCAGCTACTGAAGTTGAAATGAAAGAAAAGAAAGCCCGCGTGGAAGATGCTTTGCATGCAACCAGAGCGGCTGTCGAAGAAGGTATCGTTCCGGGCGGCGGCGTCGCTTTTCTCCGCGCCATTCCGGCACTGGACAAAGTAAAAGCAGACAATAAGGATGAAGAAACCGGTATCAACATCTTGCGCCGCGTTCTCGAAGAACCGATCCGCCAGATTGCCCGTAATGCAGGCGCCGAAGGCTCTATTATCGTTCAGCGGGTAAAACAAGGTAAAGACGGTTTCGGATACAACGCAGCGACCGGTGAGTTCGAAGACCTGATTGAGGCCGGTGTTATCGATCCTAAAAAGGTAACCCGCGTTGCCCTGGAAAACGCATCCAGCGTTGCCGCATTGATGCTGATGACTGAAGCCACAATCGTTGAAAAACCGGAAGAAAAATCCTCGATGCCTCCAATGCCTCCCGGCGGCGGTATGGGTGGAATGGATTATTAATCATAATTATAAACAGAATAAACCTATATTTAAAACTCCTGCCGGCCGGCAGGAGTTTTTATTTTATATTATTTGCGAAAAATTCGTAAATATTTACGAATATTTAGTAAAAAATTAAAATAATTTTGCATAACTATTGCTTTTTACGGCAATAATATTACATTTAAAATTGTTGGTCAGGTGTATGGGTTGTGAGGATGTGAAATATGTGGGAAATACACAAAGGTGTC
>JAFGEC010000674.1 GCA_016931775.1 Candidatus Zhuqueibacterota bacterium | reverse complement strand
GTCCGGACCTGACCAATTCCTGTTGCCATATTATTCCCGGTTTTCTTGATAAAGTTTTTCAGCCAATTTTTGCATTTCAACGGCCGCCTGTTGAGGTGTATAACGTCCTGTGAATATGCCCTGATACGGCGGCCGCATGGCGTCCCATATCCAGCGCATTTCCGTCACCGGCGGCATGATGCGGCCCACGAGCAATTGATCCAGCGACGCGCTCACAACCGGATTGTCCTGCACCAACGAGTCCTGATAAGCCTCCACACGTGAGGGAATGGTGGCGGAAATACGAGTGAATTCCAGCTGGACATGAGGTGAAGTGAGATATTTCAGCAGTTTAACCGACATATCCAGCCGTTCACCTTTTAAATTAACGTTCAGCGAATAACCGAGCGGAGAAACGGCCGGTGTCGGCCACAGACCGGTCTCGTCCATTTTGGGAATTCTGGCGATACCGATATCGATGTTATTTTCGAAATACGACGCCCACGACCAGGGTCCGTTGATGATCATCGCGGCGTAACCGTCCTTGAACAGTGCGGTAGCCACCTCATAGTCGCATTCCAGGGGAATGATTTGGTATTTATGCGCCAGGTCGTAGATAAATTGCGATGCCCGGACCACGGCATCGGTATTCAGTGTCGGCTGGTAATGATCGTCCACAATCCAGCCGCCGAAAGCACCCACAAAAGGTACAAAAAAGTAGGGTTCGATATAATTCCATACCAAGGCATACCTGTCCATTTTCCCATCGCCGTCTTCATCCTTTGTCAATTTTTTGCCCATCTGTATAAGCTCATTCATGGTTCGCGGCGGTTGTTTGACCAGCGCTTTATTGTACACCAGGTGCAGGTGATTGCCGACCCGGTCGGCAACCTGGTATAAATGTCCGTTTAGCACCGTATTGGCTTGAAAAGGATCGGTTAAAAAACTGTCCAGAAAGGCCGGTTCCAGCAAGTCATCGAGGGGGCGAATGACTTCCATTTCTACAAAAGGCCCGATGTTGTCGTTTGCTCCCCAGAACAGCGCCGGGCCGCTGCCCCCCAGGGCCGAGATGATATAGTTGGTACGTGCGGTTTCGTTTTGATAATATAGCTCGGTAAAAGTCCAGTCCGGATAGCGTGAGCCGAAATCAGCCAGCAGTTTTTGCATCAGCCGGGTTTCCTGGGGCCGGAAAGAATGCCAGACCACGACTCGTTTGGGATCCTTGCCGGAACAGGAAAAAAACAGCAGGGCAGCCAACATAGCTGAAAGGATTTTTATTAAACCGGAAATGGAAAGAATTTTATTTTGCTTTGTCATGCACGGCCTTTTTTTATATAATACTAAATTTTCACTTTACAAGCAACATTTTACCGTATTTTGTTTTTTTTCCATGTTCTACACGGCAGACGTATACGCCGCTGCTGCAGATTGATCCCGAAAAGCCGGTGCCCATCCATTCAAATTCGTATTGTCCGGGATCCTGTACTCTGTCAACCAGCGTATTGATATGCTGTCCTCTCAAGTTGAATATTTCCACGGTCAGCCGGTCGCGTTTATTGACATCCACACGGACGATTGTGGAGGTGTTAAAGGGATTGGGGTAGTTCTGGTAGAGATAAAAGTCCTTTATGAACGGATTTTGTGGCGTGAACGTTATGATTTCTTTTTTATCGGTATAAATCCTGTATTCGCCCGGAAACATCGCCAAAACGGCGTTTGGATCGTCCACCAGTAATGAGTCGCCGGGAAAATAATCATACCACCAGCCGGTGTGGGGAAAATTTGGCCGGGCGTAACCGTTCCGCACATCAAAATTGCCCAGAACCACCACGTTGAGACTATCATGTTGGATAAAAATCCGTTTGACGGGTTCCGCCAGATCGAGTTCATAGTTGCGGCTTTCAAAAGCAGGGCAGTCAATTTTCAAACGGATCAGTGCGGCATATATATCGAACAACCGCCGGCGGTCTCTATCTTTAAAATAATCCCATCTGATGGGTTTCGGCCCTGTACGTCCGTTTTGATCGATATCCACATCGTAGCCCAGCTCGCCGAACTGCCAGATCATTTTTGGGCCGGGAATGGTGAAAAAAAACGCCGCCGCCGGCTGAATCCTTTCCAGGGCGGTGGACAGGGATTGGATATTGTATCCCGAGGAGCTGTTGCCGTATTGCAAGTTTTTATACATCAACCGCTGTTCGTCGTGACTTTCCATATAGCCTACCAGATGGGGTTGGGTCCAGCCGCGTTTTACCCACGAAATCCCGGAAAAATCCGATTTGTTATCGTCGTGATACCCCATGGTTGCTTCGTTATAATTATAGTTCATATTGCCCCATATCAACATTCCGTAATCGGAGAGCTCTTTTTCTTCTTTGTTGGAGCAAAAATGTTCCAGGATAATATAGGCGCCGGTTTTTTCTGACCAGATGTGGTCGGCCAGCCGTTTCAAAATGCGGATACGGTCGGCATCGTAAGAGCCGCCGTCGCCGGGGGTGTTGGTAAAACCCTTGGTGAAATCCAGCCGGAAGCCGTCCACCTGAAATTCAGTCAGCCAGTAGGATGTTACGCGGTCGATAAAATCCTGCGCCGCCCGGCTTTCGTGGTTAAAATCGTATCCCCATGCATATACCGGATTGGGCGACACCTCGTTGAACCAGGGATTAAGGTACATTTGACAGGTATACAGGCGCACCAACGGACACTGTCCGTAGGCGTGATTGAGCACTATATCCAAAATGACGGCGATGCCGTTTTTATGAGCCTTGTCAATAAATCGTTTGAGGTTTTCCGCAGGTCCGTAATATTTATCCACGGCAAAATAAAACGACGGATTGTATCCCCAGCTGGAGTTACCTTCGAATTCGTTGACAGGCATCAGTTCGATGGCGTTTACGCCGAGTTTTTTAAAATAGCCGAGAGTGTCGGCCAGTGTTGTGAAACTGTGCGTTTGGAGAAAATCCCGCAGCAAAAGTTCGTAAATAACCAGATCCGTCACGGCGGGGCGCTGAAAGCCGGTGTTTTCCCACGGAAAGGGCGGTTTGCCGGTCTGTAAAACCCCGACGATTTCGCTGGTTTTGCCGGTTGGATAGGATAAAAGATCGGGGTAAGTGAGATTGTCGATATAAAAATCGTGGTCGGGGTCCAGCACTTTTTCCGCAAAAGGATCAGCGATGCGTAAGAATTCATCCACCAGGTACTGATAGCGAACCTCCATACCAGGCTCTGTGTCAAGTTCCAGCCAGTAACGCAAGCTATCCGGTGTTCGATACATAAGATAATCGGATGACGGTTGCCAGTTATTAAAATCACCAATGACATACACATTATTTTTATGGGGTGCATACAGAACCAGCGCGGCGCGGGAGTCGTCCAATTCATTTATTCCATCATAAAGTCCGGCCGGCAGTTCCTTGACCACGGGTTGAACACCGTCTTTTTGAAATACGGGAATAAAAATGTCGCCGTTGT
>JAFGEC010000673.1 GCA_016931775.1 Candidatus Zhuqueibacterota bacterium | reverse complement strand
TTGGGTGGGTAAAATAATGAAAATATGGAATGATTATTATGCAACGATGCGTCGCACTTTTAATACACCACCCGATTACTCACATATTACTTGAATTTCATATTTTAAATTGACAATGCAATAATAAAATAGTAGATTGAGTACAAATTATCATACCTGACCTTGTTTTTTTCCATTTCTGAGTATAAAATAAAAAGTTTGCTATGCGAAATTAAAAAATTCTCATCAGCAAACATCTAAATCATTGGTGTGTAAAAGTTAATTTCCCAAAGGATCATTTTGATCATGAAACTATCTTTAAGAATTTTTATGCTTCTCATCATCGTTTCGCAAGGTCATGCACAGCTTACCTGGTACTACCAGCATCCGCTGCCACAGGGCAACAGTCTATATGATATTCAATTTATTAATCCGACGACTGCCATTGCGGTGGGAGATGTCGCGACGGTTCTTCGTACAACCGATCGCGGAAACACCTGGGTATCGCGGCTATGCGGAACTCCATACCCCCTGTCAGCGGTGTCTTTCGCCGATTTTTTTACCGGTACGGCTGTCGGTGTTTTTGGCACCATATACCGTACAATCGACGGTGGATTAACATGGAAACCTCAATCGACCAACTTTTCTGGATTTATAGAAGATGTTGATATGACGGACACGAACACAGGAACCGCTGTCGGAAACAGGGGGACAATACTGCGAACGACGAATGGAGGTAAGCTCTGGATCGAACAAACCAGCAACACAACCAGCTGGCTCTATGGAGTTGATTTCGTCACCAACAAAATCGGTACTGTGGTTGGCGAATCAGGCACAATCCTTCATACAACCGACGGCGGCACAACATGGTTGCCGCAAACAAACGGGACGTGGAATGACCTTTTGGCGGTCTTTTTTATCAATGCGGATACCGGTACGGCCGTCGGACGTTCGGGGACTGTTATCCGGACAACGGACGGCGGATCAACCTGGTTTTCTCAATCGTGTGCTGCAATTTTTGATTTGAGTGAGGTAACCTTTATCGATGCCGATACCGGTTTTGTGGGCGGTTTTGGATGCTTTTATCGAACAACCGATGGAGGAACGACATGGAAAACTGTTACTCACTTTCCTCCGTTCATCGATGGATTTGATTTTATCAATGCTGATGTGGGAATCACTGTAGGCACCGGTGGAGAAATGTACCGGACATCAGATGGAGGCGGCTTTTGGACAGATATAGGTTTAAAAATCACAGGTAATGAGCTTGTCGGGGTGTTTTTCCCGACCACGGATGTCGGTTATGCAGTGGGTGCAAACGAAACGATTGTCAAGACGAGCAACGGAGGATTACGATGGACATTAATATCCAGTGGTACAACACACGATTTACTTGGTGTGTATTTCTCCAGTATTGATAGTGGAATGGTTGTTGGCGTAAATGGGAGGATACGTCGAACGACAGATGGTGGTTCCAAATGGGTTACCAGCCCATCCGGAACGTCCAATAATCTATGGGGGATTTTTTCTACCAACGCGACAACGGCATTTGCTGTGGGGAACGGTGGTACGATTTTAAAAACCATAGACGGCGGAATGACATGGGTTCCACTTCCGAGTGGAACGACAAATGATCTTCACTCCGTTAATTTTGTGAATGAAAAGACCGGAATCGCAGTTGGTGAATTGGGTATCATTCTACGCACCACAGATGGGGGCGAAAATTGGAGTCCGCGGACAAGCGGAACCTTGAGCAGACTCTGGTCTGTTTCTTTTGGAGATCAATCAACCGGAACGGCAGTTGGTAGTGAAGGCACAATTCTTCGCACAAAAGATGGAGGATTGACATGGGTTTCCCAGTCAAGTGGAACGGGTATCGATTTAAACGGAGTATCCTTCACAAACAAAAATTTCGGCGTTGCTGTGGGAGGAAATTTTGGCGTACCCGGAATTGTATTAAGAACAACCAATGGGGGCACGACCTGGTCCGAGCCTCAAAATATCACGACCAATCCTGTCAATGCCGTATTTTTTACAGATGAGATGAATGGAACGGCTGTCGGGGTGGCAGGTATGATTATTAGCACCAGACCGGGGGGCACTGTTCAGTTTCCAAACGCTGATTTCGTGGCGAATAAAACCACTGCATATACGAATGAAGAAATCCAGTTCACCAATCAGTCCACGGGGGAAATTCATTCCTACAGGTGGGATTTCGGAGACAACAGATCTTCCACGATTGAGAACCCCACACATGCTTATAATGCACCGGGTAAATATTCAGTGAGTTTAACAGTGACCGGACCCAACAGTTCAGATAAGAAAAAAAAGACTGACTATATCACTGTGTTACAAATCCCACAGGTTTTTGCCGTCTTTTCACCGTCCGAAATTCAAGGCATAGCACCGTTTGAGGTGGAATTTACAAATGAATCGACAGGTCTAATCGATTCATGTCGATGGAATTTTGGAGATGGGCACACGTCAACCGAAGAGAATCCTTCGTTTATATACCGGGATCCCGGTCATTATACCGTACAGCTCATCGTGTACGGTGAAATGGATATAGATTCCACATATGGAAAAGTCAACGTTTTTATTGCCGAACCGGTCATCGTATCAATTACGGATGTGGAAAACGATCAGGGCGGTAAAGTTCTTGTGGATTGGGAACGCAGCGGTTACGACGGAACCGTGGATTCCATCATTACCGTTTATTCTGTCTGGGAGCAGCTAGAAAAGTCCTGGGTGGAAATCGGATCGGTTAAAGCGTGCAAGGATTTACATTATACATATCTGGCAAACACTCTAAATGATTCATGTCCCGATGGCATCAATTTCTCCTATTTTCGAATCAAGGCCCACACAGCCGATCCGTCCATTTTTTATTTTTCACCTGCAGACAGCGGCTACAGTGTGGACAATATATCGCCTGAGGCACCGGTAAATCTGCAAGCTGTGGCAAATCCCGGTGCGATCTATTTGGAATGGGAAGAATCGGAAGCAGAGGATTTCGGCCATTTCCTTGTCTTCCGGGACGATTCGACTATTGATCAGACAGTAGAGTCCAATTTTACGGATACAAAAGTAGTGGCAGGAGAGTTTTATATCTACAAGGTGCAGGCAGTTGATCTTCATGGTAATCACAGTGAGTTTTCAGATCCGGTAAAAGTCTACTTTGGATCATCAGGAATAAACATCTACTCCGGCATCCCAAAAGAATACAGGTTGATGCAGAATTATCCCAATCCCTTTAACGCTCAAACATATATTCGATTCGGCTTGCCGAAAGCATCCCGTGTTCATCTGGTCATCACCAATCTTTTAGGACAAATCATTTATACTCTGAAAGATGAAGATATGAAAGCCGGGTACCATCTTTTAAGTTTCGATGCCTCAAAATTATCAAGTGGTATATATTTTTATCAACTTGACGTTGAAAATAATTTTGTAGAAACAAAAAAAATGTTACTTTTACGTTGATTGCTATAAAACGAAGGATTGAACCAGTATAAGAGTGGTTGCGTTAGTATTCTTCCCAAGATAAATAAAAGGCATCGCAACCTCACCAATTTAACTTCATTAATGTATAATCAAAACAATAAAATTGTTCAATGTATGGTGCGGTTCCGGCATACCCTTTACTGGCTCTGGCGGGAAGAACGACGGAACCACACCATAATACTTGATTTTTGCGGTAAAATATCAGTTACGGGTGGGACAGAACAGGTGCGACGCATTTCCACTTATCCTAAGTCTTTGTAATTTAATTATTTATAAATATGTCGTGGGCCGGTGCGTCGCACCTTCCACCCAAAACTGAGGTATTACTTTTTGCGTCATTTTATCCTTGCAATTTGAATAAATATTTTTTAATATTGCGCAAATTTATCGATTATACTCTGGATCAGGATTTCAGGAATAGAGTGGAAAGGCGTAATATAAGTAACGCGGTTGCTTGGATTGCGTTTTTTTGAATGGATAAATATTGCCCCAATTTTTATTCCCATCCATTTTTCTATCAACCGCATCATAATAAAATTTTCAAAACAAGGAAAAAACCAGTGCATCGAAGATTGTTATCAGGCCATCTTTAAAGGTGACCGCTATGAATAAAATGACCCTGGAAAACGTTCAGGAAACTTTATTGTTGCCTCTATGGGGCCGCGCAGTTGAAACCCAAAAGCAGAAACCTTTACTTGTAGACACCCTTGCCGTGTCAATCGTAAAAGACCTTGCTTACGATTTTAAAAAGATCGAAAAGAATATGAGTCCCATCACATGTGCCGCATGGATTGCCAGAAGCATTTATTTTGATGAAAAAATTAAAACGTTTTTATCAAAATATCCGGAAGCAAGTGTTATCAACATCGGCTGCGGCCTGGACACAACATTTGACCGGGTTTTTAACGGAAAATCCACCTGGTACGAACTGGATTTACCGGATGTCATCGAGTTGCGGCGTAAATATATCAAAGAAAGTGATAAACGAATATATATCGCCACATCTGTTTTTGACGAAAGTTGGTATACTAAAATCGGTAACAAAGATCATGTGTTTTTGCTCATGGCAGGTGTCATATATTACTTTGACGAAAAAAACCTAAAGAAATTATTCAAAAAATTTTGCAAACAATTCAAACATAGTACAGCCGTATTCGATTACAGTTCGAAAAAAGGAATGGAAATAGCCAATAAAAAAGTCATTGAAAACGGAGGAATGAGCTCTAATGCCAGACTTGTCTGGTGGACGGACAATATCGAAGAATTGGAGCAATGGAATGAAAAAATTAAAATTTTTGAGCACATGCCGATTTTTACAAAACATAAGAAAAACTATCCCTTTTATAAAAGATTAGGTATGAATATCTCCGACACTTTAAAGATCATGTCGTTAGCGCACCTTGAAATCAGTGGTGTTTAACCTGTTGCTCAGGTTTTTCCGCCTTTAAATACTACCTCAAGTAAATTCGATCTCGATGTTTTCCCGGACCGACCAGGCGGGTCACCTCAATCATTCATCAGATCGGAAAACTTGACGGTCGCATGGGAATGGGAAAAAACAAAAAGGAACATGGATATGAAAACAATTCACCGTTTAACAAGCCTATCTGCAGTCTTTTTACTGATTCTTGTTCACTGCGTTAACCTGTCATGGGCAGATGAGGAGAAAACAGAACCGATTGATTCAGATTTTCTTGGCATTCAGTTTACCTGCGGATTGGCATCATACCGGGAAGATTTAGTCGTTCCACTGGGTTTCCACGGGCTCGGGCTTTCTTTGGGTGCTTTGTATTCGCGGCAGTACGGGGAAAATGCCCTCAACGCCCGATATAGATTTGGTTTAGGTTACATGCAAAACCGCTACGATCACGAGGCATTGGTCGTGGCTCAAGAAATCCGGTTATCGTGGTACAAAAAAGTTTTTGTTTCTCAAAAGTACGGAGAATTTTGGAGCGGTATATGCCTTCCGCTGCAAATGAATAATCTATTTTGGGGAAGCTGGGATGATGCGCATTTATATTGGTTGACCGCGTACGGTATCGGGGCGGCATTTCAATGGCAAAAGGAAATTCCCTCCAATAGGCATGTGCTGATCCGGATGGAAATCCCGGTTATTAATTGGGTCTCCCGGCCGCCAAGGTCACGCTATACCAAACAGGAGCCCATGCACCATCTGTCGTATCATTTCACCGAGCCGAATAAATCCCTGCATTTCGAAACCCTCGACACCTATCAGGCCTTGTTCTTTCAGATTCTTCTAAAAAAGGAATTGAGCCGGTCTTTTATGAATCTCGGCATCGAGTTCCAATACAATCATTTCCTGAACGCTAAAAGTCTGCTGGTCGTAAAAAACGGCAAACTTGTTTTTGAGGCCTATTGCCGAAGCACCGAGGATCGTGATCGCCTCGGTCACCTGGCTTCGGTGACGAAAAGTATTACCTCGTTAACGATTGGCATCGTCAAATCCGAAGGTTATATTGACTCATTGGATCAGCGGCTCTACGATATGATGCCGGAAAAATTCCCCCCGGAAATTCGAAAACGTTCCATCACGCTGTAACATTTGTTAACCATGAGATCGGGCATATTATTTGATAACGACCACTTTTCCGTGGAAATTTTCGCCGATAAGCCGGACGATCCAATCAGATATATTCTAAATAAACCAATGTATGCCGCGCCTGGAGAAGAATACTTTTATCGTGATTGTGATCCGCATTTGCTCAGCTATGCCATTCGGCGGTTAACAGGAAAAACTCTGGAACGATGGGCAAAGGAACGGCTGTTTGATCCTTTGGGGATTGTCAATTATTACTGGGTATCGGATCATAGGGGCACAACCACGGGCGCCTTTGGATTATGGCTCAGACCACGTGATATGGCAAAGATTGGACAAATGATTTTAGACCATGGGCAATGGCAGGGAATCCAAATAGTCGACGCAGGTTGGATTGACATTTCCACGAGAAAACATGTAAAAAGCGAATTCCAGACCGAGCCTTATGTATATGATTATGGCTATTATTGGTGGATTTTACCCCGCTGGAATGCTTTTACTGCCGTCGGAGCCGGTGGAAATTATATTTTTATTATGCCCGGAAAGGAAATGGTCGTCGTGATGACTTCGACGGCTGATGTGGACGGCGAGAAATTCGGACAGACCCTGCCAAACTTTGAGGAGTTGATTCGGCCGCTGTTGGAGTAGGAAATGCAGTATCCCGTTGGAAATTCTTAACTCAACTTTTGTCACTTGTGGATATTGAAATAGTTCTCGATGTCAGGGACGGGGGTATGATTTCGGCTGTGAATTTGAGTGATAGGGTGCGGTTCCGTGAAGTTTTTTACCGACGACTGAAGAGGTGCCGGAACCGCTCCGAAAAACCGTTCAACGTAAGGTGCGCAGGTGTTCTGCATGCACTCGGTGATCTATTGATAAAAAAACATGTGGCACGTGCCTTTAGGCCGTGCCGCACGATACTTAAAATTTTAGTGTGAATGCCCTGGGGTAGAATCCCCGGGCGATCCAAATCCGGTGAACGGATCTTCCGGTATATTAGTAGAATATGGAATTTACTTCAACAGCATCATCCGGTTGACCTGCTCGAATCTTTCATGACCAACCATAACGGTCATTCTGGCAAAATAAACGCCCGAGGGCGCAACCAGCTGGTT
This sequence comes from Candidatus Zhuqueibacterota bacterium, assembly GCA_016931775.1. Lineage (GTDB taxonomy): Bacteria > Zhuqueibacterota > Zhuqueibacteria > Residuimicrobiales > JAFGEC01 > JAFGEC01. The sequence continues at coordinate 4,589 of JAFGEC010000673.1, read as the reverse complement.
CTTCAAGCGGCCGTTCCACTCGGTTTCATGGGAACCGGCAGGCAGAGAACCGTCGATCAAGGTGGCGATTTTATCGCCGCGAATGTTGTATACGGCCAGTTGAACCTGTGCATCCGCAGACAGATCAAAAAATATCCGGGTTGCAGGATTAAACGGATTGGGATAATTGGGATACATCCTGAACGCGTCCGGTGCAGCGGCACTTTCACTTTTTTCGACACCTGTGGGTTCATGCATTATTTTTACCAGCTCGATGCCTTCACCGGTACCGAGATTTCGAGTGTATTATTTATCCTGCGCATTGTTCCAGTGTTCGTGTACACCCAGGCTTCCCAGCACGGATCCGTCATTTTCCGGATCGTATTTGATACCTGCGGGCCAGTTGGCCGGATCGGCGGCCTGGTGTATATAGTCCTGAACGGCCGGCATATGCGGATAGGCGGTCTTGGGATATTTTACCGGATCAAATTCCTCATACAGAAAATCAAAGCACACGGATTCAACGGCGACAGGATCCTGCGACAGGATCAGGGAACTCGGCCAATCCCCGTTAAACGGTGTGGATTTCCATTTGGTCGGCGGATCGACGGCCTCATTGGAGCCCCAGATGCCGTCAACGATGTAAAGCATGGTTTTTCCGCCCAAATGTTCGTGACCCATAATATCAACAAGAGCCCGGTACAATCCCATATCGCCGTTGGTGTAATTGCCGTCCTGCTCAGGACACGGCAGACTGCGGTGCAGATGTTGAGCGTCGGCACGCATATGCGATCCGAAATGATTTTTGGCTGTTGCGGTAATACCGGCACGTGCGTGAGCTTTGATCGCCGGCACATCGATCATATAATCGGTATCGACGATATTTACCGGCAGGTAATCACTGTCCTCCCCATCGCTGTAAAAAATCTGCCCTCCGGTCGATCGTTCGATTTTGGTGCGCTCCTTGTCGCCTTTTTTGCCCGGGTAAAAGCGAAAGCCGAGGTAAACAATCCGATGAGGTAAACGGCAAATGTGGAAGCCAGTGGTGCGGCCACTTTCATGCACGGATATCCGGCCCGCGATGGTTTGGGAAGCACGCGAATCAGAAACCAGGCGGTCGATGCCAATCCCAGGACCGGCCACAAAACAACCGCATATTTTTTCTCTCGAAGAGTAGAAAACAGACCTTTAAAAGTGAATGATTTTTTCACTCAGAACCTCCTGAATATTAAAGGGAAAAATGACAGAATTAAACGAATGACAACTCGAGGATGAAAGAAAAGCACCAAACACCACTTCTTGAGACTGCCGGCATAATATAAAATATAGATCGATAAAAATCAAGGGGTGTTTTTCAGAGTATCAAAACTTGTTTTTTCTAAACCTTATTTAAGAAATACACGCAATCGGTCATACTGTAAGGTCTGGCATCATCCAAAACGACTGGATGCCCGTACCGCAATGCGGTACGGGCATGACATTTCGTTTTTTACTGCAGTATACGATCATTGTGATATCAAACTCGATTTTCAATATCTTCTGCTGAAGCTGACTTCACTGGAGAGACATAATTCATTATGTTTTTTTGAATTTTAGTTAACAAATGAAAGATTTGACAACGCTCTTGACTTATGACTTTCTCCGTGCCTCTGTGCCTCTGTGCGAGCAATCAACATCGATCTCGACGTTTCGCGTGGATCCGAGTGATTTTTTTCATGGCCGAATAAAACAGTGCCCCTGTGTCTCAGCTTTTTTGTGTAATGAATCGCAAAGGTACAGACACACTCTCCGTATCCTAGAACAATCCCATCACATCAACAACCTGTGCCTGTCGGGTTTTCAATGGCATCGCTTTATCGCCATACCGTACCGTGCAGTCACCGCCAAAACGCGAAAACAGTTTTGCGGATTTCAAACGACCGTCCTCCCATGCCAGATCAAAGACGAAACCACCGCGGGCACAAATTCCCGAGACATAGCCCTCCTCCCATGCATGCGGCAGCGCCGGCAAAAGCACAATTTCTCCGCCGTGGCTTTGCAGCAGCATTTCCGTGATACCGGCCGTGGCGCCGAAATTGCCATCGATTTGAAACGGCGGATGGTTGTCGAACAAATTGGGCAGCGTCGATTTTTCCAGCAGTGCCAGCAGGTTTTCATGAGCTTTATCGCCGTCCATCAGACGGGCGAAAAAATTTAAAATCCAGGCGCGGCTCCATCCCGTGTGTCCGCCTCCATGGGCAAGCCTGTAATCGATGGTCTTCCGGGCGGCCTGTAAAAACTCGGGATTATTTTGTGCGGTGATCTGTCTGCCGGGGTGAAGGCCGAAAAGATGAGAGATGTGCCGGTGGCCGGGTTCCGGCTCCAAAAACTCTTCCGTCCATTCCAAAATCCGTCCGTCACGCCCGATCTGCATGGGAGCGAGTTTTGCCAGGGTGCTGCTGCACGTGGCTTTAAAGCCCGGTTCAATATCCAAAATTTCAAGAGCCGATATACAGTTTTGCAACAAGTCGTGAATGATCATGTGATCCATCGTGGGCCCCATGACCACAGTCGCAATTTCGCCATCGGCGGTTAAAAAACGGTTTTCCGGGGAAATGGAGGGACCGGACACCAGATAACCTTTTTCGGGATGCGGGACAAGGAAATCCATGACAAACAGCGCCGCTTCCTTCATGACCGGCCAGGCAAACTCGAGCAGGTACTTTTCATCCTGGTTAAACAGGTAATGCTCCCATAAATGCCGGCAGCACCAGGCCATACCCATGGGCCACATACCGTAGCCGGTCCTGCCGATAGGCGCGGTAAAATGCCACACATCCGTGGTATGGTGGGCGACGATACCGCGACAGCCATAGGTTTTTTGCGCGGTTTCCCGGGCGGATGGCACCAGGTCGCGGATAAAGTCCAGAAACGGTTCGTGGCACTCGGACAGATTGGTTATTTCCGCCGGCCAATAGTTCATCTGGATATTGATATTGATGTGGTAATCGGCGTTCCACGGCGGCTTGAGCCCCTCGGCCCAGATTCCCTGTAAATTGGCAGGCAGGGAGCCGGGACGGGAGCTGGAGATCAGTAAATACCGGCCGAATTGAAAATACAGGGCCAGAAGCTGCGGATCGGAATATCCGTTTCGCAAAGCTTCCAGGCGCTGGTCGGTGGGTAAAAAAACCGCATCGGAGGATCCCAAATTCAGACTCACCCGGTAAAAAAGCCGTTGATAGTCTTCCAGATGGGCGTCTAAAAGTGTCTGATACGATTTTTTTGCGGCAAAATCCAGACGGGAACGGGTTAACAATGCGGGATTCTCGCCGCGATAGTCCGTGGCCGCTGTTAAAATCAGAACGGCGGATGCGGCGTTGCGAACGCTTAAACCGTCCGGTAAACCGGTGATTTTGCCCTCGGTCTTTACTTTCAGGCGCGTCGCCATTTTAACACCGTTGCCGCCGCCCACATGCTCCGTCATCGTGATCTCGTCTCCGTCCACTTCCAAAGCGGCCCTATCCCCCGGCCGGTTCAACCGGACGGCAAAGTTCACGCCCTCCCTCCCGTCGGACGTTAACCGCACAACCAGGACCTGATGAACGGCACTGCAAAAAATCTCGCGGATGTTCATGCCGCCGCTATCCATGTATTCCACTCTGGATATGGCGGTCTGCAGATCGAGCTCGCGCTTGTAGCCGCTTATCTCACCCGCAGTTTCCACATCCAAAAACAGATTCCCGAGTGACTGATAGGTATGGGTCCCTCCTTCCAGCCGGGTGCCCAAAATTTTCTCCTGGGCCATTTTCTCCGCCTCGGCGTATTTGCCCAGAAACAGCAATTCACGCACCACCGGAAGCGCTCCCAGAGCCTGAGGATTATGACGTCGATGGGAGCACCGGTCCACACCGTCTCCTCGTTGAGCTGCAGCCTTTCCTTTCTTACGCCGCCGAAGACCATGGCACCCAACCGGCCGTTGCCGACGGGCAGGGCTTCGTTCCATTCTTTGGCAGGATGATCGAACCATATTTTTAATTCCGATGGTTCCGCCTGAATTTGAGAAAAAGCGAATAATAAAATGATGATTATGAACGAGCGCATAAAAATAATCCTGAAATGTTGTGAAAAATCCGTACCGGTGTCCGCCAAATCAAATCTATTCGATGATGAAAGATCGACGATGTTCACCATATCAATCTGTTGTTTACAAATATATAGAGGATTGCGGCAAAATTCAAGTTTTTAATCTGCAACGGGTAAAGCGTTAGTGACAGCGAGGACTTGCCCGATCACTCCGCCGGAACCTGGGAATTTGGACAATGTTCCCTTTTAAACTCCCGCAGGTTTTTTTTATACAAACTTTTTATTGACTTTTAGGGCCGCTCCGGCTTCCCCGCTTGTACGAAAACGGAAGGATTTTTCGTTCCCATTTTTTCTTGACGGCCGCATAATTTTCACGTTCTGAAAGGACGCGGGGTGATCCTCCGCGGGCTCCGCGGGCCTCCTCGTGCCGCTTTTATTTCCGTCGCCAATTACGATGACTGGTTTTAAACAACAGTGATTTTTAAGAGACTTTAGATTTAATAAACGACACTTTAACGATTTGATCCTGTCAGATTTTTTTATGGACA
>JAFGEC010000106.1 GCA_016931775.1 Candidatus Zhuqueibacterota bacterium | reverse complement strand
GCATAAGCCACTGCCATACTGCCGGCATTGCGTGTACTATCCTCCCACTGACCGAACCGGTAAGCTGCTTGAAGTGAGGCGATGGGATACAGGATTGCCACATCCGCCACGTGCCGGCCATGCTGCAGCATATAACACAGCCTCCCAATAAACCGGTCGCTTTTCGGTGTTTTATCGCGGGGCAAGGCACCGACCTGAAAATTGGCACCCATGGCAGCCTGATCCATCGCGACTTTATAGACAATTTCCGGACTCATATTTTCACGGTAGGCTGCGTAGGTTTCGGCCATGAAAAATGGTTTGTCCCAGTTGAAACCGGATGAACTGACCAGTTTGTAGGCACGATTGGTACGTCCCCACCACCAGATATCATCGATTGCAGGAACCTCTTGATACTTAAAAAAAAGCATCAAATCACCTGAGACGGGTACCGGATTATCGATCTCTTCCTGGTCGACATGGCCGCTGAACATAATATTATGCTCCCGGCACCAGTCATCATGCTGTTTGATGTAGCATTCGGTGAACAATTTAGTCCGAAATCCCCATAAAGCATTTCGGATAGCAGCGGTATTGCGCCCTACATCGTACCACAATGCCGGATAGTATTTCATCGGATTAAATCCAAATTCCCTCTGGAAATTTTCATTGTACCTCGGCGTCCATGCACGCCCCTTGGTCATATGCATGGCGGGTTCATCGTAATGGGTAATTTTCAGCACCTCTCCGAAATATTTCTTGAGATGATCATAATGTGCCTGATAGCATAATTCGATATACGTCTGCACGGCTTCCTTATCCAGATAATCGACATAACCACTCTTCCGGCCCTGTCCAAGGGATGCTTTTGGATCGAGATAAAATCCCATTACCTTCCAGTTCCCTTCAGGCACATCACAGATCAGGTGTCGGCTGCCGTTTATTTGATCGCTCAGATCCGTCAGTTCACGCGTATCCAGATTCATCCTTACCGCGCCCAAGGTTATTCCTTCGGGAATTTCCATATCGACGCGTAAAGGTCCGGTTATATCTTTTTCTATTTTTTCGAGACTTTTCGCCCCATGTTGGGGATATTTTGAACATAAGAGGCCTCCGGCCATGCCACTGGGATATCCCACTTCATCATAAAACACCAGCGGTGGATTGCCATATTTTAATCCTGCTTCAACAGCCCTGGTGTACAAATCAAAATATTCCCGGCTGAGAAAGGCGATACCTTGATCGGAAGGTTGCCGTCCCGACCCTTTCAAATATTCCTCCGACAATCCTGCTGTATTTCCGGGCCCCATGCCCAAATAGAATCCGCCTGTCAGGTCCTGCTCGGACCACTTGCGAATCTGTTTCGTTAGATTTTCCTCCGTTGCACGGGATAAGTCAAAAGTCAACCATGCATGTTGACGGTATTCTTTGGGAGGTTCCGTAAAATACTGCGGTTCGATGTGTTTCGATTTTTCGAATGCAAAAGCAGAAATCGATCCCGATATGAGGAAGATAAAAAGAAGAGACAGACCGGTCAATAGGTATGAAAATTTTTTCATTTGGCTTTTTTCCCGAATTTTATGTTATCAAAATGATTATTGAAATATTTATAATTAAAATAAAATCGATTTTAAGAAACAATCAACTTTTCACGTTTTAATCTTTGAATTCACATTGAATATTTACATCCTGTGGTAGAATGACTGGCTCACTACATAGAATTTATCAGCGCCGCTTGAAACTCATTTAAAGCACCTGAGATGCGGGGGCCGTATTTACCCCACCAGCCTTCGTATCGCTTCGTTAGTTTTTCGAACCGGTCGCGAATTTGATCTTTAGCTGACCGTGCTCCGGCCAAGTGGCTCAGAAAGCCACCGACCATGTCGCTTTGCGTGACAACCGCCTCCTCAGGGAAAGGAATTTCCCGTACAGCATCCAATACGATTTCTGTTAGTTGGTCCGCTTGTTGTGTAACGTCAAGCTTCTTTGCATCTTCTTCATACTCGCTAGTCAAAGCTGCGAGACGCTCAATACTATCGACTCGTATTCGCTCAAATTCGCTTCGATCTGTCAATGACCGAATTGATTCCGATTGCAGTGTCACGACGAAGCTCTGAATACGATTCGTCAGGGTCAACAACCGTTTTACAAGCAAACGTTTCATCGCCAAAGAAAGCTCTTCCTCTGCTGCTTTCATCGCTTCCTTTATCCTATCGCACGGATTCTTCAAAAGTTCAGCAGCCGTTTCCGTTGAAGAGGGGGCAGTATAGCTAACTGTTGTAACTCCAAGAAGATCGGATGGGATATGAATAGGAGTATCTTTCGGGGAGACCAGGTACGTGCGGGCTCGCCCCAGTTTAGCCATAAAAAGTCCCAGCTCGAGAAGTACATTATCGCGCATACTAAAACTCTCGATGTTACGTTGTCTGAGCATGTCGTCTGGCGTAGCTACCAAGATGGCGTAGTCCATACGATCAAGCATCTGTTCCAGCGTCTCAATAAACGTTCGGCCCGGAAGAAACACTCCCTCGGTCCATATTTGGCAATCCGTTACATCGAGTAAATTAGCTCGGATCGCGTTGGCCACTATCAATCCCTCACTTGATGACCCGATAAACGTCTTTGTCTCCAGTATCTTGTTATGTGTACTCACAACGTTAGATCCTCCATAATCCCTGTACGAAGCGACAACCTACCTGTTATGATAATTATTTTGCACAAAAACTGCAATATAATTATATCATTTTTTTTATTTTTATTTGGTTTTTGTATCTTGAATTATTACATTTGCACATAAACGATATGTATAAATATGTCCGAAAACAGAATAGGCGCTCCGGTTATTGCAGTTTGTCATTTACATCCCGGAATGGAAGGCGCATTCAGGCGTATTTCCCCCTTTTTTGTGCAATGCGGAGAAAATTAAAATTCCTGTCAGTTGGTTTGAGGATGAAAAAGAAATAAAAATCGCTTGGTATATGATCATTCTTAATCATATCTTTTTTGCACCACAAGGAAGAAAAACCTTACTGAATTGGAATTTGTGTCAAAAATAAATTAAATGCTACGGCATTTTAACGTATATTAAAATAATTAAATTTAATAGACTCAACCACTTTACCGGATAATCAAACATCAGAATAGAAAGGAGGTGGCATAGACATTTTAATTACTGTTTGCGGAACGTTGGAATTAAAAATTCGTTTGTCGTATAATTACGTTAATCTGTAATAACCACAAGGAGGAACACATGAACGTTTCGAAAAAACTATTACAAACTTTTATCATCGTCACTCTTGTCGGATTTGTATTCACCGGCACAGCTTTATCAGAATCCATTGCCTTTGTCGGTGGCGGGACCTGGGTCGATGAGACCGGTTATTTTAACGAACAGCCTTACATTGATTTGTTGGAATTTGCCGGTTATGAAGTTACGGTTTATCTTGATTCAATGAGAGGTGCGCCTTTGACAGTTGAACAAATCGAAAAGATGGAAAGTCACGATTTGATCATCGTCGGCCGTACAACGAATAGCGGTGACTATAACGATCCGGAGGGTTGGAACTCGGTAGGAAAACCGCTGATTCTTTTCAGCGTTTATTTATCTCGTGCAAACCGCTGGCAGTGGTTTCCCAATGATAATTTGATCAGTAACGGCCGAAGCGGCGCGCCGGGATTTAAGGTTGTGGATCCTGATCATCCGATTTTTGCGGGCCTGACACCGGATGCAGACGGTATAATTTACCCACTTGATCCCACAATCGGCTGCGGCAATACATCGCTTGTTGATAATGCCGAGGCAGGTGACGAGGGCGTTATTATCGCGACAGCCGTCTCCGATCTAGCAACTGTCGAAGAACCGATCGCCATCGTATACTGGCCGGCGGATGCGTACTATCACTGGGAAACGGAGCAATTCGCGGCTGCACCACGTTTACTTTTTCCTTGCAGCACTCAGGAAGATGCGGGCAGTTGTGACCAGCAGGGTGAATACAATCTGACTCAAGAGGGTGACCAAATGTTTTTGAACGCCGTGGCATTTATGCTCGGCAAAGAAGTAAGCGTGGAGAAAGCTCCGGCCACCGCACCGGCGGACTTTGCGCTCAAGCAAAATTTCCCGAATCCGTTCAATCCCTCAACGAATATTGAATTTACCATCTCTGCAGCAACAAATGTAAAACTCGGCGTTTACAATACGCTCGGCCAGGAAGTAGCCACACTGGCAAATCAGATATTCCAAAGCGGCACACATACGGTCACGTGGGACGGCCGCAATAGTAAAAGTGAAACCGTCGAAAGCGGCGTATATTTCTATAAACTGGAAACTGAAAACCAAACCTCTACGAAAAAAATGCTGTTGGTAAAATAGGATAAAATTTTTACTTTGTCGTACACCATAAAAGGTGTACGACAAAGTTTTAAAATTGAGCCAATCAGGTCAAATTTACTTTCCCAGAGATATTAAAAAGTAAAAAACAAACTATCGATTCTTCCGGATTTGCGGGCCGGAACACAGGTACGATTTCGAATCTCTTTTAAAGTACCGCGATCTGCACAAGTAAATTGCGATTGAGAAAATACTTTTTTGGCTTTTTGTTTAACTTTGAATATTCCAAGTGTAAGATTATTATTTATCCCAAAAGTCATCGTTAATTATTCAAAATCCGATTAGCTGATAAAGGAGGAAATCATGCAAAAATTTTCCTTGCGGTACCTGCTGGTGCTTCTCGCTCTCATTATTTCCTGCTCGGTATTGGAGAAAAAAAATCCCAAAACAAATGTCACGGGAAAAATAAACCTTGAAGTTGCAGTGGACTCGGTTTATGTAGGACTTTACCACATGAAAAGAGAAGCAGGCAATGAGTATGTGGGTGAACCGGTCCGGTTATTACGTCAGAAAGAATCCACATTTGGTCTATATGTACCACCTGGGAGATACACATTGGCGGTTTTTGCTTTCGGCGTTGAAAAATACGAACAGGATTTTATCATCATTCAAGAGGGAGAAAAGCTGCAT
>JAFGEC010000105.1 GCA_016931775.1 Candidatus Zhuqueibacterota bacterium | reverse complement strand
TTGACACTGATGAGGTTTCCCTTTTTATAAATGTATAAATTTTATCAGAGAATTCAAAGAACGTTTTTCACCTCATCGTCTATCTGTTCCTCCTCCCCATTCAGAAAATCCATCTTTTTTTTATCATTTTTTGTTAAAAAATAAATTATTTTGAGAGAAAAAGAAGATAAATTGTCTCTTTATTATAAAGGTCAGTCAATCTGCTGGTACATGGATAGAAAATAAGGAAGAATAAAAAACCCCCTATAACATAGATCCTCCCAAAACAGCATGGGTTTGTCAATATGGCGGCATTGGCAGACCCATCTTTTTTTTATCCGCGATTGGAAAGAATTTTTTCAGTCGGTATCCCGCATAAAAATTTAAGAGGTTGTTCTCCTGTGTTCTTGTACTGATGAAGAACACCGGGCGGGACAAAAACCACTGAACCGGGGCCGAGGTCATACCATGTATCTTTTATAAAAACCTGTCCATGGCCTTCAACTACAAAATTTTCGTGTTCCCAGTCATGTTGATGTTTGGGTGTATAACCGCAGGATTCAATTTCAATCATACGCAAATTGTACACCGGTGCGCCATCCTGTTTGTCACTGATTAACACGCGAAGTGAGGTTCCCGGCGCTTCCGGCCCAAAAGTATTTATCGGTATTTTGCTATAGTGTATTATTTTTGCACCCATAAAAAATTTCTCCTTTTTCTATTTCAACATTAAAACACGACGAACATTTGCAAGTTCCCTGAATGAAACTCCTGAAGCAACAGCATCAAGTGTGGTTTCAGCATCTGTAATGAGACAACCAGCCAGGGCATCTATACCATAATCCCATAGCACCGGTGTAAGGGGTGTTGACGGACCCAACATAATTTTATATGCCCTTGGCGAACAAAAATTCATGACCGTTTCAAACGTTCCGTTCATGAGGACAGTTGCGGTCAAGGCAACCAGGTCGCAAAAAGGTAAATATTTTGGCATTTCTTTAGCGGGCAAATCACCGGCTTGAGGATCCAGTTCGAAAACGTAAAGGTTGGCGACGTCTTTTTTTAGAATGTTCACGAACGGAAAATGGCCGATAATGGCGACATTGTTACCTACCCCCTTTTTTAAAATAAGACTCGTTGCATTTTCTTCGACAACGTTTTGGGCCAAGGGAGCCAAAATTGAATTTATTGCCGCTAAACCGATACCGGACTTTTGAGGAATATCCGTTAAAAAATAATTTGCCAGGTCGGTGACCGAACGACCCAAGAAACCTGACACCATCTGATCTGTTGATTTCTGCCTTAGAGATGAAGCCAGACCGACACCTTTGCTTTGAACGGCAATTAAACGCTCTCCGAGAACAATCCTTGTAACTTTTTGATCTAAAAATTCATTTGTATTATGAAGAATATCTGATTTTACGGACATAAAAAAGCACCATCCGATTTGAATTATCTCCGTCCATACATAATTTTGGCATAAAAATTATGGGGCAATAATCTCGCAACCTTTGCAATTAAAACAAACCAAAAAGGGAAAGATATCTCTGGCTTTTCTTTTTCCATTCCTCTGACGATAATTTTTGCGGCTTTATCCACAGACATAAGAAATGGCATAAAAAATTTGTTATTGGCGATTAGGGGAGTTTTTACAAATCCTGGCGAGATTAATACACATTTAATATTGGTATTCCATAGATCGATGCGCAGACTTTCAATGAAATTCATCAGCGCGGCCTTTGATGAAGAATACGAAGCGGACGCCGGCAGTCCCCGATATCCGGCGATACTGCCGTTGACGGCAATCATACTCTGTCTCTGTTTTTTTAAAACCGGTAAAAAATATTTAACAAAAAGTACGATGCTGAAAAAATTTACCTTGAAAGTATAAAGAACTTTGTCGTAGTCGATTTCGAAACTGCTGTATTTTCCCGTTCCAACCCCGGCATTGAGAAAAAGAATATCCACCGGGATATTTGCACTGATGATTTTTTGACAAACATTGCGAATATCCGCTTCTGATGATAAATCGGCGGAATAGTATATATGCGGCTCAGAGTAAGCCGGTAATTGAGAAATGAGTTGTTTTAATATTTCACCACGGCGGGCAATCAGGATCAAACGACAGCCTTTTTCCGCAAGGCGTTGGGCGCATTCATAGCCGATACCGGAAGAAGCACCGGTTAAGAGTACGGTTTTACCATTAAGACGCAAGACATTCTCCCTGCTACTTTAACACAACGAGTTTTTTTGAATTTTTAAACAACGGTGTTTCCAGTCTGTAAATAAATGTTCCGGTAGGCAGAGAACCCGCATCCCATTGAACCTGTTGTTCGCCCGCAGCCATTTCTTGATCGAGAATTTTTGCTACCTGTTTACCCTGTAGATCATATATGGTCAGTTGTACACGTGTATCACAGGGCAAAATAAAACGGAAAGAGGTTTGCCCGTTAAAAGGATTTGGGTAATTTTGCTCCAGATTGAATCCGGAAATACCATGATTTACAATCTCCGGTACGGCTGATGTTTTAGACAACACTTTGAGTATTTTATTGTCTGGATCCACAACGGGTATATGATTGGGTAATAATTCAACCACTGCGCTGCCGTCCGGCATTTCAATTCGTTGATTTTGATTTCTAATGCGAATTTCAACGGGCATCGGGAATTCGCGTTTTTCTTTAACTTCCCAGCGAAGGATTAACTGTGTTTTTTCTATATGTGCGTGCAAGACAGGCAGTTCCGCTTGCTTTAGATAAACGTTAAAAAACCATGAAAAGTCTTGACCGGTCAAATTTTTTAATATCCGGACATAATCATTGCTTGTAACCAGGCGGCACAACGAGCCATCGGTAACACATTGATGATTTGTATCGGGATATAAAAATCGCTTCAATGACATCATAAAAACTTCATCACCCAGTACATATCGTAAGGAATGTAAAATGCAGGCGCCTTTAAAATAAATATCGCCGTTATACATTTCCTGTGCGGATCGGGAGCAATCCGCTGCGACAGGCTGCCGGTTTTGGATTTGTTGTAAAAAATGCTGCATGATCTCTCGATAACTTTTTTCGCCATGCAGGTATTCGACATACAGAGCTTCCATATATGTCGCAAAACCTTCATGAATCCAGAAATCACTCCAATCACGTGCGGTAACAAGATTACCGAACCACTCGTGGGCCAGTTCATGAAAATGCAGTGCATCAAAACCAAAATCATAACCGAATACCGAAGGACCCTGACGATTGCCGTAAGCGATAATTGTCTGATGTTCCATTCCAAGATATGGAGCCTCTGCAACACCATATTTATCGCCTCGAAACGGATAGGGTCCTAAAACAGTTTCGTAAAATGCCAGATGCAGGACAAATTCATCCAGAGCATTTGCATAACGGTTTTTACTTTCGGGAAGAAGCCAAAAATTAATCAAAATCGTATCGCCGCATACACTGGTATAATTTGTTTGCAGCAGGTCATATGGAGCGATATATAAAGTCACACAATAATTGTTGATAGGTGTTGAAACAAACCAAAAAAAAGTGGCTGTCCCGTTGTTGTTTTGTTCTTTCTTTCTGAATTGGCCGTTGGATAGACATTCCAATCCATCGGGAACGGTCAGGCTTATGGACATGGAATCGGGTTCATCGGATGGATGATCTTTACACGGCCACCAGATATCCGCTCCTTCGGTTTGACATGATACGGATATCCATGGTTCATTTTTACTTGTGGTTTCCCAGGTAAAACCGCCACTCCAGGGCGGATTGGCGGCTACAGGTGGACGGCCATGGTATACAACTTTGATCACCAGTTTTTCATTTGCTGCGTATTGCCGGGGTAAGTTTACCCAATTTTTATTATTTTGAAAAATCCAGGTGCAATTTTGAAAGGACTCATTGTCGTTTCGTACCAGTATGGAATCTATGGTGTAACACGGTTCCAAATCGAAAACAAAAAAATCTATAGGATCGATCAAATTTGAATATATCATATTGGATCCGGCGATTGTTTGCAAAGCCGGATCTATTTGTAAATCCAGGTTATAAAAAGTCACATCATATGCCGCCTGTTCCGGAAGCAACTGTCCTCCGGAATCGAACGCTGCCGCAACAGAAGTACAAAACATAATGACCCAAAATAAAACTTTCATGATATTTCCTCAACCTAGCCAGCCATAAATCAAACCAAAAAAGACAGCGCCTATCATGGATACGGAAAGATAAAAGAAAAAGACCCTCCATCCCATCGTCATTTTGATAACAGCAAGAGTACTGAACTTTGTCGCAGGACCTGAAATAAAAAATGCCAGTATAGGACCTGATGCCATACCAAGGTCTTTAAGAACCATAATAAGCGGTATCGCCGCACCTCCGCACGAGTAAAACGGAACACCCAGGCCGACAGCGACAAAAACCGACAGACCGCCACGACTTCCCATGGTTTGAACAATCCATTCGGATGGCACAACAACCTGAACGACGGAACTGATAAACAATGCAATTAAAAAAAATTTCAAGACATATTTTATATGCGAAAAAAAATGCCGCCAAAAGTTCTCTTTTCGACGGTGATTTTTTTTATGTTCGGATAATTTATCGATAGAAACAGGGAAAAAATAAATAATTATTCCAGCTGCTATTCCCAGAATAAAAGCACTCACCGTCCGGGCCACTGCCATCGGCAGACCCAGCATACCGGCAGTAAGGATAAAAAGGTTCGGATTAATAAGCGGTGTGGCCAGCATAAAGGCAAAAATGGGAGCCATGGGATATCCATTCCGCAACAAGATCGCACAGATCGGCACCGCAACATATGTGCCTAAAGGTGAGAGAACTCCGAGTACCGAAGCGAAAATAATCGCACCAATCGTGTTTTTTTTAAGTGCCGATACCTGAGTGAGCTTTGGTAAAAACCGATCGAACAACAGTATTACCAACAGTCCGAGTAAAAAATAAGGAAGAACCAGCCACAACAGTTCAAAAAAACCGACAAAAATACGAAATGACAGTGTTTTTTCCCAAACAGAATAAAATTTCCACCATAAATCTAACATAACGACGAGGTTTTTATCCGTGGTTTAAAAACAACAGTCGAAAGCGGCGGCAAATTTAAATTCAGAGAAAAGGAAAAATGATGCCAAGGTATTTTATCGCTGTAAAATCCTCCATAGTTGCCCTTATCGCTGCCCCAATAGACGGCAGAATCGGTATTGAGTATTTCTTTGTAAAAAGCGAAATAAGGAACGCCGATGCGATAATTTTCCCGGTAAACCGGAGTAAAATTGCATACGAAAATCAGAGTATCTTCAGGCCGAGTGGTTTTTCGCATAAAACAGATAATACTGTTTTCCCAATCATTAAAATCGATCCATTCAAAGCCCGAAGGATCGAAATCTTTTTTATATAATGCGGGTTCCGACTTGAGCATCGCATTCAAATCGCGAACAAGTTGTTGCAGTTTATGATGTGGTTCGTATTGCATCAGGTGCCAATCAAGGCTTTTTGATTCCTGCCATTCCTGCCACTGACCGAATTCACTGCCCATAAAAAGCAGTTTTTTACCGGGATGTCCATACATAAAACCGATTAAAGCACGCAAATTGGCAAATTTCTGCCAAAAATCGCCCGGCATTTTGTCTAAAAGGGCACGTTTACCGTGGACAACTTCATCATGGCTGAGTACGAGCATAAAATTTTCATGAAAGGCATACAGCAGCGCAAAAGTAATCATATTGTGATGATATTTGCGATGGACGGGATCCTTGCAAAAATAGGTTAAAAAATCATTCATCCACCCCATATTCCATTTAAAATTAAATCCCAGTCCACCGAGCCAGGTAGGTTTAGAAACACCGGGCCAGGCGGTCGATTCTTCTGCAATACTCATAGCACCGGGAAAATAACCAAAAATCAACTCGTTGAGTCGTTTCATAAAATGAATAGCCTTTAGATTTTCCCTTCCGCCGAATTCATTGGGTATCCATTCGCCTTCTTTTTTAGAATAATCAAGGTAAAGCATGGATGCCACAGCATCAACACGGATACCGTCGATATGGTATTTATCAAACCAGAACAATGCATTCGCTATGAGAAAATTACGAACTTCATTTCTGCCGTAATTAAAGATAAGAGTTCCCCAATCCTTGTGTTCGCCCTCCCTTGGATCGGCATGTTCGTAAAGATGAGAACCGTCGAAATAGGCGAGTGCAAAATCATCCCGGGGGAAATGGGCGGGTACCCAATCCAAAATAATACCGATGTTGTTTTGATGGCATAAATCGACAAAATATTGAAAGTCGGACGGACCGCCAAATCGGGATGTTGGTGCAAAAAATCCGGTAACCTGATAACCCCAGGAAGCATCAAAAGGATGTTCCATAATAGGTAGGAGTTCAATGTGGGAATACCCCATTCCCTTTACATATTCTACCAACTGGTCGGCCAGTTCCCGATAAGTTAAAAATTCATTTCCCCATTCGCCCTTTCTTTTCCACGATCCCAGGTGCACTTCATAAATCGATATGGGATCATCCTGTGGATTTTTATTACGGCGTTTTTCCATCCATACGGAATCATGCCATTCATAACTGTTTACATCGGCCACAATCGAGGCGGTTTTAGGACGTAACTCGTGGGCAAAACCATAAGGATCGGATTTAATAAACATATTACCGTGCTGGTCTTTGATTTCATATTTATATTTTTCTCCGATACCTATATCCGGAATAAATAATTCCCATATTCCCGAAGATCCGAGACATCTCATTTGATGTTTGCCGCCATGCCACTGGTTAAAATCACCAAGCACACTGACATTTCGCGCATTGGGTGCCCACACGACAAAATGGACACCGGAGACACCATTCACATTCATGACATGGGCACCCATTTTTTCATAAATCTTGTGATGATCCCCCATACCGAAAAGATAAAGGTCTTCATCAGTGATCTGAGGGAGGAAAAAATAGGGATCGTGTATATATCTTTCATGCCCATCCATCGCTAAAACATGAAACTGATAGACTTTTAATTCCGGCCAGTCAACCAGGATTTCATAAAAATGTTCATTATGTACGGATTTCATGGGCAATTCAGTTTTTTTCTCAGGCTCTCTTAACCAAACCGATTTGGCATCAGGAAGCCATGCTCTTATAGCCCATATGTTTTTTTTATTAATTGTTACCTGATGCGGACCGAGAATAAAAAACGGATCAAAGTGTTGATTGGTGGCAATTTTTTCCACCTGTTCAGCTGTTATGGTCTCTGTTTGTTTCATATCTGCCTGCTTTTTATTTTTTGGGACGTGCGGTGACAAATGCGTGATCACCTTTTAGTAAACGCAATCTGATGCACCAATCATCCAATTTTTTCAATTGCTTGAGAAATGAGTATTTTAAAAATCCAGGAAACCGGATATCGCCGGCAATGGCGGCACGATAACCGATCCCCGTATGTTCACGGTAATCAAGAATTTCAAAGTTTTGTTCGGCCAACTGTATAATATCTGCTGTATTGATTTCCTCGAAAGGAGAACGTTCGGTCATGTCTTTTTTGATTCGCTTTTCTCCACCGATAGCGATTTTTAGTTTTTGAACATAGCTCACATAGGTCGGTAATAAAAAGTACAACGTACCTCCCATAATCCTGCTGAGCCAATGCATGCCGATATTATCGGAGAAAATAAATAAACCGTCAGCTTTTAAAGCTTTATTAATTTCCTGCATCAGGCGTTGCTGCATCAAAATATGGTGTAA
>JAFGEC010000672.1 GCA_016931775.1 Candidatus Zhuqueibacterota bacterium | reverse complement strand
TCGATACGCAACTCACTGTAAACTCGGCGATATCAATATGGACGGCGTCTTGACACCGGGTGATGCCCAGTGTGCCTTTCAAATGTATATGCAACAGGGTGAAATCAGCGAGGACAATGCGTGCTATACCCCCTGTCTTACCCGATCGTCGGATGCCAACTGTGACGGGAATATTACACCGGCCGATGCTTTGCGTATTTTTACGGCCTATTTGAACGGCGATTCCGTTTTGACATGTGAGGGCTTGAATAAAAAAGCGGTTTGTCCGCCGGCTATGACAGCACATCTCGAGCAGGACGGCCGCCGATTGATTGTGCCGGTGTCATGCGAACAGGCAATCGCATTGACGGCGTTCGGCATGGTTGTGGAATATCCTGCGGATTTTTATGAGTTTTCCACACTGCGCCGCGGTTCCATCACTCTGGATTGGACCCGCCTGGATGGTTATGAAAAACAACCCGGCGAGTTATGGATCGGCGGTTTTACCCTGCCTGGGATAAAGCACCCAGCCACCGCAAACGATTTACTGTCTTTGGAATTTTCCCTCAAAGGGGATAAACAACCGGCAGGTGAAATAAAAATTCGCGAGTTCCTGGACGATTTGGCCGGTGCTTCGTCTTTAACATTGAAAATAGCCGCTAGGAAGGAAAATTTACTCGCATATAATTTCCCCAATCCCTTTAACGCGTCCACAACGATCAAATATGAATTGGTTTCGAATCAGCATATTCGTATTGATATTTATGATATCAGGGGACAGCTGGTGAGGCGGTTGCTGGATAGTCGCCGGGAACGGGGCGAGCATGTTGTGGTGTGGAACGGCAGCGACCTGAGGGGGCATGAGGTGCCGAGCGGGATCTATTACGGTGTTATCCACTCGGATTCGTTGAAAAAGACCTTTAAAATGCTGGTAATTAGGTAGACGAGATCTGTATGAAAATTTTGGCGATCGAACGGGATGTTGAGGGGAAAACATCAGCGGATTGTGCACCTTTTCTCAAAGAAGAGGCGCAGGCTGTATGGCGGTTATATTCAAAAGGTATTTTTCGGGAAATATACTTTCGCGCGGACCGGAAAAGCGCGGTGCTGGTGCTTGAGTGTGAAAATGTGGCGGCAGCCCACGAAATATTGTCGTTGCTACCGCTGGTGCGGAAAGAACTGATATCCTTTGAGGTGATCCCTCTGGCGCCTTATCCCGGATTTGAGAGATTATTTTCTCAGTGGATTTTATTCGTATAAATGGTTTTCGTATTGAATAACATTGGAGCGGGAAATGAAAAAGTCTGAAATGGCAAAACAAAAATTCATTGACGGCGCATCATGTTCACAGGCTGTTTTATGGACATTTGCCGAAGATTATGGGCTGTCAAAAAGTAAAGCCTTTAAACTCGGGTCCGGTTTTTCCGGCGGTATGGGACGGATGGGAAAAACCTGTGGTGCGGTGACCGGTGGTGCCATGGTGCTTGGATTGGTTTTGGGCGCCGAGTCTCTGGAGGATTCGGAGGCCAAAAATAATGCGATAGAAAAAGTGAAATTTTTTATTCAGGCATTTGAGTCGATTTTCGGTACATGTGAGTGTAAAATTCTTATAGGTTATGATCTTTGTGATGAAGCCGAGCGCCGGAAAGCCACAGCTGCAAATGTGTTTACGGAAAAGTGTCCGGTTTTTGTAGAGAATGCCGCACGGATACTGGAGGGGATGCTGGAGTGAAAATGTAAAAAAGGGCTGGTAAAATTAGTGTCCACGCTCGAGGACAGGTTTATAGCGTTTTTCCATATGTCCAAAATGAGGCGTGGACACCCGGTTCAAGACGCTTTGCGTTGTGTACCAGCAACGAGCGGTTCCGTTCTATTTTATTCCGGAAACAATAAAAGAAATGTTGGGACCGCATCTTACAACTGAGTTGTCGTTCGTGAAAAATTGAAGTGCTGTTTTTATAAACTCATCAAACAATAACAGATTTTTTTTTCAACCGCCCCGATGGGGCGGAACAACGTGGTTGACCGGGACTCGCCAATAAATTGGCGGGCTATTTTCGGCCGCCCCGGAGGGGCGGTTTGTGTGTTGGGAAACGTATTGGTTATCATTTGAAAGACCATATATGCGTGACATCTGAGAATATTATTTGTCATTTTGCCCCGCTGGGGCGCTGTATGCGTTGCTGGAATTGAGGTTACCTGCTTGAGAAAATGCCGATCACTGGCATTGGGTACGGCATAAAATCAAACCGACGGTGTAATCATCGTATGTCTCTTCAACATACTTTACTTGAATCACCGACACAGGCGTGTTCCCAAGGAGGTCGTGGATGTCATAGTCTTTAGGAAAGAATAGTGACCGAATCCATCCTACGCATCACAATTTTATCAATTTAATACTCTTTATTTCATTCGCCGACCTCATGACGGCAATATAAATCCCGGATGAAACCCATTGGCGATTAAAATCTTTGCCATCCCAGTTTATCTCATATCGGCCCGCACTTTCAAAGTGCTGGTTTGTTTGTAAGATCTTTTGACCATGTACATTGTAAATACTGAATGTAACAAGTTCAGCCTTTGGCAGTTCAACAGTTAACGTCGTGGAGTTGGAAAAGGGATTCGGGTAACCCGGCAACAGGTTGAACTGTTTTGGAATCGATGATTGGAACAGCTTGGATTGCTCTTTACTTTCCGTGTCACGACGATTTGGGCAGGCGAAAATATTTACCCCCCCCCCCATCACTCCATCCCCAGCCGCTCCATTTTCGAGTACAACTGCCGGCGTGTCACACCGAGCATTTCGGCGGCTTTGGTTTTATTGCCTTCCGCTTTAGTCAAAGCTTTTCGGATCATACGCCGTTCCATGTCGTCGATGCTCAACAGATCGTCCGGTTCGCGTGTTTCGACCGAAATGGGCATTTCCGCTTCGCCCCGGATATGCGGCGGCAGGTCGCCGATGGTGATGATTCCGCCCGCGGCCATGATCAGCGCTCTTTCGATGACGTTTTCCAGCTCGCGCACATTACCCGGCCAGGCGTACTGCATGAGCAGTTTGAGCGCTTTGGGATCGATGTTCTCCGGGTGCGACTGCTGCTGGGTGAGAAAATGCGCTACCAGGTCGGGAATATCCTCACGGCGGTCGCGCAGCGGCGGCAGGAATATGGGAAATACATTGATCCGGTAGTACAGGTCTTCACGAAAGCTTTTTTCTTTAACTCCCTGCTCCAGGTTGCGGTTTGTTGCGGCAATGGTACGGGCGCCGATGGGTATGGTTTGGGTCCCGCCCAGGTGGACGATCTCTCTGGTCTGCAGTACACGGAGCAGCTTGACCTGGATGGCCGGCGTCATGTCCCCGATCTCATCGAGGAAAATCGTGCCGTTGGCCGCCGCCTCGAACAATCCCTGCTTTTGCTTGTCCGCTCCGGTAAAC
Organism: Candidatus Zhuqueibacterota bacterium; assembly: GCA_016931775.1. Lineage (GTDB taxonomy): Bacteria > Zhuqueibacterota > Zhuqueibacteria > Residuimicrobiales > JAFGEC01 > JAFGEC01. Next base: position 10,128 of record JAFGEC010000672.1, on the reverse strand, counting down.
GCGCCTTTTTCATAACCGAACAGCTCGCTTTCCAAAAGTGTTTCCGGCAGGGCGCTGCAGTTGACCGCCATAAACGGTTCATCAGCGCGGTTGCTGATCTGATGAATCGCCTTGGCCACCAGTTCTTTCCCCGTTCCGCTTTCTCCGCGGACAATCACCGTGGCGCCACTGGGGGCGACTTTTTCCACCAACTGGTAGACTTTTTGCATGGCGCCGCTTTTGCCCACCATGTTGTCCAGTGAAAACTGTTTTTTCAGCTGTTGTTTGAGATCCCTGTTCTCCATTTGCAGTTTGTGCTTTTCCAGAATATTATTTACTTTGTGCCGTAAATCATCGATTTCAAACGGTTTGATAATGTAATCGTATGCACCTTTTTTCATCGCCTCTACGGCCGTCTGGGCATCAGCATATGCGGTCATGAGAAGGACCTCGGTTTCAGGCGATTGCTGTTTCACCCGCTCCAGTACCTGCAGGCCGCTCATACCCGGCATTTTGATGTCACTGATCACAATGTCAAACCGGTCCATATCCATGGCGGCCATGGCCGCTTCTCCGGAATCCGCTGTGGTCACGGAACATCCCCGACGTTCGAATACCTCTTTCAAAACGGCGCACATGCGCTTTTCATCATCGACGATGAGTAACTTTCCCTTGTTCATAATTTCCTCAATTTTTTACCGGTAGCCAAAATACAAATTCCGTCCCGCCTTCCGGCCGGTTCCCGGCGGATATCTCTCCGCCGTGTTTTTCAATAATGCTTTTGCTCACAGCCAGACCCAGGCCGGTGCCCCTGGTTTTCGTGGTGAAAAAAGGTTCAAAAATCAGTTGTGGGTCGCCGGAAATGCCGGGCCCGTCGTCTCTAATCCGTACCCGGACGATTGTTCTGCCTTTTCTTTTTACAATATCGGATTCGAGAACGATCTCTCCGGGACGATCCTCCATCGCCTGGGCGGCATTCAACAAAAGATTGAGCACAACCTGGTGAATTTTGTCGGCATCGCAATAGATGCGCAAATTTGGGGGTGGTGCGATCAGGTTGACGGTAAGATTGTTGTCTGTTCGAAAGGTGGATACGGCGTCCTGCAGCAGTTGCCCCAGATCGGTCTCGGTTTGAACCAGTTTCGGTTCGCGGGATAGTGCCAAAAAATCGTTCACAAGGCGGTTTAACCGCTTGATTTCATCATTGATGTAATTCCACAATTCATTCGGATTTTCCCGGTCGTAATATTCTTCCTTTAGCAAATCGGATGTACTTTTGATTATACCCAGCGGATTGCGAATTTCGTGCGCAACGGTTGCCGCCATCTGGCCCATGCTGGCGAGCCGCTGGGATTCAAAAAGTTTGGTTTCGGTTTTCAGAAAAAGGGAAGTGGCCAAAATCAGGAAAATTGACACCAGGCCGAGCAACAGCATACTGATTACGGCGCCGATGTACAATCCCCGTCGAAAAATGGCGATAATCTGCAAAAAATCGACGTTGGCCTCCATAACCAGAATTACGGTTTCACCGAAAACATTATAAACCGGCGCATAGACACTTTTGAAAATATTGTCCTCGACTATATGAAGTTGTGATGTTGTGACAGAGTCCTCCAGGGCCAGGGATATGGCGGTGCTGTCTTCTCGCAAGTATCCCCGGCTGGTGGCAAATTCGAGGAGCTGGCTGGATTCCACCAGCACATTATACCGCCTGTCAATGAGATAAACGGCCTCAAAATCCTGGCGTTCATGGATGCGCGAGAGTATAGGCCGGATCATGTAATAACCAGAAATGTCGTAAATATCATCGGGCAAATAGTTGCCGATCAGATAGGATGCCAATTCGGCGGCGGTCCGCATTTTCATATTCAGGGATTGCTCCAGGTGGTTGCCCAGTTGTTTATAAAAAAGATAACTGCCCAGATTGAACGCCGTTAAAAAGAAAAATACCGCGGCAATCACGCCGGCAACGAGCAGTTTGCGCCGGTGCATCAGGCGCCGGTGGGCGCGGTTTGGTACAAAGCCGGTGTTCACGACGGATCTTCCTCTTTAAGATTAAATATCTTTTTCCACTCTTCCACTTCATCCGCCGACAATGGTCTGTCGTATTTGGCACTATAATGCCGGGTTGTGGTATCCGGAACGATTTTGGATAAAAGTTTTTCCACTGGCCAGTGCCGCACTCCGCACGAAATACCGTCGTCTGCCAGTTTCCTGTCCGAGGTGACGAGAATGATGCTTTTGGGGCTTGTTTCCTTTTGAATAAGCTGTAATATCATGTCATCGGCCTGTTGGGGAGCTCTGGAAAAGATGATATTAAAGTTTGCCGGCCGGTGAACAGTTGAACCAATCGTATTTGGCTGTCCGTCAAAGACGACGATCACGCGAATTTTTTTATGGCTCCAGCGGGAAATTAAACGCCGGACGAGCTCTTCCCGGGCACGACGTAACGACTCTTCATCGTTGTCGTCGATCGATGTGTTATTCAGAATGACGTTATAACCGTCGATGATCATCAGCGGCGTTGACGACATTTGTCTTCCTTTCGGTCAAGTGTTTCAGTGATTGCCTGATAAACGTGGCCGACTGTGATTGCGTTCATACAGTCCATATCTTTGCAAAAATCTTTTCCGCAACGGCTGCAATCGATTTGTTGATATACAAGCCTGTGGCCCTTTTGGGGTGAGTAGGGGAACCAGATTTGCGGTTCACCGGGTCCGAAAATACCCACGGTGGCTGTACCGACAGCCGGACCCAGGTGCATGGGGCCGCAATCATTGGATACAAAAACGTCCAGTTGCCGAAGAACGGCGGCCAATTGCCGTATGGAGAGCAGTTTGGGCTCGATAACGCTAAAGTTACACGAACGGATCACAGACTGTAAACGTTCTTCTTCACCCGGACCCATGGTGAACAGAATCTGCACACCTCTTTCCTGATACAACCGGTTGGCAGTTACGGCAAACCGGTCGGCGTACCACATTTTGGCCGGCCAGCTGGCGCCCGGGTGAATGCCGACAATAGGATTGCCGGTATCAAATCCCCTTCTGGTCAAATAATCTACGGCCCATTGATCCTCTTCTTCGGTCACGGTGATAAATGGATCAGTTTTTTTATAGGCGATTCCCAATGGTTTGAGGTACGAGAGGTGGAAATCAATCGCGGGTGTACCGTGAGGGGGACTGGATATTTTGTGGGTATAAAAATGCCTTCGGCCGCGGAAATTCCCGCCGATCCTTTTCCGGGCGCCGCTCATCCAGGTTAAAAGAGCCGAACGCGGATTGCCGAAAAGATCGATCGCCAGATCGTACTTTTGTCTCATCAGATGTAAAATAATTCCCATTTCGTTCCGTTTGTTGCGCCTGTCAAGTGCCAGCAACCGGTCGACGTGGGGATGGTTTTTCATCAGTGAAATATATGGTTCCTCTGCAAGATAACTGATCCGGGCATTCGGCCACGCCTGTTTGAGAGCGTCGAGCACGGGCGTGGTCAAAATGATATCGCCCATGAACCGAAGCCTCGATACAAGAATACTTTTCAAAAAAGCCGTCCGTTATTTATACGTTTGATTTTTTTAAAACTACCGATAATTGGGTTTTAAATCAAGTGAATATTACAGCACGGTAACTCGCCAAATTTTATTTTTATTGATAAACATACCGAAAAAATCAGCAAAGTTTCTGCACTTCAAAATGATTCTTTTCAACCTCGCGCAGAGCCGCAGAAGTGCAGAGATATTTACCGGGCAATTTGGATTCATGTATTGGCTTCTCCATTATGTTTTTTATAGAATTATGGATAAAAACGAAGGGATTTGATAAAATCCTTGCCTTATGCCGTCCTCTGTTTTCTCTGTGCCCTCAGTGGTCTTTTTTAATTCATAAAAAAGATATGTTCTTGGATTATACCTCAAATACCTGTAACCCATGTGGATTTTTTTACGGTGTAAGGTAGTCTTCATTTATGTATTTGTAGAGTTTCGAGATAACGGCCTTGAAATTTGGAGGGATGCCCTGAAAAAAATCCGGGTAATTTTTCGAATTTTTTTGTCTGTTGTGATAGTAAGTGGCCGGTACTTGTGAATGAGGGGATCAAGTATACCGGAAAATTATTTAGGCACGAAAAAAGGGATATCACTTGTTTTTAGGATAATTGTCGACTAAACACCTGACTTGAAATTTTTATGTCCGTATCGCACCGGCAATACCTGCGCAGCAGTACATCATCCCTTCAGACTGTTGAAAGGAGGTGGTTAAATTTTCGATATTATATTTTTAGTTAATTTTTTCAGAAAGGAGAAAAAAATGTCAGAAAAACGATTTTTTCCCATAACGATGATGATGCTTTTAACCTTGTTGTTCAGTGTCTTTGCACAATCTCAAATCGTAAAAGAAAAATCCGACACAAGAATTGAAAAAGAGAGGGTGTTATTCAAGGAACTTTTGCAGCAGAATCCGAATTATTTTGGTAATGTATCACTGGAAGGCGTATCCGGTAATTTCCCACAAGTGTCAAAAATTTCCTATAACACAAAATATGAAGAATTGACCTGCGTGGGACTCTATCCGGAGGATGATGTGCTTGAAGCGGTTATTCAAATTAAATTGCCTTACGGATTCAAGGGCTCTTTGTGTTCGGCCGGTAGTCATGAGTATGTCGCTTTTTACATTGACTACAATGACGGAAACGGTTTTATGAGTGTCGGTTCGGCGGCGGATGTGAACGTACACGATTTGGCATTTGTCAACAATGAAAAGCTGTTTTATGCCGTTCGGAAACCATTTACACCTTTGCAGCGCACGGTATGCGATTCACCGCAGGTGGTAAAAGTGCGTGCCATTTTATCCTGGGAGCACATACCCACCGGGCCGAGCTATCACCCGGTGTGGGGAAACGTTGAGGATCGATGGGTTCAAATAAAACCCAAAAAAGTGCCTCTGGTATTCATTCCCCCGCCGTATTATGAAATGGGATTTGATCCGGTCATTTTCCCAAAAATTATACCCAAGGAAGAAGTTATTCCATTTGATCCCTTTCCGCCGGTTGATCAAGTGATGGTTTCCGGCAGTCCGGAAGATATAAAAGAGTATATCGATCGATCCATTCAGGCGGAAAAAGAGATTAAAAAGGAAGGCAGAGTCGAAGCGGAGCGGCGCGATTTTCAAAAGCTGATCAAAAAAAATATAAATTATTTCGGTTCGATCACCACATCAAAAAAACCGGCCGATATTATGGAAGCGGTATATAAACTGCCTCAAAAAACGATCCAGGAGTTGTTGCCTAAACTGGCGGTCAACCCGGATTTACTGACACCCGTCGTTACGTTTTTAAACAACACCAGCTATGAGGAATTGCTGTGCGTGGGGCTCTATCCCGAACAAGATCTGCTGGAGGCTGTTATCGAGGTCAAAAGGCCGTACGGATTTAACGGTGATCTCTGCACAATGGGAAGTACCGAGTATGTTGCTTTCTATATCGATTGGGGCAGCGGTTATCAGTATGAAGGTACGGCGACTGTGGGTGTGCACGATATACCCTCGGCGGCCAGCAATAAGTTGTATTATGCGGTTCAGCACACGATACAAAATATCGGTCCGAAATTAAAAAATTGTACGATAGAAAACATCGTCAAGGTCAAAGCGGTTTTGTGCTGGAACCACGACCCGGCCCCATACGGCCATTCCTATAATCCGCCCTGGGGCAATAAACTGGTTCGCAATGTTCAAATCAGGCCGGATTCCGGAGTGAGTGTGGTGTGCGATATCGAGATTGTGAACGATATCCATACGGACGATATCAAACAAAGCGGAAGCAGCGAGGGATTGGCTGTCAAAATAAAATCGGACGGCACAACCGATATCTGGACACATGACCGGCCGTTCGGCGGGATTATTGCGTGCTGGGGTAATATCAATATCCCGGGAACGGTGTACTACCGGTTTTTGTACAGCGAAAACAGCGGTGCCTCATGGAATCCTGTCAAGGACAGTCGCAGGGCCCGGAACTTTTGGGGCACCACAATTTATAGAAATCCCGATGCCGACGGTTGGTTTTCAAAAGCCGAATATGATATTGATGTGGGAAACTACAGCCTGACTGCACTTGTTCACTGGAACAGTGCGGGTAAAAACAACCTTTATAAACTATGCCTGGAGTGCGGTGATGCCGGTAAAAATTCTATCCCCGGACAGTCGTGTGAGGTTTCCCTGCGGCTGGATAATGTCTGGCCCGAAATGTTCACTTTTGGAGGCACACCGTCGCCGTTACCGGCAAAGGGCGTAACGGTTAAAGACGCGGGTAATAACTATCGAAAGTGTTCCACATTCAACGGCTCTGAAGCGATCAAGATATTCGGCAATTTTTCGGATTTATATTTTTGTTATTATAATCTGAATGTTTTTGGCGGAAACATTGACGTTTTGGGTTATTCTGTGAATGACGGCAGATATGACGCAGGGATTCCTGGTATAAATGATCAGGGTATAATCGGGGCGGCAGACGGGTCTTTAGGCCGGGAAATGTTTTCATTGAATTTGTGCACTGTACCGCAGACATCGTCAAAAGTGAAATGTGCCTACGGCATAGAACTTACGGTGAGTGACCGATGCATACACGGTTATCTCAGCGGGTATGCCTTTAACACCACTCGACACTGGCGGGACGCGTTTGTCACGTTTGAGTGGGATCCGGCCGGGTGCCCAGCGATTCCATAGGTGTTATTTAATTGTGCCCGGTAATTTTCGTTAAACAAACCATTTAAAGGCGGTCCGGTTTGTGTTTCCGGCAAGAGGCTGAGGCAAACCGGATCACCGCCTGGAAAGGAGCTGTCATGAGTTTACAAATTGCCAATTTTCATATTTCCGGAAAAAGTAAGTTGAAAGGCAAAGCCCATGTGACCATATTGAGCCGGAAAGACGCTGCACATAGCGGCGGATTCACCGTGGATGTGAATGCCTTGTTTCCAAACACCGACGGTTATCCCACGGGAAGTGTAAAAATGACAATCGATTTATCCGATTCGATGGCGAGCAATGTGGCTTCGACTTCAATCGAGCAGATTAATTGTTACGGTAAACACAATCCGACTGTCGTTATGACCGGAAGGTGTAAACTTTTAAAAGTCGAGCCTTCGAGACTGCCGCATGGCTACCGGTTTTGGTTAATGATTGCAAACAACAAATCGTCGCGTGAAAAGGAAACACCGGATATTATCGGCTTTGTTATTTTCGACCAGACGGGGCAGCGGGTGTCGTACGGTATGGGCCCCGTCGACAAAGGGGATGTTGAGATCGTGGCGTCAGGCGATTAAACGGTGGTATTTTCGTCTTCAGCCGGCCTGCAACAACTGTTGCGGCCGGTTTTTTTTCGTTATTTTGAAAAAACGTAATATGTGAGTTATGGGGGGGACTTTTATAGGTGCGACGCATCGTTGCATGATATTTAGCTTATATTTTGGATATCTAACCCACCCAAAACGGAGATGCGTCGCACCGTCCCCCCCAAGAGTGACATATTACGAAAAAACCAATTTTTATATTGATTCTGGTAATAGAATTGATATATTTATTTTATGCTTTTAGATAGTTTTACCTGGCTTATAAATTGATTTTTTTTGAGATAATTTTTTCTAGAATCACTTTTTTAGATTATTAACAAAAAAGTGCGAGATAAAATATGTTAAAATGTCTTACAAGAGAGGGAGATATTTTTTTACCAGTAATCAGATTATTTATGCTTTTCGCCCTAAAGTCGATCAAAATCCTTTCAAGATGTTCATTAATCTTATTACAAGCCCGAAAATAACTCTTCAACCGATAATAATTCTCTGTTAATTATGCACAGTTCGGGTATTATAAATCAAAAAAATAGATAGCCTTGTTTTCCTCCTATGCTGCCGGTAACTAGATAATAATGAAAATAATTTGCTACGGTCTTGAATTTGATGACCGGGTGATCCATAAAGCAGAGGTGGAGGTGTTTGAGTAATTATTATTTGTAAATTTTATTTTTATAAATTTCGGGTTATTATTTTTGATATGAAAAAGTCAGAAGAAAAAACAAAACATTTCAAAAACATATATATCGAGAAATATGGTGATCTCGACACGAAAAAGAGTTTTAGCGGTTATGCCCTGAACAATATATCGAGAGAATTGCTAACGGAAGGATTTCGTATATTTTTAAAAGATGTTTGGGCACAATTTCAGCAAAAAGCGGAACAATACAAGTATACAAATAATGTTTATGATCAATTTCTAACAAATGGCCATGAAATTATTGATCAAGTTGCAAAGATTTTAAATTTATATGTATCCGCACTTATGCGATATATCATTGATACTTTTTCTTTGGATATAACTGAAATAATTAAAAAGACCAGTAATTATTCAAATACCCCGCCAAATTCAGATGAAATAAATAATACCGTTCAATTTGAAAATGTGTTAAAAAATCTAAAAATAATATCCAATCAAATTGAAAATATCGGTTCAAAAAAACTGCACGAGAATTTTAGCAAGCAGTTAAAAAAATTAGAGACGTTTGAAAAAAGTTATCTGAATTATGGCTCTCAAATCGATCAAATCCAAAAAGAATTACTGGAGACCAACCAAAAAGCAAAATATATTTTAAAAGCGCTGGATACCAACGACAACAATGACAAGTTAAAAGATTTGAAAATAAATATCAGTAATTTCCATAATACTTTGGATAAATTGTTAAAAAGAATTGATAAACGAAATCTAGTACTATCAACCGGTGTGACAAAAATACAAAAAGATATAAGTAATATTGAAATAAAATCATCTGATTTTTTCGAGAATATTCATAAAGATTATGATACCTATTTCAATACATTGAATACCAAATTTGAACAACTAGGTGAATTCATACAGCAAATTCAAAGTACAGAAAATAAGCCAAAAGAATTAAAACAAATTCAAAATTTTTTAGCAGAGATTAAGAAGAATATCGATACCATTCCTGAAAAAGCATTAAAGAATCTGCCTTCGACGGATATTGAGACCGTCATCCCGAAAATTGAAAAGATCGTCGGTGATCGTATCGAGAAATTTTTGTTCAAAAATAAAAAGATCATTTTTGATGAGTTGCAAGGAAAATTAAATTCGATTCCCGATCTTGTACTGAACACATTAAAAATGCAGAGCGCACAACAAAAGCATAATAGAAATGCTGAAAGTTCTTTTCAAAAAAATATTGAATCCAAGGACGATACATACAACGATCAACAAAAAGGCAAACAGGTTGATAACGAAGCCGACAAAAATGCCGTTACGGGCATTTTAGACCAACTTGAAAAAATCCCGCAATCAGATTTGGATAATAAGTTAATTATCAATTTTCATAATAGTATAATATCCCTTCGCAAATTTATTGAGAGCGGTGTATCACCTAAAACAATTATATCAGTAGAGTTCCCTCAAAAATTTGAAAACTTGGTTTCTCCAATATTGCGAGTTATAGGAACAAATAACAGCAAAGTTCTGGATCAGTTTCTTTCAGATCTGGTAAAAGTTGAAAAGGTTGAAGTTATTCATCCAGAACTACACACTCTGTATGACAAGCGATTCAACGATTTTACGGCATCCGTGCCGCCGGATAAGGAATTTATGTACATCAAGAAAGTTATTTACCCCGGATTATTAATATTTAACAGCGTTGTACTGAAAGCTCTGGTTGAAGTGGAATAGTTCTGATTGAATCATGACAAAATATTTGAAAATTTATAAATCATTTTAGATTTATACCCCCGTTTTTTCACCTTATTTGAATTCCTTTTTTTACTTTTGTAAAACCCGCGCTCTTCATTTGATAAAAATACACACCGGAAACCAATCCCGGATCTTTCAATACAACCGTGTGAAACCCCGCTTCCCGCCATCCATCCACCAAAACATCCACCTTTTCCCCTAAAATGTTGTACAGAGTAATTGAAACATGCCCGGCTTTCGGCAGGCCGAATTTTATAAACGTTCCCCTGTTAAACGGATTTGGATAATTTTGTAACAGCTGATAATGTTCAGGGACGCCATCCTCACTGTCCGGCTCTTTGGCGCGTTCCCCGATCAGGTCGCGGACGGCCTGGAATTTAAAATTTCGGTCGGGATTATTTATGTCGTCCGTTAATCC
>JAFGEC010000671.1 GCA_016931775.1 Candidatus Zhuqueibacterota bacterium | reverse complement strand
TCTGCAGGGCCGTTATGAGATCCAGGTTCTGGATTCTTACAATAACAGAACTTATTCAAACGGCCAGGCCGGCAGTGTTTACAAGCAACATATACCCCTTGTCAATGTGTGCCGCCCCCCGGGCGAGTGGCAGGAATACGATATTTTATTTCGAGCACCGCGGTTTGATGACGAAGGTAATGTCAACGAACCTGCACGGGTCACGGTTTTACACAATAATGTGCTCATACAAAATAATGTGGAAATTCAGGGAACCATCGCTTTTATCGGCAAACCGAAATATGAAAAACATAATCCGAAAGAACCTTTGAGCCTTCAGGATCACGGGAATCCGGTAAGCTTTCGAAATATCTGGATTCGGGAAATATGACAAGAGTCTTAAAAAAATGACCAGGAGTCCAAAATGAACAATACGTCTCGCCGCCGTTTTATAAAGACAACGGCCAAATCCGTAGCTTTAGCCGGACTGACCGGCTATTTAGCTGGTTGCTATAAAACAGTACCTGAAAAAAAAATACACCAAATCGGTTTGCAGGTTTTCACCATTCAAAAGCCGTATCAAAATGATTACAAGGCCGCCTTGCGACAGGTTGCCGAAATCGGCTATACCACACTTGAATTGGGCGGACCTATGGGGGATTCCCTCGAGGAATTCCTTGCCTTTTTAAAAGAACTGGGATTGCGGCCTCTGGCCGGAGGAGCCTCCATGTCCGGCTTTGTTGAATCGACTCAGGCAGTCATTGAAGAATCGTTAAAGATGGGCAAGGAATGGATCATCTGTTACTGGCCATGGACCGATTCAAAGGAAGGCAAAACCCTGGACGATTGGATAAAAGTTGCGGAACAGTTGAACAAAATCGGAGAACAGGTGAAAAAGGCGGGATTGAAATTTGCCTATCATAACCATGATCTGGAGTTTGAAATCACCGAAGGCAAGATACCCTACGATATCCTGCTGGATCGTACGGATCCGGCTCTGGTCGCAATGGAGATCGATCTTTACTGGATTATCAAGGGTAATCAGGAACCCATTCCCTATTTTGAAAAGTATCCCGGCCGCTTTCCGTTGTGGCACGTGAAGGATATGGATAATACGGAGGAACGGTCTTTTGCCTGTGTCGGCCAGGGCATTATCGATTTTCCCTCGATTTTTGAACGTGCGGAAACGGCAGGTTTGAAGCACATGTTTGTGGAACACGACCGGCCGGAAGATCCCATGGAGTGTGCCAGGGTGAGTTTCGAATATTTGAATAATTTGCTCAATGCTTGAGGACAAATTCGGAAGAGTATTCAAACAGGCATAAAACTTTTTTCCGACAAACCTTAAACGAGGGGCCTGTCGGACTTGTGTCGTAAGTGTTTGTTTTTTAGTCACCATTGGTTTTGAGGCCAAATTTTTAAATAAATAAAAATCAATCATTTATGAAAACGAAAATTTTCGAGTCCGACATGCTCCTAGCCCACTTTAATCTCTAAAAATTTTCCCTTCACAACATATTGATCTTTTTGAACCGACGGCAGGTCTTTTACTGTTTCAATATATTCTCCGATTTGAGTTTTTTCGTATATTTCACCGGTTTTAAAATCCAGAATGAGGATTTCTTTTTTCTCCTTATTAACCAGCATCCGGTCTAATCGTACCCGGCCGAAACGTCCGTACAATTCCAATTCCGTGAATACCCCGGGCCAGGTTTTTGCAAAAAGGAAAGTGTTTGTTTCAATGAATCGATTCACCTTTTCAACAATGTAATCGATTTCGGCCCGTGTAAACAGCGTGCCGTAAAAGGCGATCGTTCTTTCCAAAGCATGTTGCCGCTGGTCCGGCTCGTCGTAATGAATAAACGACAGGTAATAATGTGCAACATTACCCCTGTCGGTGTTTCTGTTCCGCAGGTAAACGGTTTTAAAATCCAGATGTTTTTCAAGTTCCAAACGCTTCATGTCGGTTTCCAGGAATTTTTTTTCGTCGAGATCCATAAAATCGCGAATATAAGTATAATTATCAGGTTCGGTTTTTGACTCTTCGGCTTTTTGAGGCGTAAGCCGGCCTGATTCAAATACAAGTTTGATTTCAGAATCGGCAACCTTGGAATACTGTGAGGTGGCAAGTTCCAGCGCAACTTGTGCGGCGATGTAATCGCTACGGTCCGATTCCTCACGTTCTTTAAACAACGCCTGCAGTCCCGAAGATTTTTGATACAGAAAATAAATAAACAGGTTCGTCCTTGCCCGTGTTGCCGCAACATAAAAGTTATTCATTTCTTCGATGGCTTGACGAATTTTTTTATTCTGGGAAAAATGCCGTTGTGACGAATATTCGATAATGTGATCAAAATTAAATGTCAGGGAAAAATTTTCAATGTCAAATCCGCCGGTGTAGCTAAAGTACGGAGAGAGCTTTCCTCTGTCGCTGCCGCTGCCGCCGGAAAGGTCCCAAAGCAGAAAAACGTTGTCAAACTCAAGGCCTTTTGATTTGTGAAACGTTAATAATTTTACGGCATCCACTTCCTGCAGACCCTTTTGTTGAAGGTTTTCGTCATTTTCATGTTCGCGGCAAAATAATAAAAAGCCTGGAGTGCTCGCCGGGTAATCCCGGTTGGACTGTAAAAAATCCGCCACAACCTCAAGAAAAAAGTGGATATTTTTTATGTCGTTTTCCTGATTAAAAACGCCCGGCACATTGTATGTCTCTATTATTTTCTGAACCAGTACCAGCAGTTCCGAATCTTTGGCGGATTCCGGTAAAAAATTATCGTAAATGGTCTTGATTTCCGGGATAAAAATATACTTTTTCAGGGAAAATTGATGGTCACCGAGAGCCGATAAAATTTGTGTCAATTTTTGTGCGGATAAAAGAACCAGATCCGAACGTAAAAATTTTAACAGCGACGTAATATCCTGCCAAGCAAAAAATTTTAACAACATTAGGATCGGCCGGATCGCCCGGTGTTGAAAAATCGAACTTGAGGATTCGAGTACATAATTTACACCTGATTCGTCCAGAATTTGGGCACATTCCTCCAAACGTTTGTTGTATCTGGCCAGTATGGCTGTGTTTTTCATGGATAATATTTTTTGTTTTTCCAGAATGTCGGCTATAAATGCGCGCAAACAGTCGGTTCTTTCGGGCACCCCTTCCTTGCTGCCGTATTGGGAAAATACGATCCTTATAAAACCTTCGTCAGTTTTTCCGGTGCCTTTGACATATTCATAAGGCCATTGTATGCCGCGGTTTTCCAGCTCGCGGTGAAAGAGATCATGCGAAAACATATTGTTTATAAAAGACAATAAAGTTTCGTTGCTGCGATAGCAAGTATCCAGCCGTAAAAGTTCCGGTTTTGTAAGCAGATTTGGCATTCGAAGCAGCAGGTCGCGTTCGCCCCCGCGCCAGCCGTAAATGGACTGTTTTTCATCACCCACTACAATCACACCGCCGAATTCCTTGATCCCCTCACCGCTGATAATTTCCATTATGATGGGCAGCAGAATTTTATATTGAATGATGCTGGTGTCCTGAAACTCATCAATCAAAATAAAACGGATATTTGTGGAAAGAATCTCGTAAAATGCGTTAGTTACATAATTGTTGTCGATCAGCGACAATTCCGGATCGTACAGGTATTTAAAAGTGTAGAATGTGATATCACTGTATGAGAATATCTTTTCACGGAAAACGATTTTTTCATATTTTTGATATACAATATCCGCCATTTGACGGATTTCCTGTTCTTCCGGTAACAATTGGGTTACATACAGCCAATCAGCCAGTCGTTCATAAGCCGTTTCCAAGTCAACTGTTAACTCTTCCTCGAACGGTTTGTCGGCGTTTTTGCGTAAAAGCTTTTTTTTGCTCCAGAACCTTTGATTGGCAAGCAAATCTTTATGGTGATCGACCACAAACTTTTTGTCGTTGAACAATTTTTCCAGATGAGCACAAATATTATTTTTGTGGACGTTATCACCCGGCCGAACGCATATGTCCAGCATCTGACTGATCAATATGTCGCCCGGTGGCAGGTCCCGGTCTGTCTGATCCAGGTAATTTTGAAAACGCCCGAGAATCCGGCTGATGATGGTTGAGAATTCGTCAAAAAGCCGATCGTCGGCGAGTTGTTCCGCATCCGGATAACGTTTTTCCGACCCGGCGTTATCCACAAGATAAAAAAGCCAACGGTTGTCCAGCAGCGACTGGATAAATTTCGTATAGTGTTCAATCGTCTTGAGTGCACTGCGTTTGAAAAACTTTTCAAGCCTGGTTAAAAATTCAGGTGTTTCAAGGATATGCGAATACAATTCCTGAACAATTTTTTCATTATCCTGCGTGCTGATGCTGTACTGTGTGAGTCCGATAAACGGCGCAATGATGGTTTTAAAAACCGAATTGATAAATCCGTCGATGGTCATAATTTGTACGAAATGTTTGTTGATGCGCATTTCTTTATAGATTTTTTTTAGATGTTCCATGTCGGAAAAAGACAGTGAGCGCCCAAGTACTATGCCCAGGTTTTCGACTACGGTTGGACCTTCTTTTGTATTTTTGAAAATATCAGTCAGGTGCTGAAATATCCGTTCGCGAATTTCAGCCGTCGCCTTTTTGGTAAAGGTGATCACGAGGATGTCCCGAAAGCTCATGCCCCTGTCCGCATGTTTTAAAAGCAAAGTGATAAACTCGAGGGAAAGCCGGTAGGTTTTACCCGTACCGGCGGCGGCCCGGATAACTTTTTGCGAAAAAGTATTTATCATAATTTGTCTTTATTTAATTGATATACATCGGCTCTGGTTATTTCAGGAAACCACCCGACAGGTTTTTTCTGCAGATCAAAACCGTTTTGATAAATATGCGTTAAATGTTCAACGATGTTTTGTTGCAAGGTGAATAGTAATTCCGATTTTGATTTTTTACGATAATTTATTTTTTTGAGCTTGTTGTTAAATACATCGACAAAAAGGGAATCCACCTGAAGGGTGGGATCTTCCAGCAGATAGTAGAATAATTCGTAAAAAAGTAATTGCTCGTCCTGGTATGTGCCGGTTTTATAATCAAAAATGTAATGGTGTTTCTCCTCCGGAACTTCAATGCGCAGGTCCGCCCGGCCTTTGATTCGAACCGTAAAACCTCCCGGGTTTTCACCGGCGTTCAGCAGAATTTTATATTCTTGTTCCTCCGCAGTGGAATACTCCTTTTCCGGGAAAACGTCGATTTTTTTCTTGTCGAGATTTAAATTTGCCAGTTGTGTGAAAAAAATTTTTACGGCTTGAACGATAAAAAAGCGTAAAATCTTGTCAAAGTAAATCAGAGCGTAATTATGAGGCAAACGCAGATAATAATCGGGCGACGATAATATCCGGTCGATGGCTTTGTGGATTATTTTTTCCGGGATGTCAAAATTGTAACCAAACAACAATCCACTGTTGCTTACGATCAATTCATTCCATACAGTGGTTATAATATCGTGGATAATAATACCCAGCAGCTTGCCGGAGAATTCCTCTTTTATCTGGTCCGTGTGTTCTTTTAATCCGGCTTGATGCTTGAGATAATATTCAAAATGATTGTTCTGCAG
>JAFGEC010000670.1 GCA_016931775.1 Candidatus Zhuqueibacterota bacterium | reverse complement strand
GAATTCCGGTACCCCCACGAGGGATCGTAAAAAGAGTCATCGGGACTGTCGCTGAAAATGGATACCAGGTCCTGGGGGAGTACTGTCGCACTTGACATTATAATGTAAAAAAAGATAAAAACAAATCGTAACATACTCACTCCTGAATTTTGCCAACCAAAAAAAGTTAATAGGCTTTATTTTAAACACCTTAATTATAAATATAGTCTACCTCAAAGACATTTGCAAGATGTTTACCGACAGAGTATCCCCAAAATTTTATTTATATTGATAAACATACCAAAACAGTCAAACCGGCTTTTCCGTTTTAGTATAATTTTTTTTACCTCTCTGTGGTTAAAAAATAGAACCACAGAGAGTAGAGTTCACAGAGCGGAACACAGGGTATTTCAGGTAATAAAGCATGCCCATATAAATAAGGCAGTTAATGTAATCATTCTGGAGTCTTCTCTAAGACGAAAGATGATATTTAAATATAGAAATTTCAGTTTATTATAAAAATCAATTTTTTTTCTACCATAAAATGCGTATCTTTTTCAAGTCACAATCATTTGAATGAGGTCACTTGAATAAATTTATCGATTACATGAACACGACACTGGATACCCTGCGCTTCGTACAGGTCAGAGGCAGGTTTTCGCACAATTTGTCCCTTTTCCGGAACCTGTCCGAACTTGTTACAGGTCTTATTAATCCACGTATCACCTTGCTGTTTTTCCCTGACCGTCCGGTACCGTCATCGGTCGTAAATAAACTGTGCGCCCGCCTGGGCTACAAGGTCATTACCCATCCGGAACGCCGGTTTGATGTGGCAATCAAGTATAGGGACAACACATTTTTCGAGAACGACATGCTGAAAGCCCTTCAAACGGGCCGGATCATCAATAAAAACATTACCGATATCAGCAAGAAAAACGTCGACAGGATTTTTAAATCGGTGTTCGGTTATTCCACGATCATCGATCCGTTGACTTTTCATGGCCATGCCGTGGAAAAATCGGATCAAAACGCCACCCACGACGGCCGCATCATCGAATGTCCCATATCACCGACATGCTTTCGGACTGAGTGTATTTACCAAAAAGTACTCAATAACCGAGCGGAAAACGATATGGTTCTGGACTACCGGCCTGTGATACACGGATATAATATTCCCCTTGTCTATTTAAAATACCGGCCGGAAAAAACCCGGTTTTCAAATACCAACCATCATGTGGAGATGGCCAGCCCCGACCAGATATTCACGATCTATGAACAACGTAAAATGATCACCTTTGCGCAAAAAATGGGCATCGATTACGGTGAATTCGATATCTTGCGCGATAAAAACGACGGCCGGATCTATATCACCGATGCCAATATCACCCCGTGGGGCCCGCCCAACGGCCTGTCCCGCGAGGATAAAATTCGGGCGGTGGAATTGTTGGCGGAGACGTTTGAGGAATTGGTGAAGGAATTTATTTAATTTCACAAGATAAGGTAATTTACAAGAAATATTTTCCTGAACGGTGATTAGGGATTAAGCACCGGCTCAGGAGCGGCCGATTGGCGGCGTCTCATTGGAGCCCGTTGAACACATTTCATTGGAAGGTCACCTTGCCCAATGCTTTTACCCACGGCATAACCTTTTTCACTCCTCATGGTAGCTCGTCAAAGGCATAACGCCTGCTCCACTTTGTTCCTTGGATTGATCAATGCCCAAGCACGTGCCCCTTCTTTTCCGGATTCTCGGGGCCCTCGGAGGGGGCCGCGATTCTAAATATGAGCGGGAGTTGGATGTTTTCGACCTGGTCGAGTTTGATGGGATCATTAGATGGGATCAGCAGCACGACATTTTTCATGACCCAATCCCTGGCACAGGTGATCTCGCCGGGCTTTTGAGCTTTGATGATGATGTTTTTCCAGAGCATGTTGCGCATAGGCTTTTCGGGATAGGCGTTGACGTGGAAACCGGTCCCCGCATTTTTAACGGAGATGTTTGCAAAGGTCATACTATGGAACTCGGGGATACCGCGCTCGGGAGGCTCGACCGGGATGGTCATCGTGCGCCAGTGGTCCTTGTATTCCGACTTGGGGATGGATTCGGGGATGGTCGGATAACTGTAACTGGGGTACCAGTTGAGTTCAAACTTGAATGGGCTATCGACGCCCTCCATCTCGATGTCATGGATGTAAATGTCGCGCATGACGCCGCCGCGAATCTTGGCCGACTTGAACCGGATGCCGGTATTGGTGCCGATCGCCTTGAGGCCATATACCTCGATATCGTGCATACCCCCGGATGTTTCCGAGCCCAGGGTAAACAGGCCGTGCCCGGCACGGGTGATGCAGTTGCGGTAGACGACGCGCTCGGTGGGACGGTTGATACGCAGCCCGTCGGCGTCCTTACCGGCCTTGAGGCAAAGATTGTCGTCGTTGCAGTCGATGTCGCAGTTCTCGACGAGGATGTTGCGGCCCGAGTCGGTATTGATGCCGTCGGAGCTGGGGCCGAAGTGGCCGTTAAAGTTGTTCCGAATCGTGACGCCGTCAACGTGAACCTGATCGGAATAGGTCAAACTGATGGTCCAGAAACCGGAACGGTAAATGTCGACATCTCTGATGACCACTTCCTCGGATTCGTATACGACGAGGGCCCGGACCCGCTTGCAGTCATAATCGACCGCCCAACGAAGGCCGCGGTCAGCATAATCTTGATACATGCCGCCCGACCGCGGAGGATCGCCCCAGAACTTGTCCCACCAATATTTGCCGTTGCCGTCCAGAATGCCCTTACCGCTGATGCGGACGTTCTGTTCACGGTAGATATTAACGAGGGCCGCGGGCCATTCCATCGTGACACCGGCGATGCGGGAGGGCACGTCGGGAAAGTGCGCATCATCCTGAATGGCCTGGATGGTAACACCTTCGGGGACATGGAAATCGACGTTGGTTTTGACGAAAAGAGCTCCGGAGACGTAGACGCCGGGATTGAAGGTGATCCGCCCGCCGCCGGCTGCGGTGGCGCTGTCAATGGCGCTCTGAATGGCTTCGGTGTTGAGGGTCTTGCCATCGGCCACCGCGCCAAAGTCGGCGGCATTGAAGGTCCGGTCGGGAATGACGCAGAAATCGTCATCGTAGAAGAGGGCTTCGAGCTGCTGCACGAGCCGGGATTTTCCGGGAGTGAGCAGCTGGGTCTGGACACCGGCCTGCAGAGCAGCTCTAGGATCGGAGGACCAGGTGAAACCGGGACTTGCGAGCGTGCAAAACACGCCCAAAGCGATGTTTGTTATGAGACGGTGCATTGTTTTTAACATTCCTTATCTTTGTGTGATCCGTTCTCTACTTTAAAGCTTGCTATCATTTTAAAATTTAAATCCTTAACGAACCACGGAATCCCCTGGCGGCATAGTAGGATTCTGCTCCGTTGTGATATACGAAAACAGTATCGTATCGGCGATCACAAAAGATGGCCCCGCCAAGTTTTCTAATACCAGCAGGTGTTTTCACCCAGCTTGACGTTTTCAAATCAAAGTTTCCAAGTCTCTGTAAATCTCGATATTGTTCTTCCGTTAAAAGATCAATTCCCATAGCAGCAGCCATATCAATAGCGTTATTTTCCGGTTTATGTTCTTTCCTTGACTCCAGCGCTTCACGGTCGTAACAAACACTTCTTCGGCCTTTTGGACTTTCCGCTGAGCAATCATAAAAAGTATATTCGCCTGTCTTATTATCATAACCAATAACATCCGGTTCACCGCCAGTGCTTTCCATTTCATGGAGCGACCACAGTTTTTCAGTATTCGCTTCCAGCTTTGCCTGTACTTTTGCCCATTCAAGACCTTGATGGCGGTTAATATTTTTCTCAAAACGGACTTTTAATGTTCTGAGTAGTTCTTCTCGTTGTTTTACATCCATGTCTTTTTCTCTTTGTGTTTCTGTTTTTATCTTCTCTGTTTGACTGGTCTTTGCTCGCCAGACCTTCTTGCCGATTATTCTTTTGTTTCACAATTGCCACAAACAGCTCAGATGAGGAGTTCAATTCACGCCTTAATTGACCGGCCAATTTTCCGATTCCGTCCTTGCCGTTTTTAAATAACTCTCAATTTTTTCCACAACATGGGGAAAGAATTCCGCCACATCGGTCGTCTCGCCCAGATCCTTGCCCAGATCGTACAGTTCCAGTTTTGCTCCAGGTGACAATCGAACCGCCTTCCAGTCCTTCCAGCGCACGGCCTGCTGAAATCCCCGCTCGAAAAATTCCCAGTAGAGAAACCGGTCGCCCAGATCCTGTTCGCGGCCCAGAAGTGACGGAAGCACGCTGATCCCGTCGATACCCTTCGACGGCCGTACGCCGGCAAGCTCAGCCAGAGTGGGCAGCACATCGGCAAAATACCACACGGTTTCGCTTGTTTGACCGGCGGGAATCTTTCCCGGCCAGCGCACGATCATGGGCGTGCGGATACCGCCCTCGTACATATCCCGCTTGTTGCCGCGCAACGGTCCGGAACTGTCGAACCGGCCCTTCCAGCGCCGGGCGGCACCGTTGTCGGAACAAAAAAACACAATCGTGTTGCTGTCGATATCCAGTTCTTTGAGCATATCGAGCAGTTTACCCACATCCCGGTCCATGCGGGTGATCATCGACGCATACACCTTTTCATCCGCCGTCCAGGAGGAATCTACGTATGGCTCCAATTCCGGAATTTCATATATATCGTGAGGGATGGTATAAGGCAGGTAGAGAAAAAACCGCTCGCTTTGACGGCGCTTGATGAAATCCAGTGCGAATTCCGTAAACAGATCGTGGGAATAAGTTTCGCGTTTGCCGTCTGTGTTGCCGGGCAATTCCATTTTTTCTTTGTTCTTCCACAGATAGGCCGGATAATAACTGTGTGCGCGTCTCTGGTTGAGGTAACCGAACCACTCGTCAAATCCCTGCCCGTTGGGTTCGCCGGATGTATCAGGTTCACCCAGGCCCCACTTGCCGGTCATGCCTGTTACATAGCCGGCTGTTTTCAGCACCTCCGCAACAGTTACATCATCTTCTCGCAGCGGTACCCGTCCTTCACCGCCGCCCAGACCGGTGACACCGTATTTGCCGAAATTGCCCCGCACCGTGGTATGGCCCGTATGTAAACCGGTCATCAGCACACTGCGCGACGGCGCACACACCGTGGAACCGGCGTAACACTGGGTAAACCGGATACCCTCTTGTGCCATGCGGTCGATATTCGGCGTCTGGATGACTTTTTGCCCGTAACACCCCAAATCTCCGTAACCCAGGTCGTCGGCCATGATAAATATGATGTTGGGGGGATTTTGGGGACGGGAACAGCGGGAGAAAATGTATGGCATAAAAACAGCCGCATACAGCGATTTTGCCAGAAATTGGCGCCGGTGCATGGTGCATCCTTTCATGTCGTTTATAAATATTGATTAAACGTACAAAAATTACGGCAACAAGTAAAGAAGAAAAAATGTAAAAATGTAATATGTCACTCTTGGGGGGGACGGTGCGACGCATCTCCGTTTTGGGTGGGTTAGATATTTAAAATATAAGCTAAATATCATGCAACGATGCGTCGCACCTATAAAAGTCCCCCCCATAACTCACATATTACGTAAAAATTGTAACACCTTTGTTTCGGGTGAGGAGAAAAACCGGTTGTATTAATGGGAAATTTTTTTAAAAACCAAAATCCACTCCAGATGAGAGTCATCAAAAACTCCCGCCAATTTAGGCTCTTTAGGGTGCCAGGCGGGATAATTCCAATTATTTAATAATCCCCATCCCGCATCCGGCTCCTGAAGGGAAAACATTTCTATACCGCCCCTCGACGATATTGCCGCGATATGACTGCCCAATAATTCATAATCAGGTGACCAGGCAGGTCTTTCAAACCACTCACCGTCAATTGTTTTCAGAATATCCATCTGATTATCTTTTATTTTACCTATGATCATCCCGTTCCTTAAGCAGCATACGAATTGTTTGCCGTCCGGAGACCAGGCAGGATCGTGCAGGTAGTCATTTATATTTTGAGAGAGATTTACGATTTTTAAATCATCGAGATACAGTTGATAGATATCACCTTCCGAATCAAACAATAAAATATGATCATCGACAGGACAAAGCTGGAAACTTTTTACACCCTTTACCAACGGAGGGGAAAGTTGACGTGTTTTTCCCTCGTCAAGAGAATATTCCCAAAATGTATCAAAATAACTAAAGACAATTCCATTTTTATTCCTTAACCAGCATGTTTGCATTAAGGGGAAATCTGTGTTTTCAAATGGAATTGTATGATAAAAACTATCGGTAAAAGAAGATATATGGATTTGATATTTATGAAATTGATTGACCGTCAACAAAGCATTACCTCCGGCTGTCCATACGGGCTTTGTATATTGTCTGATATTGGCGATAGCAAAATAATCCTGAGTACCTACGTCTAGGATACATAACTCATCTCCCAGATAAAAGGCCAACTTGGTTCCATCCGGAGACCAGGCCGGCGAGCCGGTTATTCTCTCTGAATCTGAATAAAAAATGACTGTTTCATGACCACCGGACGCAGGCACAACACACAATTGGTACCTGTAACTCGATAGAGAATACTTAACATAAGCGATATTCCTACCATCCGGAGACCAATCGAGCCCTCGTATAAGTGCTGTACTATCCGGGGAAAATATTTCATGTTTTGCCATGTTGCCGCCAAATGGATCAATAACATAAATACAAAAATTACCCATGTTGCGTGAGGAAACGGCAATATTTTGATCATCCGGCGACCAGCAGCATGACAACATATAAATACCAGTATTTTCTTTTTCAGTAAAAACCTGAAATATTTGCCGGTTTTCGGTTGAATATAGATAAATCTGCTGATTATTTGTGTATTCACTAAAAGCCACATATTTGTCATCGTGCGACCAACAAGCGGATTCTAGATCAATATAATTCGAAGGGAAGGGAACGGAATCTCCATCTTCTTCAAAAATCCATGGTTGGCTGCTATTAATGCGAAAACGGCAAAGTACTTTTTTGCCTGTGGAAGATATTATTAATTCCCGGATTGGATTTCGGTTGATCCGCCACGCCTTTTCGCTTTCACCGTTGATTGTCGAAACGCTGATAACTTCTGTAATGATTTCATGTGATGTATATGAAATATAATCGCCGTTTGGGGACCATGCCGGATAATAAATAAAGGGGTATTCCTGGTTAAGCCGTCCGCTATCCAGGTATACCTCCGTTTTGGTCACCGACTGCATGGTCATATCACAGGC
This sequence comes from Candidatus Zhuqueibacterota bacterium, assembly GCA_016931775.1. Classification (GTDB taxonomy): domain Bacteria; phylum Zhuqueibacterota; class Zhuqueibacteria; order Residuimicrobiales; family JAFGEC01; genus JAFGEC01. The sequence continues at coordinate 7,356 of JAFGEC010000670.1, read as the reverse complement.
AAACAACAGTATACCAGCATTAAAAATCAAGATCAACCTGCGGAATACCAAATCACACTTTTTCATTCTTTTCCTATTCTAAAAATGCACAGCCAGTCCCAATGACGGTAAAAACCGCATCATGTAAATCCTTCGCTCTCCCGAAAATATTTGTTCTTCCTCAACTCCGGATTTTGTTTCATCCCACATGATATTGTACATATTTTTATGATTGAACAAATTGATAATGTCAATGTAAAAATAATATTCACGATGTCCGGCACGATGTGCCCGCGATAACCGGATATCCAACCGCTGGTAAGGTTTCATCCTCCGGCCGTTGCGCTCACCCACAAGATAGTCCCAGTCATATCTAAAATCATCCTCATTATCTCTATAGCCCCAATCAAGCACCACACCCGCCATCCCCGTATACGGTAATCCGCTGCTCACCCGCCATAAAACACTGCACCGCCACTTTGTACTCAATTTATAATCCAAAAATATACTCGCCGCATGCTGTATATCGTAATTAAACGGGATCCACCGGGAGGTTACTTGACGCCGGTATTTGGCATTTGTATAAGCATAACTCAAAACCGCTGAAAAACGCCTGGTTTGATCATTTAATTCAGCCGACAGCTCTGCACCACGGGAAAACCCACGACCCGTATTACCGGGAATATACTTTTGCCGGTCATACGGCAGCAACAGGTCATCAATATCTTTGTAAAACACGGCTCCTTTGAGTTTAAAAGCCTGTGACCAAGTCCGCTCCGCCTGGATTACATAATGCACCGCTTTTTCCGCTTTCAGGTCCCGCGCCACCGGCTCAAAATCAAGCGGCTGATCGCGGGTGTACAGAGACGACGGCGTCGGATACTGATAACATATACCCCAAGAACCTTCCAGCCTGGTGTCTTTATCGAGCCGTACCGAAACAGCTGTTCGCGGCGAAAATTGAAGGTCATCGATTAATGAGGAATAGTCCAGCCGCCAGCCGAATCGCCAATCCAAACCGGTAAAAAATTCGGAAATGTTTTCAAAATAAACGGCACCATAACGAAATTTGCCGTCAAATTTGACATGGCGCGGAAATTCATTGCGGGCAAAATAGAGGTTCCTTGAATCGTTTTCAAACACGACGTTTCCCGCACTCTGTTCTCCCTGTATGCCGAAAGCAAAACGTGAAGATTCAATATAGCGGATAAATGCATCAGACTTGAAAAATGTCTTGTGCACCTTCCCGTCCAAATATGCAAAAGTTACATTTTCAAAAGAGAATTTGTTTATAATCTCTAAAGATACGTCATCTGAGTAATACCCGAGACTGGACGTCAAACGAATATTGTCGGCAGGTTTCCATTTCCAGCTTAACAGGCTGAACCCGATTTCCGCTTTTTCCTGCATCTTAACATCCTCATACATCATCTCGTCAATCGCGGTTCCTTCCCGTGTCGCCAGAGTATACAGCGACAGTTTGTTTTTCTCCCCCAGATTCAGCGTCACTTTGCCATTCCAATCAAAAGCAAACGGATACGTCACTCCCTTTGGGGCGATCTGCTGCATAAACGCGTCGTAATAGGTGCGCCTCACACTCAATATAAAACTGCCGGCACGTTTGGGGAGCGGCCCCTCCAGTACCCCGTTAGCCTCCAGTATATTCACCGAAGCCACCGCTCCGAACCGCTCCCGGTTGCCGTCCCTTGTGGTCACCTCTATCACCGACGACAGACAGTTGCCGAATTCGGCGCTGAATCCGCCGGTGTGCAGGTATACATCCCCGGTCACATAGGGATTGAACAGCGACATGCCGCCGCCCAGCAGCATGCGGAACCGGTAGGGATTGGGGATCACCACATTGTCCAGCACAAATAATGTCTCGTTGGGACTGCCGCCGCGCACGCTCATAAAACCCGAATAATCCCCGCCACCCGCCACGCCGCTGTATATCTGCATGGCGCGCACCGGATCGTCGAAAATGCCCGGAATACTCAGCACCCGCTGCGGCGACATGTATTGCAATCCCACCAGTGCGGCCGGGGTATCGTATTTTTCGTTGGCCCTATCCGCTTGCACCGTAATCGGATCGGTCTCCACAACGGTGGGCTCGAGGGCAAAATCCATTTCCAGCATCCTGCCGGACACGACAACCGCCTCCTGACGGCGGGGTTTATATCCCATCATTCGCACGCGCAGAAAATATTTGCCGGGCGGTAGGTTCCGGATAGCATACCGGCCGCTCGCATCCGTTGCCGCACCCACTGTGGTGTTTTCCAGCTCAATATTGGCACTTGAAAGTACCTGGCCGGTTTCGAGCGAGGTGATTTTACCTGTGATCCCTGTATCACCCCAGACACATGGCACAGAACCAAGAAATGTAACAATTATAATTTTTACTAGCCATCCGGGATTCATAAGCATTCCGTGTTCAACAGAAAACAGGCTTAATCATAATTACATGATCTCGTAAAATCCCACACTTTAAACGATAATAAGAAATACCGAAATAAATATCAAGTGTTTTTGAAGAATTGGATTTTCATTCAGGATTTTATTTTTTAAAACATTATTTTTTTTCTGTTCAGCTTAGTAGCAACCAAACCCCAAAAATTTAACTTATTAGCATATTAATTTAATAAACACAAAAAAAATAAGGTAATAAGTTAATTTATTTGTTCCGCTTTTCTACCAAGGTGAGAAAAGTAAAAATAAGGTTAAAAAGCCTCAGTTAATCCGACATCGATACTGATTCTAATCACCCGTTTTATCACGGATTCTTTTTTCAGCTCAAAGACGGTCGTTAATTATTTATTTCTAAAGTTTTACGGTATACTGTTCATAAAATCTTGGGGGACACCTTGCCAGGTATAACACTTGACAATTTCAATTATTTCCATCGGCGTTTCTCGGCGCCCTTTGCGGTTAAGAAAAGGCTTTCACTTTTCGGAAGAACCTTGAATCAACTGCCAGGAACGCCGAGAGTGCAGTGCTGGTAAATTTTTATCTTGCTCATTTTAGTATTTCACTCATCATTACCGTACGGCAATCCTCCTCGCTCCCGCCCGTTTAAGCTGATCCAGAACATCGATATAAACAGCATATTTTGCCCGCTCATCGGTCTGTATGGCGAAAACTATTTTTTCGTTCTGCTGCAACATTTGCCGGGCCGTGTTGGCAATTTCCCGGACCGGCTTGATCTCACCATCCAGCATAACGGCGCCCTGCCGGTTCACAAAAATTTTAGCAATGTTCTTTTCCCGCATTTGCATTGTCTCGTTTCCCGGCAATACCAAAGTTATTCCCTTTTCCAGATGAATGGTTGTCGTAACAAGAAAAAAAATGAGCAACAAAAAAGCGATATCAGCCAGCGATGCGGTTGATATGCTAACCGCGCAGGTTCTTTTGGTCAGAAACATTTTAATGCCCTCCGTGTTTTTTAAACACCCTCTTTTACTATTATTAAAATACACGGATTCCGGAAACGTTTCATTGCCGGCCGGTTTATTCGTGCGATCATCCGCATTCTCGGGGCTTTAGTAAAAGGGTACGGAAATCACATTGACAAATACGAAAGAAATGGCATAGACTTGCTTTGCAATTTATTTGAAGAATATTTTAATTTTGACGATCAACAGGATGGTTTAATCGGAATAATTTCAGAAAAACAAATTAGTAATACTCGCATTCTGTTGATCCGGTTAATCCTGCCAAATAAACATAATTAATTTATAAACAAATACTTAAAATCATGTGCTATATATTGCCTATCCAAAAATGAAAAGACCGGTGGGCTTGACAGTTTTCCTTAATTCGATTTGTTGTCTATCGCTTCCATTCCAAGTCAAGACATCTATAAAGCGCTCTGCAATGGAAAAAACGTAAATTATATCAGCGTTCTAATTTAGGTTGACGGCTATGTGCATCGCTATCATCAGTTCTCCGGAATCTCCACCCATTTCCCTTCCTGCGCCGATTGCGAAACCGCATCCAATACCTGCTGGCAGCGCAGTCCGTCGTAAAAATCCGGATATACCGGCTCGCCCTTTACGGCAGCGGCGATAAAATCACCCACCTCATGTATAAACGTGTGTTCCCAGCCGATAATATGGCCCGGCGGCCACCATTTATCGATCAATGGATGGGCGGATTCCGTCACCAGTATGTTGCGAAAGCCCTGTTCTGCGACTTCATCACTGCGCGAAAAATATTCCAATTCATTGAGCCGTTCCAGATTAAAAAAAACACTGCCCTCACTGCCGAATATCTCCAGCCGCAGATAGTTTTTCCGGCCCGTGGCAAACCGGGTGGCCTGAAAGGTCCCGACCGCGCCATCGCGAAACCGCGCCATAAAAATCATGGCGTCGTCCACGGTCACCGGTTTTTTCTGGCTGCCGTCGGCTAGGGAACGTTCCTCAATAAACACTTTCTGCATGGCGGTAATGGCCTCAAACTCTCCCACTAGAAAACGCGCCAGATCCACGGTATGGGCGTTCATATCACCGTGAGCACCGGAACCGGCTTCTTTGATATCATGACGCCAGATGTAAGGAAACTGCGGATCCACCAGCCAGTCCTGATAGTAGACCGCGTTAAAATGGTGAACCTTTCCCAACTTGCCCTCGTCGATCATTTTTTTTGCCAGCATCAGCGCCGGCACACGGCGGTAATTAAAAGCCGTCATGTGGCACACACCGGCATCCTGCACGGCATCCAGCATTTTTCGCGCCTCAGCCGCATTCATGCACAGGGGTTTTTCGCAAAACACGTGTTTTCCGGACCTGGCCGCGGCAACGGCGATGGGCATATGGGTGAGATTGGATGTACAGATATCGATCATGTCGATATCGTCGCGTTGAACGATATTTTCCCACGACGTATCATAACTCTGCCAGCCGAACCGTTGACTGAACGAGATTAAATTTTCCTTGTTGCGTCCGCATGCCGCGCGCATGACCGGTTTTGCCGGCAAATCAAAATAATATTCAACATCCAGAAAGGCATTACTGTGCGCCCGGCCCATAAACTGGGTGCCGATAATGCCCACATTCATCTCTTTCATTTTTCACTCCCGATTTAGTCCATGCCCAGAATTTTACGATTTTTTTCAACATCGGTGGTACCGCCGGCAAAATCGTCAAACGCCACATCCGTGGTCTCGATAATGTGCTCCGCAATGAACGGCGCACCTTCTTTTGCACCCTGTTCCGGACTCTTGATGCAACACTCCCATTCCAGCACCGCCCAGCCGGTGTAGCCGGCTTCGGTGAGCAGGGTAAAAATCCGTTTAAAATTGACCTGGCCGTCTCCCAGGGAACGGAACCGGCCCGCGCGTGTTGCCCATGGCTGGTAACCGCTGTACACACCGGTCCGGCCGCTGGGTAAAAATTCCGCATCCTTGACGTGAAAGGCTTTGATACGATCGCCGTATAACTCGATAAAATGCAGGTAATCCAACTGCTGCAGCACAAAATGGCTGGGATCGTACAACAGACAGGCAGCGGGATGATTGCCGCATACGTCCAAAAACATTTCGTATGTAGCCCCGTCAAACATGTCGGATCCCGGATGCAGCTCATAGCAGATATCCACGCCGTTGTCACGGGCAAAGTCCAGCACCGGTCCCCAGCGCCTGTTCATCTCTTTCATGGCTTCGTCGATCAATCCTTCGGGACGTTGCGGCCAGGGATAGACCATGTGCCAGGCGAATCCGCCGGCCAGCACCGGAACGGCATTGACACCGCAGTTAACCGATGCCTTGACGGCTTTTTTCAACTGGTCGGTTGCCCACTCCGTACGCTCTTTGCCGCGCATTCCTGCGGGATAAAATCCCTCAAAGGCGACTTCATAAACCTTGTTCATCGCCAGCACCTGGCCCTGCAGGTGGGCGGAGAGCTCGGTTATTTCCACCCCGTTTTCCGCCAGCATGCCTTTCATTTCATCACAATAGCTTTTCGATCCGGCTGCTTTATCCAGATCGATGACCCGGCTGTCCCAGGTTGGAATTTGCACACCCTTGTATCCCAATCCGGCCACCCATTTGCTGATATTTTTCAGATTGTCGTAGGGCTTTTCATCGCGTAAAAATTGCGCGAGAAAAATACCCGGACCTTTTATTTTTGCCATTATGGACCTCCGTGGATTTTTTTATTAATTATATCAATTCTTAATGATAATTTGTTATCTGATAAAAGTATTCAACTCAAACTCGGTTTCGTGTCCAGTGAAAAAAATCGTTAACAATTTATATAACCACGAAGCTCACGAAGAAATTAAAAGACGAACCTTTTAATCCCTTCTTTTAAAAACTTAACATTGCACATCCAATGACTTTGTTCGATAATTCATCAAACTGCATCAAATCCGTCGTGTCCTTCGTGGTTAAAAACTTTTTGCTACATACGAATTTTTATTGTTGTAAATATATTGCAATAAAACTGTTAACATTTAGAAATCTATATAAAACGAATAAAAATGTACGCTAAAAATAAATTCTGTGTCAATTTTTCCTCATATCTAAGTGAAAACCCACTCTCACTTTGCCTGCCGGATACACTCCCGGATCAACCGAGCCATTTGCGGGCCGTTTTTGCCGTCCTTACGCAGTTCTTTTGCACCTTTTTCGTTGAGCAGCTCGACCACACTCTGGGCGAATCGCAGATTCTCAACCGACAGTTTCATAAATTCCAGTGAATCGTCCCGGTACGGAAACAGATCCAATCCCAGCCAGCCTTCATATTTCATCTGATCCAGCATGTACATAATGCTGACCAAACGAATGAAATTGCTGGTACCCGGCGGAATGTCCGCATCCGCCTGCTGATCGTTGTCGTTAAAATGGGTATGATAGAGCTTTTTATAACGCAGCACAAGTGAAATCTGGTCTTCCACATTTTCCCGGGCGATCAGACTGTGACCGATATCCAGATTGATGCCGAAATTGGGATCGTTGATCTCGTTGACAATCGCCAGGGCCTGGCCTGTAGTACCCATCATAATCCATGAACGCGGCTCAAAGGGCTTGGGCTCGATACAGATTCTGGTTTTATAGTCGTTCTTGTGCAGGTAATCCAGAATCTGATACACTGAATCCACGTACCGGTCGTATAACGCCACGTAATCCGTTTGCAGTGGAAAATCCATGCCGTCGGTGGCCGGCCATAACACACTGATGGGTACGTTAAACCGCGCCCCCATATCCAGCGCCCACTTGACCCGGTCGATAGCCGCCGAGCGGACTTTATCGTCCGCATCGCCCAGGGCGCCGAATTTGTACTGTTTTTCCGTCCATGTATGCCCGCATAACTGTACCATGCTCAAATTATAATCATTCATCACTTTTTCAATCTCGTCGGCGTTGGAATCGTCGATCTCCGT
>JAFGEC010000104.1 GCA_016931775.1 Candidatus Zhuqueibacterota bacterium | reverse complement strand
GCTATACAAGGAAGTATAAATCCTGGGGCACGGGGCTCGGTTTTGCGCTGGGTGGGTACACCCGCTGCGCCGTTTACGCCATTTAATCCGGCGACTGATACCTTTTTTGGTTTTCAATTTGTCGGAGATTTGCCGGATGGTCAGGGTGCGGAACTGGCTTATCACCAGGGAAGGTTGTTCGTCGGTACCTGGCCCGAACCCATTGGTGCGAGTTATGCCGGTATCTATATGAGTCCTGATTTTTCGGTCCCGGGATATCTCGATAATACCCACCGGCCTTTATGGACCAAGGTGTGGCAGGTTCCCGACTATGAACCGGATCCCGTGATCGGGTTGACCTACGGTGTCGGAGCCATGGCATCTTTTGACGGATATCTTTACTGGGGCACAATGCACGTGCCTATGTCGAGCCTCATGGCATACGATCTGGCCTATGGAATCCCGCCGATACCCGATACGACCGGAATGAGTGATTCGGAAAAAGATTCCACAATGGTGGATGCCTACCTGAGGACGTTTCTTGGAACGATCCGGGCGACGTCATTACTGCGCGGCACGGATTTTCACCTCGGGCCGCCGACCACCCAGGTCAATCTATTGTACGGTATGCCTGTCTTTACGGTTTATGATCCGGTCAACGGATGGATTACCACGGGGAATAACATGGGCGTGGCACCCATGTACGGATTGTCCGGTTACTGGAATTTTTTCAATAATTACACCTGGTCCATGGCGGTTTACAATGGACAACTGTATATCGGTACCATGGACTGGAGTTATATTTTAAAAGATTATGTGCTGTTCTTTTTAAAAGTTATACTCGGTTTTGAATGGCCCTTTGAGTTGCGTTTGCCAAAACATTTTTATGGGGCTGATATCATTCGAATTCCCAATTCGGCTTCACCGGGATTTTACGAGAATATTAACGGCATCGGGAATTATACCAACTATGGCGCCCGTAACATGGTATCCAACGATGCACTCTATCTGGGCATGGCCAATCCCATGAATCTGCTGACGGATTTGACTGATACGAAACCCGAGGGTGGATGGGAACTTATCGGTATGTATGCCAATCAACCGGACACCGACGGCGACGGTATGCTGGACATCATGGAGGGAACCGGTGACAGGGACGGGGACACTATTCCCAACGATCAGGACTACGATCCCACCGGATTTTTATATGATGAGGCAACCGGCTATATTTTACCCACAGGACGAATCGATGTTGTGCCGATGTTGGGTAATGGCTCGGTGACCATGATCGAAAATGGTTCATCGGGGTATTACCAATTTTTAATTGACGGACTTGATTATTACCAGCTTGTTGTGACGCCTCCTCAGGGGTGGATGCTCAGTACCACCTGTCTGCCCTCTTTTCCACCATTAGATCCAACCGGAATGCCGGATCCCGTGGTGTTGGGAAACGGCCGGAACGGTGTGACCGATACGTTGACATCCAATGCGTGCACCCCTTACTATCTTGTACTCAATCTTGGCAACGGCGACCCCAATGTGATTAACAACAATATTCCGCTGCAGCCAAATCCCATTTCAATTACTCTGGTTTCTCTGAATGCGTATCACCGCGAAAATGGGAATGTTATCGAATGGAAAACGGAAACGGAGACAAATACCGCCGGTTTTAATATTTATAAAAGCAAAGACGGCAAAACCGGTCTCGTACGGTTAAACGACGAATTGATACCGGCAAAAGGTACCTCAACCACGGGTGCTTCATATTCTTTTACCGATGTTAATGTCAGTCCGGGTGTGTCTTATTACCATCTGGAGGATATCAATCTGAACGGCGGCAGTGAAATGCACAATCCCGTTTCCGTGATGGTAAATTTGACGCCTGCTGAATATTCGTTGGAGCAGAATTATCCCAATCCGCTCAATCCGGCTACCACCATTCAGTATACTCTGCCGCAAAGTTCTTCTGTGCGGATTGTTGTTTATGATGCCAGCGGCAGGTTGGTGCGCCATCTGGTCAGCGGTGTGAAGGATTCCGGAACTCACTTTGTCGAGTGGGGCAGGAGGGATGATGAGGGTAAGCGTGTTTCAAGTGGTGTCTATTTTTACCGTATGAGCGCCGGATCGTTTGAAAAGACATGCAAGATGGTGGTTTTGAATTAAAAGAATATGTGACGCATTTTTTATATGCGTGAGTTATAGTATGTGTACTCAAGTGCGATGCACCTTTTATGGGCATCGCATTTGATTTTTAGGGAAAACGGCATTAATGAAAAATGTTAAAATTATCGACACACATGCGGGAAATATCCGTGAATTCGGTGTGTGCGGTTATAAAAGTATAAAACGCGCGGGATACCCGGAAAAACTCGATTGGCTGGAGAATCGGTTTGCCGAGGGATTGCGGATCAAGACTTTGGTATCGGAAAACGATGGACCGCAGGGAATGATCGAGTATCTCCCGGGGGAGTTATGCTGGCGCCCGGTTCAGGCAAAGGGATATATGTTTATCCATTGTCTTTTTGTCGGTTTTAAAAAGCAGTACAAGGGTCACGGGCTTGCCACCCGTTTATTGGAAGAATGCGTGCAGGATGCCCGCGCGGCGGGAAAACACGGCGTTGCTGTTGTGACCCGCAAGGGTTCATTTATGGTGGACAATGGCCTGTTTCTGAAATACGGCTTTAAGGTTATGGATACCGCAGAACCTGATTTTGAATTGTTATGTTTTGATTTTAAGCCGAACGCACCCGGTGTCGCGTTTTTTACTGATTGGGGAGAACGAAAAAAACAGTACGGCACAGGTTTGGTCATCATCCGCGCCGATCAATGTCCGTATACGGTCAAAAACGTCTCTGAAATCGTGTCAACCGCTCATAAGCAGTTTTCTATCGAGCCGCGGATTGTTACGCTGAAAGATCACACAGAAGCACAAAAGAGCCCGTGTCCCTTTGGTGTTTTCTGTCTGTTGTACAATGGTGAAATTTTGGCTCATCACCCCATCAGTCAGGGCCGTTTTTTGAACATCATGAAAAAGTTTAAGTGAAATTACCTTGATTGAAAAAATTCACGGTTATCCGATACGTTTTTAAGCCGACCTTCCGGGTAGTAGGAATATTGGGATTGACATCTATAAGTTCAATGCACATTCAGGTTGCATCGCACTTTTGCTACGTTCAACAACCGTAAAAAAATACCTCGAACACAAAACCTGGATATAATCATTTATAGCGGGCAATTTCTTTTATTCAACTCGTTGAATAATTTTTGCAGTAAAAGCATTTCCCACCGGTCCTGCCCGGCAAGAGCATTTTCGGTTTGTGCGGTGATTTCCTCCACCGTCATTGGAAAATCAACATCCGGGTGAGCGGCGTTGAGCAGCGCAGTAACCGCTGCACGGACAGGAATTCCAATTATATATTTTTTCTTCATTTTACGAAAATACTTGACAAAAGTCTATAAATTTAATATCTTTATACATTACAATGCATATTCCGAAGAGTGTTGATCATTCGGCTGTTATTTGAAAATTATAGAGTCGGTTCATCTCAGGTGTTAGAAAGTCAAATGACTCTTGATGATCATCGGAATGTATTAGAATAATACAACACATGGATAAAAATCATCTAATGCAGCAAATTTTCGGCTCATGCTTTGAGTTAAGTGTTTAAAAATTAAATATTTGTAAATCCATTTTTATAGTCAGGCATCTTTGAATTAGTGGCATAATAGTTGCTCGAATGAGAGCAAAAAAGGCATTTATAAAGCGCAGCGGGGTAGTAAATGGAAGAGCTTTTTTATTTCAAGTCTTATAATCTACTGATAAAGGCCAAATACTCGGCGGAAACTAATTCCCTTCGTTATTCTACGCATCGCCCGATCTCACTTGATGAGCGTAAGGTCATCGACCGTTACATTCTTAACGATATTGCACCTCACACGGATTACTATAAAAATACGCCGTCGTTATTAATGTACATGGGAGTGGATCTGAGTCTTGAGAAAGAGTTACGCAACTATCGGCTTCATGATACGATCAAAGATGTACTGATTAAAAGAAATCACGTTGAAAAAAAAGTTAAAAAACTGATTTCAGATTCAATGAGTCAATATTATTTTGACCGTCTTGGAGATGAACTGGTCAAATTCCGGCGTGTTATTGAACATGCAGATTCAGAAGATACGATCGACTCCTATCTCATTCGGATCGAAAAATTACTGGATGCATACAATCAGCATTCTGGAAAAAGTATAGACCTGGTAACCATTTTACCAAAGGAAGCCAAAGAGCACATTCAAAATTGTGCCCATGAGTCAAGTCGTTTGGCTTGAGGGAAGGAAAATTTTGTGTTTTCCATAATTTAGGCACAGAAGGAGAGGTAAAAAAATGAAAAATGTTATTGTTTTTGTACTATTATGCGGATTTTTCGCTTTTCACGGAGCGTCCGCGCAATCTGAAAAACAATCCAATTTGGGTATAGGAGTAAATCTCGGATTACAAAAACTTTTTGCTGATAAATGCGGATATGTTCTTAAGGATGTCCATCATACAGCGTTTACCCCGGCCGGGGAATTTTTTATCAAATTTTTGGTCAGTGAACGGATTAATCTTGCGTTCGCATTAGGCTATAGTGTGTTGGGTGACGGCTTCTTTGATAAGAGCTCTTATGAGACATATCTGTTCAACACGGATATAAAAGCGCATATAAATCTGCGTAAATTCAGCAAAGTGAATCCATATTTGACTCTGGGCATTGGTGCTTTGAATTACAAATACACACCGACACAGTGGTATTCAAAGAAATATGCCGCCACTAATTTATCAGATGCTGTCGATCAGCGTTTTACGGATGCCGCCTTTATTTTAGGCGGCGGTATGGAAGTCATGACCTCTGAACAATTTGCTTTGAATATGCTGCTGGAGTACCGGCTCACAACCAGCGATAATTTCGACGGAGGATCCTATCATGGTAAATCCAACGACGGGTATTATAATGGCCGTGTAGGGTTTGTATACTATCTTGGCAAACGTCCGTATAAAACAGAGCCGACTGAAGATGAGCTGATGGCTTTACAGCGCGTTGAACTCGGAGAAGTGGATGAAGCGACTTTGTCGGAAACCGATAATAATCTTGCCATGTTTGAGGCCAAATTGGATGAGCTTAACGCCTCCGAGGCCGATGTGAGTATGGAGCAATATATCCGGTTAAAATCCAGGGTTGATGAACTCAATCAGCTTATCGATGAAAAAGAAAGGGAAATTGGTACTTTACGGTCCGATCTGGGCTCAAAAAACCAGCGAATTTTCGATCTGCAAAACAGTCTGTCTACCGGAGGAAGCGATGAGTTTTCAATCGCCTATGAGAAAGCATTAGGAAATTTTTATTCGCGCAATTATTCCCAGGCGATCAGTGATTTGCAGAGTTTGAAGGAACGTTTTCCTTATCATAAGCTCGTCAGCAACTGCCAATACTGGATAGGTGAGTGCTATTTCGGCATGGGCAATTACCAAAAGGCATTGGAATCCTTCCGCGATGTTTTTAATTACGGCTTTTCCTATAAAAAAGACGACGCGACACTGATGCTCGGCCGGTGTTACTATAAAATGAACGATCGTGAGAACGCAAAAAATTATTTTCAGGAATTACTGGATTCATATCCCGATAGTGAATATATTGACAAAGCCCGGCAATGGCTGGCGAGGGTATAGCAGATTTTTTACCGCTTCCGGCAGTAGAAAAACCAAATACACGTTAATTCTCAATAAAAAAAAGCCGTCAAGCGACGGCTTTTTTTTATTTGTCATAATCCTCGACAAATTTTTTGATATGCTCCAGATTCTCCAATAAAAGCTTTGCTTTTGATACCCCGAAGGTAAAAGGATATCTGTCCCCCGGATTAAGGGTAATGACCGGGCGCCCCTTGTATTCGCTGATTTGGGGGCCGTTCTCCACATTTTCTTCCATAATCACCTCTTATTTTTGTTCAATTTCATACACGCCTTCCCATTCGTATGAAGGCGGAGATTCAATATAATCCAAACATCGAATGGTGTAAATTCTTGCCGGCCCATCGTCCGGAAAGTAACGTAAAACACGACGGAAGGCCTTTATTGCATCCGACCAGCGGCGTCTTCGGTACAAATATAGTCCTTCCGTAAACATATCAATTATATAATCCTGCTCTATTTGAGGAATTGAATCGATGCCGCGCAATTCGTAAATCCGGATAGGTTTGCGACGTCCCACGACACGCACATAATCTAGCTCTCTGGCCTTTATCCTGTCCTTTACCAGTGTATAGGTGCTTTCACTTAATATAATCGTTGTTTGATACAGTTTATTGGCACCCTCCAGCCTGGCGCCAAGGTTGACTTCATCGCCGATCACAGTATAATCGAATAACTGGCTCGATCCAAGATTGCCCACAATGACCGGGCCGGTATTGATGCCGATACCGATTTTAAAAATGTCATTGGTGTTTTTTGACCAGCGTTTATGAATATCACGTAACCGCGATACCATTTCAAGGGCGGCTTCACAGGCACTCATTGCATGATTTTCATAGTGATAAGGGGCGCCGAATAGAGCCATGATTTCATCGCCGACAAACTTGTCCAGTGTACCGTTATTTTTAAAAATAACGTCGACCATTTCAGTTAAATATTCTGAAAGTCTGGAAACCACAATTTCAGGTTCACGTGATTCGGAAAATGATGTAAATTTTCTTATATCTGAAAACAGAATTGTCAGCTCACGCCGCTCACCGCCAAACGATGGAAGCTCACCTGAGCTTAAAAGCTCATCGACAACATTGGGTGCAACATAGTGTTGAAATATCTGACGGATTCGTTTTTTTTCGCGTTGTTCCACGACCATCTGGTAAACGACACTTGTTATAAAAGACAGCACGACGGCAATGAGAGGTGTCGTTGTGGTCATAATTGTTCGGCCGTAGGTAAAGAAAAGATAGACGCTGGTTAGATGCAAGGCGACAAATGCAAAAATAAGTGCCAGGGCGCGAAACGGACGGAAAAGAATGGTTACTATAGAGCCCAAAGCCGTCAGGATAACCGTCCAAAGCAAAACAATGATCCAGGAAGCCTCAGTTATAAAATCGCCTTTTAGTACCGTACTCAAAGCATTGGCATGGAATTCAACACCGGGTATTTTTCTTTTAAATCCTCGATATTCAAAAAAGGGTGTGAATTTATTATCCTGCAGTTCTTCCGCTGTTGCACCGACAAACACAATTTTATCCTTAAAGGTTCCCCATTCCCTGTGCATTTCAAAAGAATTGATGTCCTCTTCACCAGGCAATTGAAATGTCGAATCGTCCAATACGTGTGCCAGGGAATAGGTTGAAAATGTTCCGCCGGTTGGCCCTCGAAAATTTACATACATTGTATTGGGGGTGGCTTTGGGGATGATGTGGTTGCCGATTTGAAAAGTCCGCGAATACAGATTCTGATCATCCGGTACCGTTGCCTCTTCCAGCAACCGGATTGCCTCGATCGCCAGTGGATAATACAGATTATTTGTTACCTGTTGAAAAAGCATATAACGGCGTAAAAATCCGTCGGAATCTTCAATGACATTGACAAAGCCCCATTTGGCCGGACTGCGCAACAACGGTGCGATGGGTTTTAGGGCACTTTTATTCTGAGTACCATAACTGCCCATTTCAAAAACTATCTTGCCCGCCAGCACGACATTTTTTGCATCTGTAACTGCACGGGCAAATTCAAGATCGTATTCAGGGTGATCGGTGTTCGGATCCGTGAACTCTATATCGAAAATAATCGCCCTTGCACCTGCAGAAGTTAGATTTCTAACCAACCGGGCGTAATAGAACATTGGAAAAGGGTATTTGTGCGGAAGTCCAGCCATTGATTCATCATCGATAGCCACAATAACAATACTGGAATCCTTTGGTGTGACGGGACCGCGCAAAGTGAAAAGCGTGTCGATTGTTTTTAATTCAAGTCCTTTAAAAATAAATATTTGAGATAGCATGGTCGCCAGCAGTACAATTATAATTGTAATGATACCGGCTATTGAAAATTTTGATTTAAAAAAAGACTTGAATAACATGCCCACAAAACCTTAGAAAAATTTTTCGTATCGCAGTCGAAGTATGTGATCGTTTTCCAATCCGTTCGAGTTACCTCCGTCGTAGGTAATAACGTTGGTGTCCAGCAGTAACGAGTGTCTATTGCCAAAACGATATATACCGCCCAAACGGAAATGTTTTCGTGAGTAATCTACTGTTTCACCGCTTAAGGTGTTTCCCGCCACATCCGTCACCCGTATTTCAGCAAGAATGGAGAGTCTGGAATTCAGCAATTTATACTCTGCCCCGACACTGAACAGTCCATATGAATAATCCGATTGACCGCCGGCCGATTTATTGGCGTTGCCGGCATAGTTGAGGGTGGTCTGCAGTGGAAACGGGTAAAACGTCGTCAGGGAAATCATGCGAATATCTGTATTAAAATCCGCTGAATACGACTCCGGTTCCCTGGTATCATTGTATCGATCTTTTTTGGTTCCCGAGATATAGCTG
Organism: Candidatus Zhuqueibacterota bacterium; assembly: GCA_016931775.1. Taxonomy (GTDB): domain Bacteria; phylum Zhuqueibacterota; class Zhuqueibacteria; order Residuimicrobiales; family JAFGEC01; genus JAFGEC01. The sequence goes on along the minus strand of JAFGEC010000104.1, from coordinate 30 downwards.
AGATTAGCGGAATTCTTCAGGTCAAAAAGT
>JAFGEC010000669.1 GCA_016931775.1 Candidatus Zhuqueibacterota bacterium | reverse complement strand
TGCCGATTCTTTCAAAATAGATTCACAATGGACCAGCTTAACCCAATTAAAATTGGTCAAAAGTAAAAATATCATACCTGATAATTATACTGAAATCGCCCGTGACGGATTATTTTTGCTTGGCTCCAAGTTTTCAAGTTATTCAGACCTCATTTACAGCCGGAAAGAATTTGATGAAATCGCTGATGATCTGAGGAACAACTTTGATGAATTATTCAATATTTTAGAGTTCTCACAAAAATGCCAAATGGATGCAATAGATAAATATTTATCAACGATTCAATTTTCCGATTCTATGCGACTTGATGAATCATACGTGAGTAACGTTCAAGACACCTTGCTTATTTCGATATTAAATTATGCCCTTAAATGTGATACGCTTAGTCAAGATTCAAAAGTCAGATCTAATCGCGCACGGGACATGTACATCAAGACCGAAAATCCTGTTTATGAAGAGGGATTATTTACTTTTGATACGCATTTTCAAGAGCTGCGTAAGATGGAAAGCGGCATTTTAACAAGAGGTTATGAGATAGCGAAACAAAGACACTTGGACAATATTTACTCTAATTTTCTTACCTTGCAGATGGTTCGGTTCGATCCTGAAAAGTATGCCGGATATATGGATATGACAATCACAAAGACCGTTATGAGCACTGATTCGACCTGGAAAGCTGCACCGACATATTATAATGGCTGGGCATCACTTGATTTTGATGATTCATTTTGGCGACGAGCCGATCCGGTTGAAAAATTACAAAAATATCCTTCGATATGGTATTATGATTATGCTGCAGAGTCGTCTGTGCTTAATGCAATTTTGGAAGATTCAACTAAATCTGAAATGGGTAAGCCGGTACCCCGCGCATATTTTCGAAAATCTTTCTCTGTTAAAGGTTTACCTGTAAGTTGCCGGCTATTCGTTTCTGTTGATCAGTTATTTGATTTATATTTTAATGGTGATCACATTGATAAAAAAAACGAGGCCGACTCTGTACGTTCGACTGCTACTTATGATGTAACTGATTTTCTGAGTCGCGGACGAAATTTAGTAGCAATAGAAGGTATAGACTTGGATGGAACCGGCAATGGAGTTTATTTGGAAATCATTATAAAGAACCTTCCCGAATGGGATGCCAAGGTAAATATGTACAACCCGGCGATTGTTAATGATGAACAGAGAGAAAAATTGATGTTAGAAAAAGGACGAATACCATGATCTTTCGATTATCAATTTTAGTCTGTCTTTTTTTTATAAACAGTATTTGTTCTCGGATTTATGCACAACCAGCAATAGCAGGGGTAGATAGTGTAAGTGCAAAGACCGAGGCTGATTCGACAGCTGATGATCAACATTACAAGTATGAAGAGTTTATACTTGAAACCATACGAATTGAAGCAGTTATTGAAAGGCCAAGCGTAACACTGATACCCAAAAAAGCGGAAACCCAGGTTGGAGAAATAAATCTGGAAAGACGTTCATTTTTAAATGAATTAAATGCCAAACCAAAAGAATTTTCAGATTATCATGAAAAACTCGAAACCGGAAAACGAATAAAAAAGATAAAAAAAGTTCTTGCGAAAGAAAAGTAGAACGATATATTTATATATTTGGAAAAATAGTATAAACGTAATGCCTTTATTCTTCAGGAGGTACTAATGTTCGAAATCCTCAGAAATTTTAGTCCAGAAGTAGCAGGTTGGCAATTCATGTGGATTTTACTTATCCCGGCTACATTTGCTGTCGCAATAGCCATTGAAAGAGCAATATATATTTTAATGAAAAGCGACATCGATGCGCCAAAGTTTATGGAAGAAATTCGAAAAGAAGTAAAAGCTGGAAATTACAAAAAAGCTCTGGTTCTTTGTGAATCAGCTAAAGAACGTGCTTTACCGAAAATAGTTGCATGCGGACTAAGAGCGGTAATAGATCGTGAAGAAGTTGATTTTAGAACAATTCAGAATTCGGTGGATGAAGGAACGTTGGAAGTCATTCCAAAGTTACGCAAACGAACAGAGTATCTTTCGATGTTGGCCAATATTTCCACACTGATTGGATTGATGGGTACGATATATGGTCTTATTTTATCATTTCAGGCTGTATCAGCAAAAGGAATCGATCCGACTGAAAAAGCACGGTTATTGGCAGCTGGTATTTCTACAGCAATGAATACGACGTTAACAGGATTGATTATTGCTGTCGTCGCTACGATCTGTTATACGTTTTTAACGACGAAAACGAAGAAAATAATAGACGAAATAGATGAGCATACCGTAAAACTCATTAATCTGTTGACAGGAAACCGTTAATTATGGCATTTAAACCTTCACAAAGAGGAAGCCAAGAAGCCGAACCAATGGAAATAAATATATTTCCAATGATGAATTTGATGGTCGTTCTTGTTCCTTTATTATTGTCGACTGCGACTTTTGTTAAAATCGGGGTCATCGAACTGAATTTGCCGCAACTTGGTGAATCTGTAACAGGCACGGCGACACCGCCAACAGAACCCCAAGAAAGTTTGGATTTAACTGTGGCAATAAAAACAGATGGTTTTTTTATTACTTCTGCGTTTATCGGACAAGAAGATGCGTTGGTTATACCTTTATTGGGTGATGGTTCTTTTGATTATGATACATTGTCCGAAAAGTTATTTGAAATCAAACGAGGAATTCTTAATACACCTAAGGATACAAAAAATATTATATTACAGGCTCAAGCGAACGTGGAATATCAAATTTTTATAAGTACGATGGATGCTTCCCGGAGCTATCTAACAGAGGAAGCAATCGTCGAATTGTTTCCTCAGGTTTCTATAAGTGTTGATATTCTTTAAGTATTTCTCGACGACTCGGCAAGATAGAGTTTAGAACAGGAAAAAGAAATGGCTTTTATACCATCTCGAATAAAATTTAAAAAATATGAAAAAGTGGCAGGAAGTGTGTCCCTGAATTTAACTTCCATGATGGACATGTTTACCATTATTCTTGTTTTTCTGCTAAAGACATACTCAACCGAAGGCCAACTTATTCAGCCTTCTCAAAACCTGACGTTACCGAATTCAACAAGCCAAACGGCTGCTGAAGTTGCTTTGGATCTCACGGTTTCAAAGGAATGGATCATGGTAAACAACCGTCCGGTTATGCAAATAGGCGACATTATTGCTGATCCAACGATTGGAATATTGGAACCTGTACAAAAAGAATTACTTGAATATGCCAAGGAAGCTAAGCGGATGGATTTATCCTATGGTATCCCGTTTACCGGAAAGGTTACAATTCAGGGTGATAAAAATTTGCCATTTAGTATGATTTCCAAAGTGATGGCCACATGCGGGGAATCTGAATATCCCAATATGCGGTTAGTCGTTTATCAATCTCAGAAATAAAAATAAGGAGATGAGTAACGCAAGCGACTTTACCTAAAGAATTTCATAAAAATTATTTTGAATTTGATCGGCAATTTGTCACCATTTTACTGATTGCGTTTATACTGCATTTTGGCACAGCGGGTTATTTTGTTTTATTTCCTCTGCCCCTGAGACCTCAGGTAAAAACAGTTCAGGAAATACAGGACAGTTTTGTCACAATTCTTAAAAACAGTGAACAGGATGCTTTACTGGCAATTGATAGAATCGCTGGTGGTAGAGCAGATTTTAGCCGAACAGGCCAGTCGACGGACAGTGGTTCAGGCGATTCAAGTGGACCAGGTTCCGTTGAAGAGAATGCTGCAGGTGAAGGTGGAAGCGGCGATTCCTCCGGAGGCGGCTCTGCAATAGGCGCTCAAAACGAAGCGACAACCTCTTCTGTTCAATCCTCTGCTAATCGTCCGGGTAGCGGATCCGTTGTTTCACGACAAGAAATGAGACGCCGGATTGAAAAACAGGTTTTGAGTCAAGGAATTCTCGGAGCTTTAGGTTCTTCAAAAAGTTCGGACCAGGGAATTCTACCGGGTGAAGAGGGTGATGGTACAGGTGAAGGAATTTATAATAATATCGAAAAACTGTCATCTTCAGGAGGTACTTTAACAGGCCGAGGAAGCGGTGCAGGTGACGGTGTTGGAACCGGTAGTGGGCGAGGTGTAAGAGGCGGAAGGAGAACCGAAGGTGAAGGGATTGACGCCTATGTGTCGGATATAGGTGGCGGTGGTTCCTCATCATTACGCTTTAGAAAAATATCTGATTTTGTGTCGACCGAACTCGCACCATTAGATGCAAACGGTCAAGAGATACAAAAAAGCAGCCTGTCTTCAGGTGCGCGCGATATTGACGAAGTTGCGGCTATTGTATATTCCAAGAGCAGAGATGTACGGAATTGTTATGAACGCGTTCTGCGGGTTAATCCTGACCTTAAGGGTAAAGTTGTTGTTCGGTTTACGATAACACCTGCGGGCGATGTTATTAATCCTGAAATATTATCTTCGACTCTGAAGAATGAAAGCGTCGAAAGATGTATTTTGACTCGCATTAAAACATGGGACGGATTTGGTGAAATTGATCAAGGTTTAGGTAACTCAATTTTTAGACAGGTTTATACATTCGGCTTTTAGCAGTATAATTATAAAATTTCGAAAAACCGTCAGGCAGAGGGATTTCACGTCTGACGGTTTTTTAGTAAAAATTGAAAGGAACGTTAATTTAGATATGGAATTACGAAGAACACATAATTGCGGTGAATTAGATAGTCAAGATATTTCGAAAACAGTAATTTTATCCGGTTGGGTTGATCGCAGACGCGACCATGGCGGATTGATATTTATCGACTTGCGAGATCGTTGGGGTATTACACAAATAAGAATTGAGCCGGTCTCAAAGGCTTACAAAGATGCAAAAAGGCTTCGAAGTGAATTTGTTGTATCTTTTAAAGGTATTGTGGTCGAGCGGCCGGAGGGGATGATTAATAAAAAATTAAAAACCGGTGAAATTGAAATCGTTGCCGAAGAAATAGAAATTCTCAACGAGTCCCTAACACCTCCACTTCATATCAGCGGAGAAGTTAATTCTTCGGAGGATTTAAGGCTGAAATACAGATATCTTGATCTTCGGCGTCCTGAGATGCAGAAAAATTTTTTAATTCGGCATAAGTTATGTCAGATAGTTCGTCAATATTTTAGTGAAAATAATTTTGTGGAAGTCGAAACACCTTTTTTAATGAAAAGTACGCCTGAAGGTGCACGTGATTTCCTTGTGCCGAGTCGAGTTTGGAATGGCCGTTTCTATGCCCTGCCGCAATCGCCGCAAACATATAAACAACTCCTTATGGTCGCCGGATTTGACCGATATTTTCAAATTGTAAAATGTTTTCGTGATGAAGATCTGAGAGCGGATAGGCAACCAGAATTCACACAAATAGATGTGGAAATGTCTTTCATCGATGTTCATGATATCATAGCGGTTGTTGAGAATCTTATGGTTAGAATTTTTAAGAATTTACTTGATATTGAAATAAAGAGCCCATTTATAAAAATACCATATAGTGAAGCAATGAGCAAATATGGAAGCGATAAACCTGATCTCCGTTTCGATCTGCAGATTTTTAATATTTCTGATTTAGTAGTAGAATCAGATTTTAAAGTGTTTTCCGATACTGTAAAAAGCGGCAATGTCGTTGCAGGAATTTGTGCGAGAAATTGTGCCGGATTTTCGAGGAAGCAAATCGATGACTTGATTCAATGGGTTAAAGATCGTGGAGCCAAAGGTTTGGCGGCTATCAAGGTGAAAGGTACCGATTGGGAGGGTTCATTAAATAAATTCTTTACTGAAAATATAAGAAAAAATATTGTCCGTAAAATGGATGCAAAAGACGGTGATTTATTGCTTTTTTTAGCGGACACGACAGAATTGGTCTTTTCGATTTTGGGTGATTTAAGAATATATTTAGCTAAAAATTTGAAATTAATTTCGGAAAACGAGTACAAGCTGGCATGGATTGTGGATTTTCCTTTGTTTGAATATAATTCTGAGGAAAAACGTTATGTTGCTCGGCATCATCCATTTACCTCACCCAAGCTAGCTGACATTGATAAAATATTAACAGAACCTGAAAAAGTGCAGGCTCGTGCCTATGATTTGGTTTTAAATGGCATGGAAATTGCAGGTGGAAGTATTCGTATTTCCAATACTGAATTACAGCAGAAAATGTTCAGAGCACTCGGTATAGGTGATGAAGAGGCAAACGATAAATTCGGATTTTTACTTGAAGCTTTAAATTATGGTGCACCACCGCACGGCGGTATTGCGTTTGGTTTGGACAGGCTGGTTATGATTTTAGCAAAGTGTATATCAATTCGTGAAGTTATCGCCTTTCCAAAGACGGCGAGCGCAATGTCGCTCATGGATAATGCACCGTCAGTGGTGAGTCAAGTACAGTTAGATGAGCTGGGAATAAAACTTAAAAAATAATGGAGAGACTATTATAATTATATATAAACAAATTATTTATACCTTTAGAAATTATGTTATTTTCCCCTTGACAATTATGCATTTTTTTATTAAAATGAGTCTATGTTCAAATATTGTATTAATTTGAATAAATCCCATGTTTAAACGTAGTAAAATAGGTATTCAAGCATGGGAACAATCGATTACAACTCACAAACGATGTATAGAAAAGATGGTTTGAAAGGAGGTGTAAAATATGCGAAAGGTTCTTAGTGTGCTCGTGGTAACATCACTTGTCACTGTCATTTTTCTGTCTTTGTTTATTACCGGGTGTTCGTGGAAACCGAGTGAACAAGAATTAAAGGCAATGGAAGATTCAAAAGCAGCCGCATTGGCAGCAGAAGAAGCACAATCGGCTTGTGAAAATGAAAAAGCAGAAGCCGAAAGAATGCTGGCAGAGGCGAAACAAAAACTTGAAAAAATGAATCAAGAAAAGGTAAACGTAACAAACAGACTTGAAAACATGTAAAC
>JAFGEC010000668.1 GCA_016931775.1 Candidatus Zhuqueibacterota bacterium | reverse complement strand
CTTATGCCTGGTGGATGCAGACAGGGAATCCCGGGACAATTTTATCTATTTCCAAAATCCCGGATATCGGAGATGTGCAGCAGATTTACTATAAAGATGATGCCTCAGGGACAAATGACGATATCAGCTCATCGGATACAGGAGACAAGGAATCGTGGGGTGATACCGGTGCGAAATTTCATGGTAATATTACCAGTAACGAAATCCAGATGGCAACGAGAATGTATTTCCTGGGTTCCGGTGTGGATCCGGACAGTGCGGAATCCATAAAAGAGTCTATTGAAAATCCATTAAATGTCAGTGTCTCTTCCTATAATTATCCCGTCCCCGTTGAGCTCGCGGGCTTTGACATATCGGCTTTTAAAAATCAAATCTCCCTGACATGGTCGACGGCAACTGAAACCAACAACCTGGGATTTGATATAGAACGCCGTTTTAAAGGCGACGCCGATTACCAAAAGATCGGATTCGTCGAGGGCGCCGGGACCACCACCAAACAGCAGTTCTACACATTTCATGATACCGCAGGCGATGTGGGCACGGTATATTACCGCTTGAAACAGATCGATACCGGCGGCGCTTTTCAATATTACGAAAAAAACATCGTCGTTTTTCCACCGGACCGGTTTATGCTGGCACAAAATTTTCCGAATCCCTTCAATCCGTCCACAACCATCGGTTATGAAATCGCCGGTGACGGCGACCGGTTGGCCATCGATGTGTACGATTTGCTCGGCCGGTATGTCCGTTCACTGGTCAGGGAAAATTCCCGGGCCGGCTATCACACTGCTTTTTGGGACGGACGGGATGAACAGGGACAAATTGTCGGTTCAGGCGTGTATATGTGTGTGCTGACCTGCGGTACGACGCGAATTACAAAAAAGATGATTAAATTACAATAAAGTATTCCAAACCCCAGGTGAAAGCCAAAAATCAACGTAACAAGACAGCACGTGATTCCCGTCAAATCCGGATTGTAACAAAGCAAACTCGAAAAAATGGTCTGCGTAAATAAAACTTTTTTCTATGTTAATTATAGAGAATTTGGATTATTATGCGCTCTTTTTAAGGAAAGGATGGAATAATTTTAACCTTTTAATAGTCTATAATCATGAATTGCTTTATTTACCAGAATGAAAAGTCGCGCACTTTTTGTCCCTGCTTTTTGCGAACGCCGGCCATTGTAAGACGAATGTAACGTGAAAGATATCAAATCCTTTTGTTGGTATGCTTATTGCTACATATCATGCTGAATCCCTGCTCTAAGCATGACGGATTGTTGCAGGATTCCGCGTGCAGGGTTTGTATTCGGTCAAGGTATTGTATTTTTGATATGTAACGTAATGTTTTTTTATAGTTTTATTATAAATACTTTTTCTTTAAAACGAGAGGCGTCATATTATTTTGACAGGCGTCATATCTTTATGAAATATGGGAGAAATTATGCGCTTTAAAAAGAGAAACTGCCTGTTGGTATTTTTTCTCTTTGCACAAGTGGTTTTTTCGAGAACGGTTGTATTGGAAAACCACCCCTCATCGTTTGCTCAGTATGACATTGCCGAGTTTACCCTCACCGTGACGGATCCTGTCGCGACGAATCCCTTTGTCGATGCAGTCGTTTCCGCATCGATTACGGATCCAAATGTTACCGTTATTCCGGTCAAAGGTTTTTGTGATTCTTCGACCGGTGAATTATATAAAATACGTTTTACGCCCTCCATTACAGGTAACTATTCCTATCAAATCACTTTTCAGGATGCTCAGGGATCGGAAATATTTTCAGGTACTTTTTCAGTTACAACGGGAAACAATGACGGTTTTATTATCGCTGATCCCCAATATCCCAATCATTTCAAGTTTACCAGCGGCGGACGCCCGTTTATCTGTTCCAAAACCGCATGGGTCATCGCAGGTGTCGATGAAACGATTGTTAACGCTTTTTTAGATAAAATGGTGCCCCGGCAGGAAAATTGTATCCGGTTTGGGATCGAATGCGATTATTATGTGAACGATATCGGGATCGACGTCTGGCCGTGGGGCGGAACCCGGGATGTGCCGGATTTCAGCACCTATAATGTCGAGGTGTGGCAGGACATTGAGCGTGTTTTACAGGAAGCCGGACAGCGGGACATTTATTCCGAGCTCGTGATTTTCTGCCGCCGGGGTTACATGATATCACCTGCCGAGATCAATCAGTACCTGGACTATATTATCGCCCGTCTGGCGCCCTTCCCGTCTGTCATTCTACTCCAAACTTTTAATGAAAACGAATATGACTATTATGACCAGGAAGCGATGGGGAATTATCTGCACACGAATGATCCCTATAGCCATCTGGTGTCGCCTTCGTTCGGGACCTCATCAGACGCGGCATGGCCGAATAAAAGCTGGGTGGATGTGGCGATCAATCATTACTGTGTCGGCAGCACGACGCCGTTGAATTATTATTACACCGTCAGCCAAAATATACGCAGTTACGGCAAACCCGCCTGGTGCGACGAAACCGGCAGGGAGGTGCGGCACGGCAACGACGACGGTGTGAACCGGCGCAAACAGTACTGGATCTGGAACATCGGCGGGACGTACTGGAATTATCATTCTTATGAAGGTTGTGAATACATTCAAAATGTCGCCTATAACGGGCCCGGTAGTGAATATTTACCCTATATCCGTCCGTTCTGGGAGGGTACCCACTGGTGGGAAATGTCCCCCAATAACAGTATTTTAACCAACAATCCGGACAGTGATTACGAATGGTGCCTGGCATCGGATAGTGAACTGGTTGTTTATCTGGTGAATGAAACAACCGGCGGAACGACGCCGTCAGAAACAATCAATTTAAATCTGCCGTCGGGATTTTGGGATGCAAAATTTTATAACCCTGCCGACGGAAGTTATAATACCACTTTTGAAAAATTTAATATCGAGGGCGGCGGTATCGCCTCTTTGCCCTTCCCGGCTTTTACGGATGATCTGGTCATTTATTTGGCCGCTGTGGACGAGCAAAATCCGATTATCGTGGTGGATCCGGATCACTTTGATTTTTTCAAGCTGGATATCGGCCAAAGTGATACCGCCCGTTTTATGGTTCATAATGAGGGCCATTCAGTTCTGAATGTCAGCGCTCTGACCCTGAGCGGGCCGGATGTCGGGGATTTTTCCCTTCTTTCCGCTGCCCCGTTTTCCGTGGCGCCGAACGACAGTGCGGAAATCCAGGTCGAGTTTACTCCTTCCAGTGAGGGGTTAAAGGCAGCCGATTTGATCATCGATAGTAATGATTTTAATGTCCCACAATATACCGTTATACTCACTGGAAATTTGCCCATCGATGAAGAATTTGAAAACAACGATTATCTGGGATACACGGTTTATATCCCCAAAGCCGGACCGGATATCAATATGACCGATCATCCGGGATTTTTAAGGATCACCGTGCCGTCTACTGCTTCTTATGATCACTGGAGAACGGTCGACGATGCACCCCAGTTGCGCCGTAAGGCAATTAATGGAGATTGGGAACTGATAACTAAAGTGAATTTGTTGGCGGTGCCGGATGAAAAGTTTCATGTGGGATTAATGCTCTATTTTAGCCGCTATGATCTGATTTACTGGGGTTTTAACGGCGGCATTGATACCATCGATATGACGCGCGTCAACTATATCGGTCTCATCAACGTGCCTTATAGCGGCGGTTCCGTCGTCGAGCTGCGCATTCGTAAAGAGGCCGATACCTATTATTTTGAATACCGTGAAGAGGGGGCGTTAACATGGATCGTGGCCGGCAGTTACAATCTGGCCATGAATCCATCTAAAGTCGGTCTCATTGCCAAGACATGGATAGCCGCGGATATGGTGGCCGATTTTGATTATCTGCGTCTGAACAATATCGAACCGGACACGGATCCGCCGGTTTTTTCCAATGTTGCCTCAACAAACATCACATCCAACAGTGCGATCATTAGCTGGAACACCGACGAACCGGCCACCGCTCAGATCAAATACGGACAAACCACCGATTACGGTAACCGCAGTGTCAAAGATGCCGGATATCAGCTTTCGCATGCCATTAGTTTAAATCAATTAATACCCAATACAACCTATTTTTACCGCCTTATCGCCAGCGACGGTTTGGGAAACAAGGGAATCAGCCAGGATTATACATTCACCACAAATCCAAAAAATGTCACACCCCTGATCTATAGTTTTACACCCGATCATGGTCTGGTGGGTACGGAGGTGACGATAACCGGCGATCAGTTTATCGGCAGTGGAGCTGACGCCTTGAAAGTTATGCCGCTGGGCAATTCCATCACCAGCGGATTTGTCGGATCGACGGACAGTTCCGGTTACCGCAATGATCTGGCGGATCTTTTAGAGTCAGCAGGAGTGTCTTTTGACTTTGTGGGTTCACTGTCGACCGGATACGGATTCGACGGCCATCATGAAGGACATGACGGTGCCAAGGCCGAGAACCTTCAGGCCGATGTCACAACTTATTTGACTGCTTTTCCTGCAGATGTTGTTCTGCTCCATGCCGGTACCAATGATATTTCCAACGGACAGGCTCCTTCAAGTATTATTACGGAAATTGAAGGTATTGTGGATAATATCTACAATCTTGATCCCAATATCAGTATCGTTCTGAGCAGTCTGGTTCCGCGCACCGATTCAAAGGAAAGCAACAGTGTCACGCTGAACAATCTCATTTCGGATTTGGTTGATACTAAAGTTGCCGCGGGTTATTCGATATTTTTTGCCGACATCAATACCGCATTCAAGCAGCATCCCTCCTGGGCGACCGTATACATGTATAACTATTTGCATCCCAATGATACCGGTTATTTTGTGATGGCACAAAGCTGGTTTGATGGAATGATGGCCGCAGTTTCGGCCACCGCCAATACGGCTGTTGCCTTCAACGATACCCTTACCGGCGAGTATTCCATCGATTCGGAAATCCGGATTCGTGCCATCGTGCCCGACACTGCAACAACCGGACCCATCACCGTAACTACAGCGCATGGAACCGCAAGCAGTCTATCGGATTTTACAGTGGAAAAGGTGTCGGCTGATTTTCTCGCCGATGTCACCAGCGGAGTTGTGCCTTTGACCGTAAACTTTACCGATCTTTCGGTGGGTACTGTGGATTCATGGACCTGGACTTTTAACGATGGTACTCCCACATCCGGATTGCAGCATCCGCAACATGTTTTTAATACGCCGGGAGATTACACCATTGAACTCACCATCACCGGTGGCGGGGATAACAGTACGGAAACCAAAGTTGACTATATACATGTCGCTCAACAGCTTCCGGTTTTTACCGACATCACGACAGCCTCCGGAACATCCGGATACTCGGCGAACGGCTATGGGCACGGCATTTCCTTTGCCGATATGGATTTTGACGGCTTTCTTGATATTTTTGCCAGCAACGCCACATCAGCCTTGCCTACGCCTGACCTGCTGTATATCAATCAACACAATAACAGTTTTGTCAACGAGGCCGATAATCGCGGCACCGGTGATGTGGGAATGACGCATGCCATTGTTTCGGCTGATTTTGACCACGATGGTGATCCCGATGTGTTTTTTTCCAATATGCCGGCCAGTACATCCGATACATTGGGCCGTAATGCAATCTACCGCAATAACGGTAACGGCTATTTTTCCGAAATGACTGATTTTGCCGGCCTGACAACGGATAAAAACGGTTCGCGTGGTGCTGTCGCCCTGGACATCGAAAAAGACGGCGATCTGGATTTGTATGTGGTGAACTGGGGTGAACTGAATGAAATGTACACAAACAATGGCGACGGTGTCTTTACCCAGGTCGACCGCGGAGCGGCCGGTTTGGTGGAAGATCCGGCTCAATTCGGACAACAGGGCGTGACGACCTGCGATGTCGACAACGACGGCGATATGGATATCTATGTCTGCCGCCGTAAAGACGGCAGCCTGCCGGCACCCAATTATTTGTTTATTAACGACGGATCCGGTAATTTCAGCGATCAGGCCGCCGCACGTGGTGTAAATGTAGACGGCCGTTCCCACGGCGCCGCTTTTGCCGATGTGGATACCGACGGCGATATGGACCTGTTTGTGGTTAATTTTTCAGCAAGCGGCAGTTCAACCCTGCCGAAATTGGGTGTGTTTTTCAATAATGGAAACGGTACCTTTCAGAATAAAACGGACAATTTCAATATAAGTGTCAGTGGATATTCCGTCACTTTTGGTGATGTCGACAACGACACGGATTTGGACATGTACCTGCTGCGCAACGATGTCAAGGAACCGGGCGCACGTCCCGAACTTTATCTGAACGACGGCAGCGGAAATTTTACCCTTGTTGCTTCCACGGGACTGGAAATTCAGGGTGACGATGTTCGCGGTGCCGCATACGCCGACATCGATAACGACGGCGATCTTGATTTTTATGTCACCTGCACGTACGGCAATAATTTTCTGCTTCGAAACGATACGGATAACGACAATCATTATATCGACATCCTGTGCATGGGACCTTTATACGATTACGGCGGTATCGGTTCCCGGGTGAGTGTTTATGAACCGGGGCATCTGAACGAGCCTGCTTCGCTGCTGGGATATCAGGAAGTGGTGTCCAATTTCGGCTATACCTGCCAGAACCAGTTACCGCTTCATTTTGGCTTGGGTGCTTACACGGCATGCGATATCAAGGTCGTATTGACCGATGGACAGCAGATAACTTTTACCAATGTTCCTGCCGATCAATTGTTAGAAATGGATAAAGGAACACCGCAAACACTTGTCGTGCTGACCACCGGTTGTCCCGACGGTGAAATGGGAGAGCCCTACCGTTTTACCCTGCAGGCGCAGGGCGGCCGGGTTCCCTACGAATGGAGCATTGCCGGGGGTGCTTTACCCAGCGGCCTCATACTGGATACGGATGCGGGCCAGATTGCCGGAACACCGTCCGCGACCGGCACCTTTAATTTTACCGTGATGGTGACCGATAACCAGTCTCCTGCAGCGACCGCGACTCAAATTTTGTCCATCGAAATCCCTGTGCTCGCGGGCGTGGAAATTCTGACGACCGGCCTGGCCCCGGGTACGGAAAATTCGCCCTACAGCGCGACCCTTCAGGCCCAGAACGGTTTGCCGCCATATACCTGGGATGTTTTTTTCGGCAGTCTGCCGCCTGGAGTAACGCTCGATACCAACAGCGGACAATTGGGGGGTACGCCGACAAGTGCCGGTATATTCGATTTTACCGTACGCGTTCGTGACAGTCAGAATCCTGCCGGGGAGGATACTCAGGCTCTCCAGCTGACCATCAGTAATCAACCGACGATAGACGAAGAATTCGTCACCCAGAGCCTGGCCGGATATAACGTTTATGTGCCCCTTGCCGGACCTGTATTTGATGTGAACGCCCGCGCCGATTATCTTCGTTTGCAAATTCCGTCAACAAACGTGTATGACCACTGGAAAACCGTAGACAAAGCACCGCAATTGAGAAGAACGTGCATCCAGGGCGACTGGTCGGTGCAAACCAAAGTTGAACTTGTCTCCGTGTCAGGCAGCAAGTATCAGGTCGGTCTGCAGGTGTATTTTTCACGATACGATTTGTTTTCCTGGGGCTTTGATTGTGCCCTGAACAGCCTGAAGCTTTCCAGACCCGGTTTTATCGGGATTATTAGTGTCAGTTACAGCGGAGGCAATATCGTCGAGCTGCAAATCCGTAAAGTCGGCAATGTGTACTATTTTGAGTATCGTCAACCGGGTTCCCAGAACTGGATCACGGCCGGTAGTCAAACGGAAACGATTCAACCGGTTGATATCGGATTGATCGGTAAAACATGGACCAACATCGCGCTTACGGCTGATTTTGATTATTTGCGCTTGGCGGGCGATCAGGTGGCAATTGTCACAACAGATCTGCCGGATGGTCAGGTTCTGGATTACTACAGTGCCGATGTGGAAGCGACGGGTGGGGTTGCACCTTATAGCTGGAGTATCACGGCCGGTTCCTTACCGGCCGGGATGGTGCTCGACACCCAAACCGGGGAGATGTACGGTACACCCACTGAGGACGGGACGTTTAATTTTACCGTTCAAGTCACGGATAATTCGGCACCGCAGGGTATAGCCGACCACACTTTTTCAATTGATATTCATCCTCTGCCGGCGCTGAACATCACCACGACGACTCTGGCCGATGCACAATCCGGTGTGCCGTACGCTCAACAATTGGAAGCCCAGGGCGGTATATTGCCGTATAACTGGTCCATAACCTCCGGTCAACTGCCGACCGGTCTTGCACTGGAGCAGTCCACCGGCATCATTTCCGGTACGCCCACACAAACCGGAGCTTTTCCGATAACGGTCCAGGTAACCGACAGCCAGAATCCGCAGGATACCGATTCCCAGGGACTTTCACTGAATGTGAATGCACCGCCGCCACCGGTGATTCTGACCGAATATCTTCCCACCGGTTTTGTGAATGGCATATACGCGGCAAAAATTCAGGTGACCGGCGGTCTCGCCCCTTATACCTGGTCCATCAGCAGTGGTAATCTACCGGCCGGTATCAGTTTGGGAAGCCAGACCGGTTACCTGACCGGCACGCCCACACAAAGCGGATCGTTCAATGTGACCATTCAGGTGACCGACTCACAGAATCCCGCCGTCAGTGACAATAAGCCGTTGCAGCTTTCGGTTGTAACACAGGACGGCAAATCTCCCATACCACCTGCATGGGTCTATGAACCGTGGGTCTGGGAGGATAATGACAATACCCAGACGGCGCTGCAGGACCTGGTGAACGGATATCTCAGCCGGGATATTCCCGTCGGCGTTGTGATCATTGACAGTCCGTGGGAAACCAGCTATAATACTTTTCTTATTACGCCGGATTATTACCCGACCGCGCAGCAAATGATCGACAATTTGCACGCCCAGAACATCAAGGTCATCAACTGGATAACGCCGCTGATCAACGTCTCATCACTTGATGGACCGAACACGGGGAAAGCCTCCAATTATGATTATGCCAAACAGCAGGATTACCTGATCAATAACGGTGCGACATATAACTGGTGGAAGGGAGTCGGAAGTTTTATTGATTATACAAATCCCGGGGCCGTTGACTGGTGGCACGGACAGATGGATCAGACACTGGCTTTGGGAATTGACGGATGGAAGCCTGATGCGGCCAACCGGCTTTTCCCCGCCTCGACATTTTGTTTTGCCGGTACGATAGAAAAAAAGGAATACGGCCGGTTGTATTATCAAGATTTTTATGAGTACACCATGCAGAAAACCGGGGATGCGGGAATTACGTTCACAAAGCCGTTTGATGAAAATCCGGCTGATTCCACCTATGTTCCGCGCATGTTTTCTCATACGACCTGGGTCGGCGATCAGCTCCACACCTGGGACAATCAGGGTTTGCTGAATGCCTTGAATAATATTTTTCTGACGGCTGAGAGAGGTTTTATCGCCATCGGTTCCGATATCGCCGGTTATATGGGCTCGACGGCGGTGACCAAAAATTTACTCATTCGCTGGGCGCAGCTCGGTGCCATGTGTCCCATCATGGAAAACGGCGGCGCCGGCGAACACCGGCCGTGGGCGTTCGATACCGAAACGGTCTCGATTTATCGCTATTTCGCCAAGCTGCACAGCCAGCTGGTACCGTATTTTTATACCCATGCGGTGGATGCCCATACAGCGGATGTATCGTTGATTTTACCCCAAACAGGGACCTGGCAGTACAAACTGGGCAACGATATTTTTGTCAGTGCAATATACCAGGACGTCACACAGCGGTCCGTAACGGTGCCCGCCGGTGACAACTGGATTGATTACTGGAATGACGACGTGATTTATGCCGGTGGCACGACAATACCCAACTATAGTGCTTCGCTGGATAAATATCCCATTTTCCTGCGCCAGGGCGCTATGATTCCCATGAAGGTGAAGGATAACATCACCGGCCACGGATCAGCTGCGTCGGCCGGCCGCCTGACGATGCTGGTGTATCCCGCCGCATCTTCGGCATTTGTGCTGCATCAGGAGAACAAGGCAGACATCAGCTATACGTGCTTGAAAAACACGGATTCGATTCGTGTGGATATTTCCGGCGGACAGGAAAATTACATTTTTTGCGTAAAATATGATGTGCTGCCGACCATGGTTCAACAGGGTACGCAGGTGCTTGTGCAAAAGAATACGTTTGCCGAATTTGAATCCTCCGGCAGCGGATGGTATTTGGATACAGGAAAAAAGCGCGCCTGGGTCAAGTTTTCAACAACCGGCACGGCAACGTGGTTTACTATTTCCACACAGAATCCGCCGCTCTCGATTACGACAACCGTCTGTCCCGAAGCAACAGAGGGTGTGGCATATTTTTTGACAATTTTAACCCAGGGCGGCATCACGCCGTTTAGCTGGGAAGTTGCAGCAGGAAATTTGCCTTCCGGACTTTCGTTGCACGAACAGACCGGTGTGATCTCCGGTACGCCCACGCAGGAGGGCATTTATCAGTTTACAGTCCGTGTGCAGGACAGTGATACACCGCCGGCTCAGGATGAAAAACAGTACACAATAAATGTGAACAGCCAATCGTCGATTGATGAGGAATTTGTTACAGGAAGTTTCGACGGGTATACCGTGCAT
The DNA here is from genome assembly GCA_016931775.1 of Candidatus Zhuqueibacterota bacterium. GTDB lineage: Bacteria > Zhuqueibacterota > Zhuqueibacteria > Residuimicrobiales > JAFGEC01 > JAFGEC01. The sequence continues at coordinate 5,859 of JAFGEC010000668.1, read as the reverse complement.
ATACCCGTGGCCGGTCCGGATATCAATAAAACATCCAGACAAGGATATGCACGGTTTAATCTGCCCGGGACTTTTGGCTTCGACCATTGGACTCACAAGGATTATGCACCGCAATTACGCCGGCCTCTGGATCCGGGTGATTTTCAGGTCGAAACCAGGTGTGAATTAACAAGCACGGGCGGTTACAAGTATCATATTGGCTTGATGGTGTATTTTTCTCAATATGATGTGTTTTACTGGGGATATTCCGAAGGTGGGACGACACTCAAAGTCTCGCGATCCGGCAGCCACGGATTGATCGTGGTAAATTATTCCGGTGGTAATTCGGTTGATTTACGGATTCGAAAAACCGGCAATGTGTACTATTTTGAATACCGTAAACCCGGCGTTTCGGGATGGACCATCGCCGGTAATCTCTCTACCGACACGGTTCCTGTGGATATCGGATTGATCGTGAAGACATGGGCCGTTTTTCCGCTGGTGGTTGATTTTGATTATTTGCGTCTGACGGGCGAAGAGGTCACTATTGTAACGACATCGCTGCCCGACGGTCAGGTTGCATCTGCTTACAGCCAGACGCTGCAGGCATCGGGTGGTACGGCACCGTATTTATGGGCCGTCACCAGCGGGCAATTACCGTCCGGTTTGTCATTAACCGGTAATACGGGTGTTTTCAGTGGTACGCCGACTCTGGCCGAAACGGCCGCATTTACGGTACAAGTGACGGACAGTGATAATCCGCCAGGGACGGCGACCCGAAACCTCTCCATTACGATTGATCCCATCCCGCCGCTGCAAATTACCACAACCGGTTGTCCCAATGCCATTTTAAATAATTCCTACAGCATTCAATTGTCGGCTCAGGGCGGTCAGGCACCTTATAACTGGACCATCAGCGCCGGTGCCCTGCCAACGGGGTTAGGTCTTGGCCAGCAGACCGGACAGATTTCAGGCACAGCAACCCAACTGGGCAGTTATAATTTTACCGTCCAGGTAACGGACAGCCAGAATCCGCAGCAAACGGACACCCAACAACTCAGTATCGAGGTGGTCGACATGCCGGCAGTGGATGAAGAGTTTGTCAGCGGCAGTTTTAGCGGCTATACGGTTTATCTGCCGGCTGCCGGGGCATACTGGTCCCAATCGGAACGAACCGGTTATGCACGGGTGGTCTGTCCTTCCAGTGCCAAATACGATCACTGGTATGCTGTGGACAATGCACCCCAGCTTCGCCGGCCTTTGAGTGGTGGCGATTGGCAGATCAGCACAAAGTGCGAAATGACCAGTGTCGGCGGAACAAAGTTCCAAATCGGACTTTTGGTGTATTTTTCTCAGTATGATGTTTTTTATTGGGGATTCTCCGAAAGCCTGACGACACTTAAAATGTCACGGACCAGCTACCATGGTCTGATCAGCGTCGGTTACACCGGCGGCAACAGCGTTGAATTGCGGATACGTAAAGTCGGTACTACCTACTATTTTGATTATCGTGCTCCCGGTTCAACAACCTGGATCACAGCAGGGAGCAACACCACATCAACCACACCGGTGGATGTGGGACTCATTTGCAAAACATGGTCAACCATCGATATCATCGCAGACTTTGACTATTTGCGTTTGGTGGGTGACGAATTGACGATCCTTACGGATGCCGTCCCCAGTGGGTATGTGGATGTATCTTACAATCATCAGGTGGAAGCGGGAGGCGGAACGGCACCTTATCTATACGAAGTCGAGTCCGGGGCGTTGCCCACCGGATATACATTGGACAATCAAACCGGTGTGATCAGCGGATCGACATCAACCACAGGAACGTACAATTTCAGGGTCCGGGTAACGGACAGCAGTAATCCGCAGGAAAACGACCATGCCGATCTTTCACTGGAAATCATCGAACCGCCGGCCATCGACGAGGAATTCAATCTGGGCACGCTGGAAGGTTATACGGAATATGTGCCTTCTCCTGGTGCGTATTTCTCTCTGGATGAACGTTCCGATTATTTGCGTGTCGTTTTACCCAATACCGGCGTATTTGATCACTGGTCAACCGTTGATAATATGCCGCAGTTGAGACGGCCTGTTTCCACCGGGGACTGGTTTGTGGAGACAAAAATGGAATTAACTGACAATAGCGGGATAGAATTCCATACCGGGCTTATGGTGTACTTTTCCCAATACGATCTTTTTTATTGGGGCATGTTCGGTAATAACAGCACCCTTAAATGCTCCAAGACCGGCAAAGTCCATTTGATCACCGCCAGTTATTCCGGTGGTGATGTGGTTGAACTGGCCATCCGAAAACAGGCAAGTCTTTACAGTTTTGAATACCGGGAGCCGGGAAGTCCCACCTGGATTGTGGCAGGGGTTTATTCAAAGGTCCTGGCACCGGTGGATGTGGGTATTTTCGGAAAGACGTGGCGTTCTGTACAGGCTATTGCGGATTTTGATTATTTGCGGCTCGACGACCAAATGGCCGGAAAGAGCCTGTCACGAGCCGCCAGTGAAGCAACCGATTTTACCGCAATTCCGGACAAGTTCTCTCTCTCGGAAAATTTTCCCAATCCGTTCAACAATTTTACCCGTGTGATGCTGGCGCTGGTGGAACCTGCGCTGGTACAGACGAGTATTTACAATGTCAATGGACAGCTGGTGAGAAAGCTGGCGGAAACGAACATGCCGGCCGGTTATTTTTTGATGACATGGGACGGATGTGGTTCAGACGGCAAACCGGCTCATTCTGGTATTTATTTTATGACGATTAAAATAAACGAAAAAGTGTATTATCGAAAATTAACTTTAATAAAATGAAATTATCGGGCAAATTGGTTCTGTGAACGGTTTTTATAAATTGCTTCAATGTTGTCCGGATGTTTGGCCTCCTTATATATATTGATGCTTGAAATCGGCTCGCAGAGCCGTTTTACCGATTTTTATAATTACCAGACAGATGATAAAACGAACTTTTTTTAGAGAACGGGATAGAACGAAGTATGCAACAGACAAGTAAAATGGAATTTTTTCTTATAGTAAGTATATTGGCCTTACCGGCCATATTGTTTGCACAGTTGACGGGTATTATCAGTGATGAACTACTGTATCCTCCGGATTATGATTTTTTCCAACAGCCGTATGATGTGCAAACCTCATATAACGATCCGGTTTTCGGTACAGAAATAAAGCGTGTCACCAATAATATCCATTTTGATCGTGAGTGTCTTGGAGGTTATTTTACAAACAGCGAGCCCAACTATTTTAACCTGGATGGCAGCTATTTTTTGGCCATGGAAAATGATTGGGTCAATGGCGAATTAGAGATCATCACCTATCTTTATAATGGAAATACGGGTGAAAGAATTAAAACAATCGGCATGGAACCCCTGCGTAACTGGTGGATTCGCTGGGCAATTAACGATTTTTATACTCAAGACGGTGATACGGTCTATTTTGATCCGGTTTACCATTTTTACAAATACGAGGGAAACGAGATCCGTTTATATGATGTCAGAGACATGACTTTTGTTCTTCTGCACCGCTTTGATGAATATGAATACATCGGTCCCGGCGGGGGAGAAGGGGATCTTTCGGGGGACGGCCGATTTTGGCTGTTGGACGGAGAAGCTGAAGAGCTGTTTGTCTATGATCTGATCGATGACATAAAATATCCGGCCAGTACGTTTGACTTGGGCTCTCTGGGGTCTTTTGGCAGCGCTGTTGGCGTGGATTATGCCTGTATTTCACCGTCCGGCCAGTATGCCGTGGTTTCATGGACCACCGAACCCGCCGCCAATCAACAGTTTCACGGCATTGAAGTCTATGATAAAAACTGGAATTATTTGCGGCAGGTGTATCCCGGTATCGTGCATTGGGAGATGGGTATTGATGCGTACGGTGATGAAGTGATCTATACTGCGGTCAGTTTTGGGATGACCGAATACTGGGCGCCATGGGGCGTTCAGGGTGGGGATTTGGTATCCATCCGGTTGGTGGACGGGGCGGTGCGATTGCTGAAAAACATGCCCAAATGGGCGCATTTTACCCTTTCGTCCAGCAACGCGCCCACACCACAGGATTATATATACGTTTCTTATGACGATAATTCAGAGGATCTCTTGGATTGGTGGTTCCCGTTTTGGGGCGAGATTTTTGAACTCCCGACGGACGGATCCGGTATTATCCGGCGCCTGGTTCATCACCGGACCCGTCCTGTGGACGGCAGAAACGAGAAATATTACCAGGCGGATATCAACGTCAACCGTCAAAAAACAAAGTGTATTTACCGAAGTACCTATAATACGGAAATTGGCGATATTTATATGTTTGATATCGGCAACCGTACCGGCGCTGCCGATGTGATTCAACCCCTCTCGCCTCTTCAGTTGACAAGCACCGATTCGACGGAAACCAGTATCGACCTTGCCTGGCAGGCCCCACCGCCGGCTCCGGATGGCGACGGTGGCAGCCATTACAGGGTTTATCGCGACGGTAATCTGGTCGGCGTAACGGTGCAGACCACCTTCACCGATACGCAGCTTAGTGCCGGCGAGTACTATTCCTACGAGGTATATGCCTGGGATGATGCCGGCAATCAATCTGCGACCGCTGCATCAGCATCTTTTCGAACCGACGGAATGCCGCCGGGTGTTTTTGATGAAGAATTCGACATCAGCCTGAGTAATTATGTTAAGTATATTCCAAACTCCGGACCGGAAATGAGTATCCGCGAACGGGAAGGTTTTATGCGCCTCCAGGTACCGTCCAGTTCCGTTTACGACCACTGGACCAGTAAGGACCTGGCACCGCAACTGCAAAGACCGGTGGAAAATGAGGATTGGATCGTTGAAACGCGGATGGAACTCACACAGGTCTCCGGCATAAAATATCACGCAGGACTGATGGTCTGGTTTTCCCAGTACGATCTGTTTTACTGGGGATTTACCGAAAACACCGGTACGCTTTACATGTCCCGTTCCGGTTCACACGGCCTGCTCACCGCAGCGTTTACAGGCGGCTCGGTCGTGGATCTGCGCATCCGCCGTGAAGGGCCCATTTATTATTTTGATTATAAAGCACCAGGCGATTTGGACTGGATAACAGCCGGCTCTGATGCGGCGACCGGAATTCCTGTGAATATCGGCGTGATCGCAAAAACCTGGGGATATGTATCCCTGATCCTCGATTTTGATTATTTGAGGCTTTATTCCGGAACCGTCGTCAGTGTGTTAACCACAAGTTTGCCCGGTGGGCAGGAAAATGTTGCTTATTCACAGCAGCTGGCGGCCTCCGGCGGGACTACTCCATATACCTGGAATGTGATCGACGGCGCTTTACCGGGCGGCCTGAGTTTGTCCGCTACCGGCGAAATATGCGGTTCACCCGTTGCAGCCGGTGATTACTTTTTTACCGTGCAGGTAACGGACAACAGTGCGCCGGCTACCAGCGGCAGCCGGGAGTTGAGCATCGGCATTACTGCATTAGAACCGCTGGAGATATTGACCCAGTCACTTGCCGGCGGATATGTGGGTGTGAGCTATTCAGACCAGGTTTCGGCCGGTGGTGGTGTCGGGCCATACACGTGGGCTGTGACAAGCGGCGCTCTGCCGCCGGGTTTATTTCTGAATCCTTCGACCGGTGCCATAGACGGCACGCCCATCATCAGCGGCATTAGCGTTTTCGAGATGACAGTAACGGACAGCCAGAATCCGCCGCAAACGGCGGAAAAAGCGTTGAGTACCGAAGTGACGGACCTGCCGTACCTGGATGAAGAGTTTGACAGCGGCAGCTTGAACGGCTATACGGTGTATATTCCGAAAAGCGGACCGGAAATCAATTCAACGACGCGGCCGGATTTTTTACGTTTTT
>JAFGEC010000667.1 GCA_016931775.1 Candidatus Zhuqueibacterota bacterium | reverse complement strand
TGAAACAGTGGTCAAACCCGCTGCAAATTTACGCAATGGTGATGCAAAAAAAGTCTTATCGGGATTGTATGAAAAATCCCCAAAACAGGCGGAATGTCTGTCGTTTTTATTGAATTCGCCGGATCAGGAGTATAACCGGGCGGATATTATACGTGCGCTGAACATTTCATCTTCAGTGATTACCGGCCTTGTCATGCGTGGTTTTGTTTTACTTGAACAGAAACAGGTCATTCGTGATTATTATGGTGATATGGATCCCGGACCGCCCAAAAAGGTAAAACTCAATCCCGATCAACGAAATGCCCTGGAAAAAATCAACGTCCATCTGGACTTTAAAAAGTACGCAACATTTTTGCTGCACGGTGTAACCGGCAGCGGAAAAACACAGGTATATATCGAGGCCATTTATCACGTACTCGAGCAAAAGCGAACGGCAATCGTACTGGTGCCGGAGATTTCACTTACACCGCAGATGGTCAGTCGGTTTCGATCGCATTTTGGCGATACGGTTGCTGTTTTCCACAGCCGTATGTCGCCTGGTGAGCGTTACGATTCCTGGCGGGCCACATGGGAAGGCAAATTTAATATCGTTATCGGACCGCGCTCGGCAATTTATTCACCCCTGAAGAATATCGGTCTTATTGTCGTCGACGAGGAGCACGAAAACTCTTACAAACAATATGATTTAACACCCCGATATCACGCGCGTGATGTATCCATTATGCGGGCCCAGTTGGATAACGCGCTGGTGGTTTTAGGTTCGGCCACACCTGCTGTGGAAACTTTTTTCAATGCATGGATCAAGAAATATCACATTCTGAGTCTACCCAAACGTATTGATGATATCCCAATGCCGGAGATCAAAATTATCGATATGCGCAAGGAGCCGCGTATAATCGGTCGCAAAGAGCCAATTATTTTTTCCCGAACATTGCGGGAAAAAATCGACGAGAAACTGGCACTGGGTGAACAGATTATTTTATTGCAAAATCGGCGTGGATTCGCGACATTTTTAAAATGTAAAGATTGCGGCTATTTGGCGAAATGCAAGGATTGCGATATTACATTGACATTCCATCTTAAAAACCATTTGTTGAAATGCCACTATTGCGGACATGTCGAACGTGCCCCCCTGTTTTGTCCACAATGTCAGGGGGTTGAAATTTTTTACAAAGGCATCGGGACACAACGGGTGGAGGAAGAATTGCACGAATTATTTCCCGGCGTATCCGCCGTACGGATGGATCTGGACACGACACGGGGACGTCTGGCGCATGATAAAATCCTCTCTAAATTCGGCAGAGGAGAGTATCGGATTTTGCTGGGCACTCAAATGGTTGCCAAAGGTCTTGACTTTCCCAATGTCACGCTGGTGGGCGTCATTTCAGCGGATACGGAATTATTGTTTCCTGATTTCAGAGCCGGTGAGCGGGCGTTTCAAATTTTGACCCAGGTTTCCGGACGTGCAGGTCGAAAGGAAAAGCAGGGCGAGGTAGTGATTCAGACCTATTCCCCCGATCATTACAGTTTGTACTATACACGTACTCACGATTATGATAATTTTTTCAAAGTGGAAATTATGGACCGTAAGGAGTTGAATTATCCCCCGTTCAGCCGGATCATAAATATCGTTTTTAAGGGACCGGATCAAGAAAATGTTCAGCGTGTTACGGAAAAATTTCACAGCCTGATAGACCTCAATGCCGGATTTGAAGTCAAAGGTCCGGCTCCTGCAACCCTGTCGAAAATTCAAGGGAATTTTCGCTGGCAAATTTTGTTTATGAGTTTAAAGAGCCGCGATACCGGTGCAAAATCCATGAAAGACAACATTCGCCGGGCTCTTCAGGAGTTTAAGGTCAGACGCTGGGCGCGTGATGTGACTTATACAATAGATGTTGATCCTGTTTCAATACTGTAATTTTTAAATTTTATCAATTTAAATGAGGGTCATATGCAAAAGAAAAAACTTGTCGAGATGTACCGTATGATGCTGCTGATTCGCAGGTTTGAAGAGCGGGCAGCGCAGATGTACGGCATGCAAAAGATCACGGGATTTTGCCACCTATATATCGGCCAGGAAGCTGTGGGTGTAGGGGCTATCGCAGCATTACGTCCCGATGATTACTTTATTTCCGCCTACCGCGATCATGGTCATATCCTGGCCAAAGGGACAGATCCGAAACCGGTGATGGCTGAACTTTTTGGTAAAGCCACCGGTATATCAAAAGGAAAGGGTGGATCCATGCATCTTTTCGATGTGGAAAAAGGCTATATGGGCGGTCATGGTATCGTTGCCGGACAGATTCCGCTGGCGACAGGAATGGGATTCGCCATAAAATACAAAAAAGAAGACAAGGTTGTGGTTTGTTCATTCGGCGAAGGTGCGGTTCACCAGGGGTCTTTTCACGAGTCCTTGAATCTGGCGAAATTGTGGAAACTTCCGGTGATCTATCTGATTGAAAATAACAGGTACGGAATGGGAACGCCGCTGGAGCGTGCGTCTGCGATCTGGGATTTGTCACAAAAGGCGGAATCCTATGATATGGCGCGAGCCACCGTGGACGGTATGGATGTTCTGAAGGTTTACGATGTTGTTGCAGAGGCAGCGGATCGCGCCCGTAAAAATGGCGAACCGACGCTTATAGAAGCGAGAACATACCGTTTTCGCGGCCATTCTATGTCCGATCCGGTTCATTCTCATTACAGAACCAAGGAAGAAGTAGAAGAACAAAAAAAGAAGGATCCACTCATTATTATTAAAGATAAATTGTTAAAGGATAAGGTTCTTACTCCGGCAACAGTCAAAGAGCTGGAGGCTGAAATTAAAAAGATCGTACTTGAATCCGCTGATTTTGCTGAAAACAGCCCCGTACCTCCATTGGAAGCGGTTTATGAGGACGTTTATGCGCCTTGATGGTTGTTTTATTAAATAACGAAAAATTAAAAATTTTAAAATAGAGAGAGAAAAAATGCCAGTTTTAACTTTTCGTGAAGCGCTCAACCAGGCGATGGCCGAGGAAATGGAGCGTGATCCCAATGTGTATTTGATGGGTGAAGAGGTCGGCTATTATAATGGTGCCTACAAGGTGAGTCAGGGTTTGATGGAACGATTCGGGCCCGAAAGGGTTATCGATACGCCGATCGCCGAACTGGGTTTTGCCGGTGTCGGAGTCGGTTCAGCCATGGTCGGCCTGAGACCGATTATTGAAATGATGACCTTTAATTTTTCCATTTTGGCCTTGGATCAAATTTTTAATAACGCGGCAAAACTGCGATATATGTCCGGCGGACAGTTTCAGATCCCCATTGTTTTTCGTGGGCCCGGCGGCGCTGCGCATGGTTTGGGCGCTCAGCATTCCCAATGCCTCGATCCGTGGTTCTGTAATGTTCCGGGATTAAAGGTCGTTGCACCAAGTGTACCGGCGGACGGCAAAGGTTTGTTAAAAAGTGCCATCCGGGATAATAATCCGGTCATTTTTATAGAGAGTGAAGTGGCTTATGGTTTCAAAGGGGAGGTTCCCGAAGGTGAGTTCCTTGTGCCTTTGGGAGTGGGAGAAGTGAAACGGGAAGGCAAAGATGTCACCATTGTTGCCTGGTCCAAGATGATCCACGTGGCTCTGGATGCCGCCAATGCGTTGGCCGAGGAAGGTATTCAAGCTGAAGTTATCGACCCTCGTACCCTGCGGCCGTTGGACGAACAGATTTTAATCACATCGGTAGAAAAAACAAACCGCTGTGTGATTGTTGAAGAGGGATGGCCATACGCCGGAGTTGGCGCTGAAATTGCACATCGTATTAACATGCATGCGTTCGATCATTTGGACGCTCCGGTTTTGCGGATCAGCAGCAAGGATGTACCCATGCCCTATGCCTTAAATCTTGAAAAGGACGTGATGCCTAATGCACAAAAAGTAGTGGCGGCTGTGAAAAAGGTGTTGTATATTTAGTTAAAAATGTTGACATATATTCTGAAAGGATAGATATGGCTGTTAAAGTCACTATGCCGAAATTGAGCGATACAATGACGGAGGGCGTCATTGTTAAATGGATAAAGAAAGAAGGCGACAATATCGAAGCCGGCGACGTGATTGCCGAAGCGGAAAGCGACAAAGCAACCATGGAACTCGAGGCATTTGATGCCGGCATTTTAAAAAAGATCATTGTAAAAGAAGGCGGCAAGGTTCCGGTAAACGGGACGATTGCGGTTATCGCCGAAAGTGATGAGGATATTTCCGGATTATTAAAGGAACTGAAAAGTGCGCCGCAAAAACCACACGTTGAAGAGGTTTCAACAAAAGAGGTTGAATCGACGACCATTGCATCGGCGCCTGTGGTGGATAACACACCACAGGATGAAATCTTAACCAGAGATTCGATACGCATCAAGGCATCGCCGTTAGCGCGCAAGATGGCCGCTGAGAAGAATCTGGACATGCGTAAAATAAGTGGCAGCGGACCTGGCGGCAGGATTATTAAACGGGACGTGGAGACGGTGCTTGCGGAATCGGGCGTAAAACCTTCATTGAAACCCTCCGGACCTGCCGTAATCCCCGCCGGCGGAGAGGACGTACCGTTGTCAACCATGCGTGAGTCCATTGCCAAAACCATGGTGCTGAGCAAACAGACCACACCTCATTTTTACCTGACAACGGAAATCGATATGGATAAAGTCGTGGAAACCAGATTGGCGATCAATGCCATTCAGTCGGGTATTAAAATCAGCTATAATGATATTATCGTCAAAGCAGTCGCCGTAACTTTGAAAAAACATCCCAGAGTAAACGGTTCCTTTGCCGGTGATAAACTGGTATTGCACGGACGTGTGGATATCGGTATTGCTGTGGCACTGGATGACGGTTTGATCACTCCGGTTATCAGAAATTGTGAAACCAAAAGTTTGGGCCAAATTGCTATAGAAATTCGTGAATCGGCAAAAAAGGCCAAGGATCGTAAATTAAAACCGGATGAATACACGAATGCAACTTTCAATATCAGTAATCTGGGTATGTATGATATAGATCAATTTACGGCGATTATTACACCTCCCCAGGCAGCTGTTTTGGCGGTCGGTGTGGTACAAAAGAAGCCGGTTGTAAAAGACGACGAGATCGTTATCGGACATCGGGTTCGAGTGACATTGTCCTGCGATCACCGTATCGTAGACGGAGCGACGGGTGCACTCTTTTTAAAGGATTTGAAAAAATTGCTGGAAAATCCGCTGGGATTGATGTTGTAGAGTGGATGCCTTTTCTCTAAGTGACGCTTCTACCTAATTTTTGTTTTTAGCGTACTCTGTGTTCCGCTCTGTAAACTCTGAGCTCTCTGTGGTTCATTTTTTTAACCACAGAACACAGTGGTCACAGAGAACAAGCATCCAAAACAAGATATTCTAAAAAATTTTAATAATGTTGTTAATTTGAATTATCAAGTATTTTTAAAAATCACGGGATTTTCGTTATTTGCCGGCTAGATTTTTGCGCAACTGCCCTTTGTATTTCGCACGAATGTGTAAAAAAATTGCATCGTAAGCGCCGGAACGGAAATCCGGAAAACACCAGGCTGAAGGAATGAATTGGCCTTTGCGGTAGCGCAGGGTCAGGTCCGCGTAAATTCCCTTGTCCAGGTAGATTTTATGGGCGTTATACTTTGCCGAAGCCAGGACGTATTTATCATAATCCATATAACCGGGATCCAAGTTAATTTTGCGTTTTCCATCAACGGCAAGCTGGTCTTCCAGTGTATTGCAATTTATTTTTATTTCCGCCAGAGTCCCCGGATTGATCAGTTTGGTAAAAGAAAAAAAACAGCGGAAGATGGGCTGTCCCATTTCCGGAACGTAATAATCGGTTATATCAAAGGGTTGTGCCGGACTTTTGTAATCGATGGGGCCAAAATGTTGTAATAAAAGACCGGCAGCGGTTTCCAGCAGAACATTATCTGAGTATAGGATGGCCATTACAAATTTAACGGGGGTCGGTTCACCGGGCTTCATTTATGACCTCTTTGAGTTTGGGGATATATAAATTGTGTTTTCGCTCCAGCTTTTTATTTTCTTCAATCGCGGCAAGGGCCATTTCCACCTGTTCCGGTGCAATGCCGAACACCTCATGGACTGTTGTATGAATGTTGTCCTTGACGTGCCGTTTTTGCCTGCCCTCGATGGTTGTTATTTGCAGGTAGTCATTATGCATGTATAAAAGACCGTTTCCCTGTATTTTGACCAAACAGATACTGTGCATGGGCGCCTTGTAGAACGAATCCAGCCAGTACCGGAGGAACTGATCCGGCGGCGTCGGTTTGTCGCAGAACCGGTAACGCCATTTTTTTTGATGGCGGTCAAAAGTATATAAATGATAGATATCTACCTGTTTTTCAAACTGGAGTTCAATACCGTTATGTTCGGAATAATATAGTCGAGGCTTGTCAGGATGAATTTCCATTGGATGGTTCAGCAGATAACCGGGATCGACCAGATATTTCTTCAGGCCCATCACGACAATCAGAGCGCAGTGAATATTGCTGCGGTGGCGCATATCGGCCATAACGGGATAGCAGTTGAAGCCATGCTGTGAGAGTATGGACTGTAAAAAAAATGTCAATGAAAAACATGTGCCGCCAAAATTGTACAGTGCATGTTCATCGATAATACGTTCAGGAAGCCGTATGTGGTCCGAGGATAAAAAATCATGTTGGAGGTTTAGAATTTTGCTGATATTTTCATAGGGCAGATTGGAAAAGGCAGTTAAAATAACCTCGAGGAAGTCACTGGACGGCGATTTTTGTTTGAGGCGGAAAAAGTCCATAAACTGAAAAACTGCAGTGGCCTGGTCATGGGGATTGAGGATAAGGCTTTTTTTTTGAGAATTTTGCAAATTTTTTTCCATATTATTTTATGTTTTTCTTACAATAATAGTGAATTTCATGTAACAATACAAGGTAAACCTACGGAAGCTTATCTTTAAAAATTTAAGGAATATTATCTCTTTAATTTTTAATAATATATAAATATACATTGCTTTACACTTTGAAAAAATCAAGCTGAGTGAAAAGTTTTAAATTTGATTCAAAAGCCCACCTTTTTGAAACAAAAAACCACTGAGAACACAGAGAAAACAGAGGATGACATAAACCCTGAATCTCGTCAAAAAACAAAATTTTGGGGGGCTACACTATTTTCATTTTCCCCTTGAATTAGTTTTTATATTTTTTTATCTTCTCCCACATCACAAACCAGCCAGGAGAAAAATCTGCCCGAATATCCCGACATTACGGTTTATTTAAATCACCTCGACGATTTGTTGGAAGGTAAATTCCTGCGTAATATCCGCCTGAGTAGTATGTTTTTCCTGCGTACCGCCATACCTCCCCTGGATTCCGTCATTGGTAAACAAATT
>JAFGEC010000666.1 GCA_016931775.1 Candidatus Zhuqueibacterota bacterium | reverse complement strand
GGTGCAGATGCAGTCAAATTTCAGGTTTTTCGAGCCAAAACGATGTACCCCAATAAACCGATCGAGGTTAAATATTTAAAAAATATGGGGGTCGAAGAGGATCTTTATTCGATTATCAAGAGATTTGAGATTCCGTATGAGTGGCTCGGTAAGCTTTATGATTACGCGAGAAAAAAGGATATTGTTTTTATGGCAACACCTTTTGACGTCAAGGGAGTCAAAATATTGAATCCCTATGTCTCGCTTTACAAAATTGCATCTTATGAAGCCTTATACGGAGACCTGATCGAAGCTGTCAAGAAGACGGGGAAACCGGTCTTTATATCATTAGGCGGTTGTTCAGAACGTGAAGTCGATTTACTCGTGACGAAATCACTTTCGGATTATTTGGATAAAACGGTGCTGTTGCATTGCATAGCTAAATATCCTGCTCCTTTAAAACAGGTTAACCTGAAAATGATTCCCTACCTGTCAGAGAAATACGGGATCCAAGTCGGTTATTCAGATCACACAGTGGAGCCTTTCACGGCACCGATGATTGCAGTGGCGCTAGGAGCGAAGGTAATTGAAAAGCATTTTACACTGAGCAAGAGGCTTCCTGGACCAGATCACGCCTTTGCCCTGGAACCAGACGAATTGAAGGAGATGATCAAGGCGATCCGTGCAGCGGAAGCCACCGTTGGGAATGATCAAAGGAAAAAACGCATTCAGCCCTGCGAAAAAGAACTCTATTATTACAAACGTTGCCTTTATTATAAGAAAGACCTGCCCCAAGGCCACATTCTTGGGAGAGACGATTTTGTGGTCATGCGTAATACGGGCATCAAATGTCACTACTTTAACCCATTGGAAATAGAGAGTGTCATCGGTCAATCGTTACGGATGAGTAGGAGGGCAGCCGAGATTGTTGTCAAGGAGGATATGAAGTGAGCACGGATTGCCATGGCGATGTGTTATTAACAAAAGAAGGGCACCAAATAATAAATTGTGAGAGGTGTGGTTATATTCATGTTTTTCCTCTCTATAGTGAAGAAGAGTTAGAAATATTTTATGAAAATGTATACGCTGAAAGTACACCAAGTTATCTGTGGCATGAAAAAGTTTATAATATAAGAAAATGGAAAAAAAATGGAACAATACTCGATATCGGATGTTGGGAGGGGAACCAGCTTGAATTTTTTCAAAAAGACGGATGGCAGTGTGTGGGCATTGAGTTGAATAAAAAAGCAGCCACTATTGCAGCATCGAAAGGAATTGAGGTTTACCAAATTTCCATCCGGCAGTTTTTCGACAAATTTCCCCAAAGAAAGTGGGATGTGATTAACGCTGCTTACATTCTTGAGCATATCCCAGACCCAGTTGGATTTTTGGTTCGATTGAAAAATAATCTTGAACCAAAAGGAATTATCATTGTTGAATTGCCTAATGAATTTAACCCATTTCAGCTAGCCTATATCAAGGAATATAAATTACTTCCTTATTGGATAGCACTCCCTGACCATTTGAACTACTTTGACAAGCGTGGGATCGAGAACCTGCTGCAAAGGGCCGGATTCGAAGTCATTCATGGAGAGACTTCTTTTCCCATGGAGATGTTTCTCCTAATGGGAGATAACTATCTCCAAGACCGTTCTCTCGGTAAACATTGTTTTGGCAAGGTGGTAGAAATGGAAAGAATTTTGAGGCAGTACGATCCCGGATTATTGTCCGAACTCTATGCTTCGCTTTATCGATGTGGCATCGGCAGAAGTATGGTGATCTATGCGCAGGTCAGTGATCGAAGATGAGAATTTGTATTTTTTCTGACATTCACGGCAACGGCCCTGCTTTTCGTGTTGCTCATGAACTTATTATTTCTGAGAAGGCCGATATCAATTTATTTCTGGGTGATCTCTGTGGTTATTATTTTGATCAAAGAGAAATATTTGCGATGCTCCAAACGATTCCTAATTTAATTTCCCTAAAAGGTAATCATGATTCGATTTTTCTGCGTATCGTTAACAAGGATGAAGACCTTCGCCAGACTTATGTAAAACGGTACGGAAATTCAATGGAAAATCTCTTAAGTAAGGACGTAGGAAATCTTATCCAATGGCTTTCAGATCTACCGGAGTCATATTCGTGCGCTAGTTTAAGTTTGGCTGGTTACCATGGGAGCCCATGGTCCAAGTTGGAAGGTTATGTGTATCCAGATTCGTCACTTGAGAAATTCAGGAATTACCCGGACTCCGTTTTTGTTCTTGGCCATACCCATTATCCTATGGTGCGGAAGGTCCGAGATAAGTTGATCGTGAATCCAGGTTCTCTGGGCCAGCCAAGGCATGGCGGGTGGCCCAGTTATGCCTTACTTGACTTTCCTTCGAAGCACGTTGTATTCAAGGAAGTGTTTTATGATGAGGTCGAACTCCTGAGACGAATTGATTTATACGACAGCGGCAATCAATATTTAAGAAAACAACTTTCTAAATAGAGAGCGATGGACAAACCCGTTATTCTCATTTCTGCTGTCTGCGGTGATATCGGGTGTTCTGCTGTCCGAGCACTTCGAGAGGCAGCAGGGAAGATTGTCGGATGCGACATGAATCCCTATAGCCCAGTTGTCAATCTCATGGATCGATTCTACAATGCACCTGCAGCGTCCGATGCTGAAAACTACATAAATTTTCTTAAGAACGTTATCAAAAAAGAAGATATTGGCTTTTTGCTTCCTATCTCTGAGCCTGAAATCAAGGTTTTAAGTCTGAGGAGAGAGGAAATCGAGCTTCTCGGAGTTAAATTACTTCTTAATAACCAAACCATCATTGATAACTTCTTGGACAAATTAAGAACCGCTCAATATATAACAAACATCGGTTTAAGAGCCCCAAAGACGGCTATGTTGAAGGATTATGATGGAAGCTTCGGATTCCCTTTGATCGTTAAACCAAGGACCGGTCACGGCAGCAAAAGGCTTTATAAAGTTGAAGACTCCGTGGATTTGGGGTATGTGCGATTCAAAGATGATGGACTCCTTATCGTTCAAGAATGTGTGGGATCAGAATCAGATGAATATACCACGGGCGTGTTTTCCGATGGTAAGCAGATTTGTTCGATTACATTTAAACGCAAGTTAGGATATGGCAGCCTTTCAGCGGAAGCTATTCTCGTGGACAACCCTTTTCTGGAAAATTTGTC
>JAFGEC010000665.1 GCA_016931775.1 Candidatus Zhuqueibacterota bacterium | reverse complement strand
TTTTTCTCTACGAAATCTCTGCGTGCTTTGCGGTCTCTGCGTTTATCTATTTTCTTATTTTTCAAAGCAGGACTAGAAATTAAAAAAAAGAGTCACCAGCGCATCTTTCAGGGCGCCCCTAACAAGCCACCGCCTCTGGCGGTGGTAATTGACTTAATGAGCCATTGCGCGCCGGTACAATGACCCTTTATGATGTCATTGATTATTGTGCCTCTTTGGATTTCGACGGACTCGATGCGACGGCTTACTATTTTCCGGGATACCCGCAGGTCCCGGATGATGCTTATCTGTACAATTTGAAAAAAAAGGCATTTCTCAACGGGATAACGGTCAACGGTACGGGTGTTAAAAATGATTTTGCAGTACCGGATGCAGAACGGCGCAAAAATGATATCCAAATGGTGAAAAATTGGATCGAAGCGGCGGAAAAATTCGGCGCTGCTGTTATTCGTATTTTTACCGGTTATCAAATACCTGAAGGCTATTCATTTGACCAGGTCCTCGAATGGATGATCCCGGAGATGCAGGAATGTGTCGAACATGCCAAAAATCACGGTGTTTTAATCGGCCTTCAAAATCATAATGATTTTGCCAAAACCGCCGCCGAGACGATAAAAATCGTGGAGGCGGTGAATTCCGAGTGGTTTGGTGTGATCCTTGATACCGGCAGCCTCCGTACACTCGATCCATATGAAGAAATCGCCAGGCTTTTACCCTATGCCATATCGTGGCAGCTTAAAGAAAGTGTGTGGTATGGTGAAAAGGAAATCCCGGTGGATATGGAAAAAATTAAAAATATTATCGACAGCGGCGGCTATCGAGGATTTTTGCCAATCGAGACGCTTGGAGAGGGTGATCCCAAACAAAAAATTGAAAATCTGATTTCAAGTGTGCGAAAACATTTCTAAACCAGGAAGTGATGAAAAAAAGAAAGCAAAAATTATTTTTTTTAGTAGCGGTATTTTATCAACGAGGCAGGTGAAAATTCAATTTGGAAAATAATATGAAACGAAGAAACTATTTAAAATTGAACGGTACAATTCTTTTTTCATCGTTCTTTTCCTGCATAAAACGGCCACCTGACGCAGGATCAAAACAGACAACCGGCATTTTAACAAAAGTGAAACGGGCCATGCTCACCATGCAGAGAGCATCATGGGAGCAGGGTGTCGCGGCCCAGGCTTTTTTGGAATCGGGTGATACGGAGATCGTCTACCTGATGGCAAAAGAGGCCGTTTTAAGGCAGACCGCCGAAGGCCGTCTCTCTGTTGTTTATACCGACAACGGCGTCACCGATCCGGCTGCTTCCGGTGAAGCCGTTCTTTATGCCGCAAATAAATGGGGCGATGATGATTTAAAAAAAGGCGCTGAAAAAATGCTGGCCTATTTGCTGGAAAAAGCGCCCAGGACAAGTTCGGGGGTGATCAGTCATACACTGGATACCAGACAGATCTGGATCGATTCCATGTATATGGCGCCGCCGTTTATAGCGGTGTCGGGCAAATACGATGAGGCGATAAAACAAATCAACGGCATTCACGAAACGTTATGGAATCCGGCCAAAAAACTCTACTCGCACCAGTGGAGTGACGATCAGAAAGAGTTCATCATTGAAAAATGCTGGGGTGTTGGTAACGGCTGGGCCATTGCCGGTATGAGTAGAGTTCTTAAAGCCCTTCCTGTATCCATGGTAAATGAAAAAGAACTTTTAATTCACCGCATAAAAACAACGATAGACAGCTGTTTGTTGTATATTCGCCCGGATCATCTGTTTTTTAACATTATCGACGATCCGTCCTCCTTTATCGAAACAAACCTCTCGCAAATGATCGCCTATACGATTTTTCGTGGTATCTCTGAAAATTGGCTTGAAGCTGAAAAATATCTCGATGCCGCCCGCCGAATGAGAGATGCAGCGATACGAAAGGTCGATGCTTCAGGATTCGTCCAGGGTGTCTGCGGGGCGCCGTTCTTCAACAGACCGGGCCGGGCCACCGAAGGCCAGGCGTTTTTTATTCTGATGGAAGCGGCCTTTCGGAAAGGTAACTTTTGAAATCAAAAAGTCATACCGTTCGTGGAATGCGCATAATAAAAACCACCTATTCCAAGGAGGCGTTAAATGAAGCGAAAACTTTTCGTTATAGTTGTTTTGACAATTTCAATAATCAATCTGAGCGCCCGGGAAATCAGTCCCTACCTGTTCGGCCAAAATCACTGGCTTGCCGATGGTGATGAGCGACGGGTGGGTTATCTGCACCAGCTATGGCCGCAGGTCAAAGCGAGCGGCATTAAAACCGTGCGGATCGGAGGTAACGGATACCAGCATAATCTGCCGGCACGTAAACGGTTATCTGCCATGGTCGATTCGATCCGGGCGATCGGTGCTGAACCGATCCTTCAGGTGCCCCGTCAATTCACTGCTATCCAGGCGATGGAGCTGGTCGAATATTTCACAAAAATCGGTGAAAAACGAGTCCAATACTGGTCTATTGGCAATGAGCCGTTGCTGCGCGACGAATACACCATCGAAGGGGTGCATGAATACATCATACGGATCGCTCCCGCCATGAAAAAAGTCGACCCCGCCATAAAAATTTTTGTGTTTGATGAATGTGAACTGCGGGAGGAAGCCTATCAGACTTTATGTGGCGGCAGGCTGGATATAACCGGTCTCAAACAGAACGGCAGCTGGTTGATCGATGGATTTTCTTATCACAAATATCCCAACGGCATGGTTTTTCAACGCGACAATGTTATTTTTTCCGGACCTGAAACGATACTCAATATGACAAAAAAGCTGGTTGAAATGATGGAAAAAGCCGACAAAAAACACAACCGCACCGGTGAGGCCAAACTGATGTGGGCATTGACGGAAGTCAATGTCACCTATGCGAACCCTGACCGGGAAATTTCCGGATATGGTAATCCCTCATTTCTCGGCGGGCAGTTTTTGGCTGAAATATTTGGAATTGGTATGCAATACGGAGCTTTTACAATCAATCCATGGTGTATCAGCGAGACCGATGCTGTAAGTACCGACTTTGGATATCTCGGTTTACCACGTGAATTTTATCCCCGTTCGAGCTATTATCACATGCAAATGATGGCCGAAAATATGATTGGAGAATATATGTCCACAAGCGATAATCATAAATATGTCAAGACAATCGGATCAAAAAGCAAAAATCATATTTGTGTCATGGTGATGAATCAGCATCAAAATCAGGATTTAGAGTTTGATATCATTTTAAACGAAAAAGGAAAATCCTCAAAAGCGCTTTTTGTCAATGCCGATGCCTCCCTGGATAAAAAGTTCAGCGGATCGATCAGCAATCAAACCACTATGCTGATTGTTTTTGATTCGAAGGGCATACCTGTCAGGCAGTTGACATACGGACTGGCAAACAATTTAAAATACCAGGCTCCGCAATTGAAAGAGCTGGAAACTGAATAATATGTAACTGGAGTGAAGGCGAATGGATGAAATACACCGTTTCTGTCAAAGAATCAGGACTCTAATGGATTGGATTGATGTATACGTCCAATCGCGGGGGACAGATATCTCTTTCCGTCAAAGGAGTGGATGTCACCGGGCCGATTGATGTTTTATCGACGTTTGTCAAAGATGACACCGTGGCCTGGCGCCAATGGCATCACTGGAATTTTTCGGATCATCTCGCCGAAATAAAATTACGAAAAGGAGAAAATGTCCTCACCCTGACAACGGTAGCACAGGGAAATATGAATTATGATTATTTCGAGTTTACAAAGGTACAGTGAGCGTCAGATATGGTTATACCCGTTGTCTTGATTTTATTAATTTTTGATCTCAGAAACAAGTTAGCAGGTGAAAAAATGAAAACTATTCTTTTCGTCATTATGATTTACCAAACGCTGTTTGCTCAGGATGTCCTGGAACTTTGGGATGGTAATCCCCCTTATTATAAAACCAACTCACTCCGGGAATACGTCAAGGAATCGTGGGGTGTGCCCTGTGTCCACAACGTTACAAAACCTGAATTGACGGTTTATCCGGCATTGGGTGAAAATTGCGGCCGTGCTATGATCATTTGTCCCGGCAGCGGCAGGCCGGGATGTGGAATTGCACTTTTATGCGAAAGGCGGTCATGGATTTGGTCCAGGACGGCCCGAAGACGGGACGTCGCATTGGCTTGTGGTGCTGGCTGACTGGATAAAAAGACAATAGTTATTTACTGTTCATTTGCGGCATTTTGTACGGATAATTTAAATTCCTGCAGCGTTTGAATCGCCTGGCTGCCCGCTCCGAGCTTCTTTAGCCTTTCCAAATAGCTATCACCTTTGGAAAATTGAGATAACTTGTAAAAAGCCCTTGTTAAATTGAATAATACATCCGGGTCTTTGGATTCGAGTTTATCGGACGCCTCTAAAAAGGCGATTCCTTTTTCTGTAAAGTTATTCACCAGATAGATTTGGCCGATCCATTTATAGACATACGCCGAACGCTGAAACTTGAGGGCATCAAAGAGAATAGCCATTGCGCGTTCATACTGTTCCTTTTCGACCAGCACTTTGATAACGGGCTCATAAAAAATATCCAGGGTTGGAATCGTATAAATGAGAGCCTTGTATTCGTCAAGAGCCTTTTCAACGTTTCCGGCCGCGTAGAACTTTTTTGCCAGCTCAATATGTCCCATTTCCAGTGTGCTATTGGCTGTTTTTAATATATAAAGTGATAACGTCTCCTCCGCTGTTTTCGCTTTGTAATCAAACAGAATCGTATTCGGTACCCCTGCAGG
>JAFGEC010000103.1 GCA_016931775.1 Candidatus Zhuqueibacterota bacterium | reverse complement strand
CAGCGTACGATCCAGTATGAAATTGGTTTGCAGCAACAATTAACACAAAACATGGGCATTGATGTCACTCTGTTTTATCGTGATGTCCGGGATTGGGTCGGCACAAGTCCGCTGATTCAGACATCTATCCCCAGTGTACTCTACTCGGAGTATGAAAACAAGGATTATTCCAATGTCCGGGGCATTACCGTAAAATTTGAAAAACGATACTCGCATAATTTTTCTGCGAGAGTGGATTATAGCTTCCAGGTGGCGGAAGGTACGTATTCAAATCCGACGGATGCGTTTAATGCCTATCAGGCCAATGAAGAACCCCGGCTGGCTCTGCTGCCCCTGAACTGGGATCGGCGGCACAGCCTCAACGGATCGATTGTATATCAAAAATCGGCCTGGACTGTTTCATTGATCGGACGATATTGGTCCGGATTGCCGTACACCCCCAGTTTCGCCCGCGGGGAACTTGTCGGTGGTTCAGTGCTTATTGGCTTAAAAGAAAACAGTGAGCGGCGTCCCAATCAAAAAAGTGTCGATCTATACATTAATAGAATGTTTCAACTGGGAGACATGAATTTTCAATTATTTTGCAATATTTACAATCTCTTTGATAACCGGGATGAAACCAATGTCTACAGCGATACGGGAACTGCCGATTACACAACAAATACCGATCCCAACAAAATCCCTTATAATCCGCTGCGTGTCGGCACAATAGATGATTACGTGCTTCAACCCAGTTGGTATACAACACCACGCGAAGTTCAGGTTGGTGTGATTATCGGTTTTCATTGATAGGCGGTATGTACAAAATTTAAAAATAGTTTTTTGAGGGAGAGTCCACCAAAAAAATATAAGGTGTGGTGGAATAATTTAAGATGACCATTATGAGTGAAATGGAATGATTGAATGCCTTATCTGAGAAAATTTTTGGATTCGTCTATGACACCAAGTTTTTTTATTGAAGGAGATGAAAAATGAGACAAATCAATCTAATATTTGTGCTTACAATATTTACACTCGCCTGTTATCTGAATTTATATGCACAGATGCAAGGTCTGCACGGCGATATTCTTGAACAACGAAACGGTGTCCACGCCGGTAACCAATTTCGGGTTTCACTTTACAATGATGGGATGCTTGGAGGCAATGTGGTTCCGCCGGATTATTTCGGGGAATGGCCGATTAATTCGGGGCGCCAATATCTGCGTGACGGCAATATTTTTGTCGGCTCCGAAGTACTGGATAGAGAAGGTGTTCTCAAGCATATCATGAGCACAAATCCACGCAATAGAGCAGCGAACGATCCTTCCGCCGGGGATACGGGACCCAACGGCGAAAACTGGACTTTTCTGCCGCTGAGGGGATTTGCCAATCCGGACACCAATAAACTTGCCATGAGCAAATGGAAATTTTCCTGGCCTTATTTTTGGCCGGATAAGGCGGATGATCCGGTAGATCCGGGCTGGGCAGGTTCATGGAATGGATATTTCGGGAAAAACGTATTTAATGCTGATGAAGAAAGTTATTATGTGGCGGATGATTACGCCAATCAGGAATTTAATTTTTATCCCGACAAACTCGATTCCAACCGCCGGGGATTGGGAATTCGCCTTTATTTTAGAGGTTTTCAATGGTCCAACGCTTTGGTCGAAGATGCACTTTTTATACTATACGATCTCGAAAATATCGGTACCCATGAACACGATAAAATGGTGTTTGGGTATAAAATCGGCAACAATTTGGGTGATACCGAAACGGCAAGCGGCGATGGTAGTGATGATAATGGTGAATATGACAAAGAAATTGATGTCGCCTTTTTATTCGACAATGATGATATCGGAGCCGGTGGATGGACTCCTGTGGGTTTTATCGGTGGCGCATTTTTGGAAAGTCCGGGGAATCATTTCGATGGTATTGACAATGATAACGACGGAATAAACGGAAGCGGACTCATCATTACTGAATCTATGATGAATTCTGAAATACTTCATGCCGGGGATGAAATCATCATTACGGATTACATCACTTTTGAACGCGAAAAAATTCAAATGCCCAATGACACAATTCGCGTTTTTTATCAGGATCTAGTGTTTAAATTCTGGCCGGGAAAAGAAATTGCAGAAATACCATTCAATCTGGTCGATGATAATTTGAACGGAATTATCGACGAAAGTAACGGAGCCACATTCGGGACGCCGCCGGATGAGATTACCACCTATCTTTACGTCGGGTTGAAATGTAAAGACTATTTTACCGGCGAAGGACTTGACAATACACTTTTAGACGAACGACGGGATGATGAAATTGATAACGATGGAGATTGGGATATTCGAACAGATGATTTAGGCGCAGATGGCGTCGCTTTTACCGGAGATCCCGGTGAAGGCGATGGTCGGCCGACCTCCGGAGAACCACACTTTGATAAAACAGATATCGATGAAACAGATATGTTGGGTTTAACCAGTTTTACATTATACTACTGGCCCGACATCCCCCGTTATCAGGATGAGCTGGTCTGGGATGCGATTCGTCCCGGTTATTTTGACGAATTACTTCAGAATGATAACACAGAATTACTTTATGGATCCGGATATTTCCCCATGAAACCGGGACAGATCGAACGATTTTCCATGGGCATTATCCTTGGAGAGGACAGGGACGATTTTTATGAAAATGCATATTGGGTTGCAAAAGCTTATAATGAGAATTATAACTTTTCAAAAGCGCCCAACATTCCTACTTTGAGAGCCGTACCCGGAGATAAAAGAGTGGTATTGACCTGGGATGATTTTGCCGAGGAATCGGTAGATCCAATCACGGGTAAAGATTTTGAGGGCTACCGCATCTACCGTTCGACTGATCCAGGCTGGAATGACATGAAAGCCATTACCGACGGACAGGGATCGGTAACCTATCGCAAGCCGATTGCCCAATTCGATTTAGACAACGAGCATTCGGGTTATGCGCCAAGCTATATCAAGGGTATCCATTTCTGGCTCGGTCAGAATACAGGGATCAAACATGTTTATGTTGACACAACCGTTCAGAATGGCTACACTTATTATTATGCAGTTACATCGTACGACCACGGTGATCCTGCTGCCAACATTCCCCCATCGGAATGTTCTAAATATGTCTCCATAAGTTCCACAGGGCAGACAGATATCGGAACGAATGTCGCTATCGTACGTCCCGAAGCCCCCGCAGCAGGTTTGGTTCAAGCCGATTTTGATTCATCAAAAATCAAAAAATTACCGGGGACTCTTGCGTCCGGCGCGGTAAATTACAAAATTGTCGATCCCCTGAGTATCAAAGATAATAATACTTATCAAATTTTCTTTGAAGACAGTTTGTCCGATTTGCTTCCCGTTACAAAAAATTTCACACTGGTCAATGTAACCTCCGGAGAAATACTCCTGGATAAAAGTACGCTGTTTAACGATGGTGATGAATTACCTCTCACCGAGGGTTTTCAAATTTATTTCCAGGGTAATCCTGCTGCATTTGCCATGGATGAGGCGAATTCGGGTTGGAACCGCCCGGGTGTTTATGCCGCCAGATTAGCCGAATTTAGCTACCGTGATCAGCCGGTGGAATTATTAGCTGCTGATTTCAAGGTGGTTATGGGCGAAATTGGAATAGATACATCCGTCACTTATTTCCGTGGCACGACCGAGATTCCATCTGTACCCGTTAATTTTACCGTGATAAATCTCAATACAAATAAAAAGGTAAAATTTGCATTAAGAGAACAGGATACTTTGCCGGGAGAAGAAGGAAAATTTACAGCATTTACCGATGGCAG
Organism: Candidatus Zhuqueibacterota bacterium; assembly: GCA_016931775.1. GTDB lineage: Bacteria > Zhuqueibacterota > Zhuqueibacteria > Residuimicrobiales > JAFGEC01 > JAFGEC01. Next base: position 11,432 of record JAFGEC010000103.1, on the reverse strand, counting down.
AAGAACTGATGAAATAATTCTATTAAGCGGAACATCAACGGATACGATCAAAGCCGGCTGGCAAATATCGTTAGCGAACGTCGCTCCCGACACGTTACCTCCCGATGTGGGCGATGAATTATTGATAACATTTCAAAAACCATTCACTTCGACCGATAGTTACGAATTTACGACCTATGGTCAGAAACTGGATAAAAAATTAGCTGCGACTCAATTAGATAATATTAAAGTCGTTCCCAATCCCTATGTCGTTGTCAATTCGTGGGAGCCGCTCAATCCATATTCTAACGGACGCGGACCGCGGGAATTACATTTTACTCATTTGCCGCCTAAATGTACCATTAGAATATTCAATATCCGTGGACAACTCATGACGACTTTAATGCATGATTCGGAATTATGGGATGGTACTGAAGTATGGAATATGGTCACGAAGGATGAAATGGATATTGCTTACGGTATTTATGTATATCATGTCTCTGCCGAAGGAATTGGTGAAAAAATCGGAAAATTTGCAGTGGTAAAATAAGTGAATAATCGACAATTATTTTTTTACCCTCGCTATTCGAGTATTTGAAAGGATTGATCTCATAAACGCTCTGATATGAGAGCCGCCCAGGTCTGCGACGTTTTTTGGTAGACTTGTCATAAACAAGGACGAAGCGAAAAGATGCTTGCCGGCCGGATTTTTATACATCAGTTTCCCTTCCCGTAGCCTGTACGGATGTTCGGTGACCGGATTTTCCTGCCTTGAAAATGAACAACAAATTATTTATTTTATTATCTCCCGCCGTGCAACGCGGCCTCTGCATGGCCGCATGTTATACAATAAATAATTTATTGGCCTTATGAGAAATATTATGATCTGATTAGCAAAATCGGTTATTGATTTTCTGCTTGATTTTCAGCGATATATTGGTTAATTTTTCACAAGGATAAAAAAGTCATCGATTTGGATATTTAAGTCGGACGATGCGGTGGACTTTTTACACCTATGGCTCCTTTTTTCATGAACATTAGCATTTTCAGTTTTGTAACAATAATGTATAATGCGAAGTACATCTTTGAGCTGATCAAGAATTTCCTTTTTTTTATAATTTCCTTTTTATTAAGATATGATTAATAGAATAGAAAACGTTACAAAAAAAAATTATTTTTGAGTCGTGTTCAATCGGCAGTGAATTTATTATAACTCTTTGAAAGGAGGACAATATGAGTAAAAGGTTATTGTGTCTGGTTTGTTTTATTTTGGTAATGGGTTTGGCAACAGTTGTTTCAGCCGATCTTTTAGCTCACTACAAGCTCGACGAGACCGGCGGTACCGTGGCGACCGATGCCAGCGGCAATGGTTTCGATGGTACTGTTAACGGCAATACAAACTGGACATCCGGAAACCTGGGTGGTGCATTGGAATTCACGGGTGACTGCAATGTGACTCTTCCGGCCGAGGTCATGGGATTAACGTCGGTTATCGGCTCGGTTGCATTTTGGATGAATGCCGGTACTCCGACTGGTATTAATACGATGTTCTGGGCCGGTGACAATACCACGGGTGGCGGCTTCGGACCGGAGAATGAAATGCACGTCCATCTCGAGTCAGCAGTCACTGATGTTTGGGTGGGTGGTGAGCTTTCGTTTTTTGCGATTGCCGATCCCGTCGTGCACCTTCATTCTGACCCGGCAAAGGGGGAGGCGCCCGGAACCGTGCCTGTTGATCCATTATTATTAGGTGATCTATTCTGGCATCATGTTGCAGCCGTATGGGATGGGGATAACGGCAATATGAAGTTGTTTGCTGATGGATTGTTAGTAATGGAAAAGCCATACTCATTTCTTCCCTATGATTTGACCAATATATTTCTGGGTCAGATGGGTGGCGCCAATCGTACTTATATCGGCTTGCTTGACGATGTCCGTATTTATTCAAATGCTTTAAGCGATGAAGATGTATACTTTTTGTATGAAGGCCTGGAAGATCATGTCAGCGATAATCCGGTTGCAAGCCCACAAGCATTTGTTTTAAATCAAAACTATCCCAATCCCTTTAATCCGTCAACAACAATAAATTATCAGTTAGCGAAAAATAGTGATGTACTTTTGACGGTCTTCAATCAGACCGGCCAAAAAGTACGTACGTTGGTTCAAGAACAACAAGGATCTGGCATTCAATCCGTCATTTGGGATGGACGTGATGATGCCGGACAACAGCAAAGTTCCGGTATTTATCTGTATCGCTTGCAGATTGATAATAAAGTACAAACCAGAAAGATGATGTTGATAAAATAAACCGCATAAATAATTTGAAAAAAATTGGCTAACCATCAGAATGCACTTGCTGTAAAGGATTTGGTGCTTATTTAATATTTAGTACATGAATCGAGTTATTCGGTCGGTTAATGTGCCGCACCTTCACGCCTTTGCGCAAGTGCATTTTGATAATTATGGGAGAAGGAAAGCCTTGTTTTGAAAGATTTCTGTTTAGAACTGGATGAATCTCCGGAGAATCTCGCGTTGATCGGTGAGAGTCTCGGTGCCGCTGGTGTGAACATTGAGGGACTTTGTCTGACTTTATGCTATGGGCGGCAAATCATTCATCTTTTGGTAAAAGATGCCATGACGGCCAGACGCGCTCTCGAAGACTCAGGGATGAGAATCAAGGCGATATCGGAAGTATTTGTTCTGGATAAAGAAAAAAAACGTGTTACCAGGAAGCCGGGATCCTTTGGAGGTATCTGTAGAAAATTGGCAGATAATGGAATCAAAATTAAATTCGGGTATCCAGCGGAAAATAACCGGTATGTTTTTGGGGTCGATGATGTCGCGAAAACGCAGGAATTGTTAGAGTAAAAGAACCTGAACACCTTCCTTCACTAAAACGGGACAAACAGCAGTGGCTGCTTGTCCCGTTGTGCGAATCGAACATTTTAGAAAGCAAATTGTAAAATCATGCGGCCGGTGATTGCCGTTTTCCTCTCAACCGGCAAATAGGTCTGTCCGGGTTGGTAGATCAAATTATAATGTCCAAGCCCTTCCTCATTGGCGAGTGGTGCATCAAACATGACCGGAAGATCCATGATCAGTTTTAGGTTTTTGTTGAAATAGCAGGTCACAGCCGGCGCAATCACCTTTACACCCTTGTTCTCCAGGAAACCGATTTCTTTGTCAGGTGTGAACATACTGTAGCGGGCGCCCAGCTGCAGCCAGTCATTTAACAACACTCCGATTCTGGCTGTTGCTGCTGATATACTTGTGCTGCCGGCATCACCATCATAGGTGCCATAGTTGAATTCCGCGCTCACAGAAAAAAGCTTGTTATTTATTTTCTTCTGCATCGCGAAATCGGCTCCGAACTGGGTCAGTGTTTCACTATAATGGCCCACGAGATAGGGATTCCATGCGGACAACAGGAAGGAACTGCTGTGCTGTCGCATGGACAGAACGGACCCATGACCTACATGTGTGTTTTTCACGTATAAAGCATTGGCATACAGGGCCAACCCTTCTTTTCCGGGATACAAATCTTTTACCTGCTGCGGATTTTCATCGAGCGTATTATAACCTACTCTGAGAACGGTCATGGGAAAGCCCATTTTTACCGGAATGTATCTGACTCGCTGATTGATGCCGCCACCTGTCAAAACGGCAAGTGCTGCGGACATTTTATTCATGCTGCCATGAAGTAAAATACCGGTATCTCTTCCGACATTGAGCGCTCTGTGATTGATCGAGCGGTTGGTATATTGAAGGTCAGCGCCGTCCGTCAGGTTTTCCCGACTATAGGGAACCTTGAATTGTCCGGCTCTGAGAGACAGATTGTCCGATAATCTGACTTCACCCCAGGCATCCATGAGCAATGCTGTTATGGGCCGTGAAGCGGCTTCACCTTTGCTGGGTCTGTTGATGAGATCGTCAGCTTCTCCACCCAGCATGACTTCCAATTCAAAATTCATATTGTTATGACTGCCATCCAGCTGGAGTCGTGTATCTCTGACAAACAACAGAATTCTCGGATCGTCATAGGACTTATCATGGACCATTTCCATAACACCGTACGACTGGATACGGCCGCCAAGATTGAGCACAGTTTCCTCATTTTTCAAAATTTCAGTTGCACGAGAAGGCATGGCTGCGAGAGTCAGGAAAAGAACAAAAAGGCTGAAGTTAAATACGTATTTCATTGAATGTCTCCTTTTTTAAAATGATTTTTATTTTTACTTTTGTTTGTTATTTTAATTAAGTGCCTTTTACTGTCAAAAACGCGGGTGTTAAAAAACTGGAACCATTCAATCTGTCAAATCCGGTTTTACCGTTGTTGGATGTTTTTCACACGGCAGAGTGACCGCAATGGCATCCCGCGACTGTTGACCTGTATAGAGATCAAATTCTACCGTGAGCTGGTTTTTTGTCTGAATGAGTCCGAGCAAAGCTTGCGGGGGGGTAATGTTATAATCCGTCATGTGAATCTGTTTGCTGCCATGTAGATGATACAAACGTTCGTCCTGCCGGATCACACTGATGGTTAATGTTATCAGATTTTTTACCCCGGCAACCTGCAGATAACCCTCTGCCTGGAATTGCGCACCGGTTTCGCCGATATATTGAACAAATTTTACGGACTTGATGTCGAATCTTATATATCGGTAATACTCAGCTTTGAGGGCAGCGTACATGTCCCGGTTCATTCTTGAATTGCCCGAATTAAAGGACTTTACATCGACCTGAAAAAAACCGTTTACCGGGACCTGAAGAGATCCATCCAGGGAGTCCACTGATGTAACTGTTGTATCAATACATCCCATGCCGTAAATCTCCTCAGAACGAAATACAAACTGGTTGATATTAGACCTGCCTTTGAAGACGATCTGACTTGCCGGGTGTATTTCATATACTTTTTTGTTTTGTGAGTATAAGCAGACCGGCATCGAGAACAATACAAGGGCCAGTAAAACATAGATACTATATATTTTTTGATTTTTCATTATTGTTTTGTCAGTTCTATGTATTGGTTCGTCCGGATAAACTTCAGGTCAAAAAAAATGTCGATTTTTTCGCCTACCTTGAGTGTGCCAAGGAAAAATGTTGGACGTTTTATATCAAAATTTGACAGGGAGAGGGGGTAATTCCCCTTAACCTGCAGAGTATCAGCATTTTCCAGGCCACTGACTGAAATCGGAACCGATATTTCACGTGTTTCGCCTTTGAGGGTTAGGCTGCCTTGGATATTTGCCTGGACAGTTTTGAAAGTATTTGTTGAATCCGTGATCTCTATTTTGTTCAGATCAAATAAAATTTCCGGCCATTTTTCCGGTTCCAGTGTTTTGTACATATTTTGGGTAAGGCCGTCATTTTCATGTTTTATTTTTTTTACGGGAATGATCACATGTCCTTTTTCAATCTCACCAGGACCTCCGTCCAGCAGAGCCGGCGAAAAAGTCACGTTTGCTTCCAATGCCTCGGCGTGACAGGTAAAATCATGCAGAGTGGAGGTGCCGTCGAACCATAATTGACTGCTTTCCACGGCTTTATATTCGAACTGCTGTGCTGTACCTATAGTCTGCAGCAAGGTGAGCAGCACAAAGGATAGTACAAGTTTAGTTGGTCTCATAAAGTATTTCCTTTATTTTTTCATGAAATTATTACAGCTTTTTCAAAGGGTATACAGGCAATGCTTGTGCCAGAATTCGCACAAAACCGCAGAATGATTTAGGCTGTCGATGTAATATATTGATTATATTAAGTTAAAAGAGTGAAGGTTTTATGCATTTGTTGAAAAACAGATGTTATTTCAAGGCGGGATTCTTTTCTCAAAACGGGATTTTCGACGAAATTTCGTTGCTGAGAACGAGATTTCGGTGTGTTATATTTTTATATCGAGTTTACTGATTTTTGACCGAAGTGTAGTGGCGGGTAGTTTTAACAGTTCGGCAGCCTTTGCTGCATTGCCGTTGGTCTGGTTCAGTGCCTGCTTAATGATGGAAATTTCATAGTTCCTGACCATGTTTTCAAAAGATCCTTCGCCTATTTCGGTTTCCGGTGAAAGGTTGTAAATTTCGGCGGGCAGACTGGACATTTTGATCTCACCATTCTCTGCCAACAGGAGAAGCCGTTCCACTATGTTCTTTAATTCTCTTACATTACCCGGCCAGCTGTAATTCATTAAACTATTGAGAACGTTATCCGAAATTTTTATATTTGCTCTGTTGACCTTTTGATTGATAAAATAATCAACGAGCACCGGAATATCGGATTTTCGTTCCCGTAGCGGCTTTAGATTTATAGGAAAAACGTTGAGCCGGTAATACAAATCCTCTCTGAATTTCCCCTCTTTGATCAATTGCTTTAAATCGGCTTTGGTCGAACTGATCACACGAACATCCACTTCGATTGCGTTGCCTCCTCCGACCCGTTCAAATACTCTTTCCTGAAGGACCCGTAAAAGTTTAACCTGGAGATCCAGCGGAATATCATCCACATCATCCAGATACAATGTGCCGCCATCAGCGAGTTCAAACCGGCCTTTTCTGGTGGCATTGGCTCCGGTGAATGCTCCTTTTTCGTATCCAAACAGTTCACTTTCAAATATTTCCCGTGAAAGCACCGCACAATTGACTGGTATGAACGGTTTGTCCCGTCGGTGACTGTATTTATGGATGGTTTGGGTCAGCAGTTCCTTACCTGTACCGGTTTCTCCGGTTATGAGGATAGTGGAATCGGTTTTTGCTACTTTTTCGACCAGTTTCATCGTCTCCTGAACGGCTTCGCTCCGGCCGACAAACAAATCCCCTTTCGTGGTTTCGAGCTGAGCACGCAGCTGCTGATTTTCCTCTTGAACTTTCTTCAGTTTCTCGATGCGTGAGATCAGCAAATACAGCTCATCCATCTGAAACGGTTTGTTCAGGTAATCATATGCGCCTTTTTTCATGGCGTCAACAGCCGAGTTTATAGACCCGTAAGCTGTCATCATAATCACCTCGATATCGGGACGCAGTTGTTTGCATTTCTCCAGCAGTTCTATGCCGTCCATTTCCGGCATTCTGATGTCCGTCAACAGCATATCGAATTTTATTTTTTTGAGTTTTTCCAGTGCCTCCGCAGCATTGTCAAACGCCTCTGTGTAATATCCGGCCTCGACCAGTTCATCCGTCAATGAAACGCGAAGTATTTTTTCATCATCAACGACCATAATTTTTAAAGATTTTTTATCGGACATGATGAATAGTATCCTTTCCGATTTTATCAAAATTTAATACAAATGTGGTGCCTTCTCCGGGTTGACTTTCACAATAAATGGAACCATTATGAGAATGTACAATATTATAAACAACATAGAGTCCCAATCCTGTTCCCTTGCCCGTGTCTTTGGTGGTGTAAAATGGATCATAAATTTTTTCTCTCTGTTCCCGGTACATCCCGATACCCGTATCCGTAAGCCGGATTATGATACTGCCTGTTTTTTCACCGACCTCTATGGTGATTCTTCGGTCGCATTTAAAATTTTGCAGGGCATGCTCGTCGATCGCATCTATACCGTTCAACAATAAATTTACAAACACCTGTTCCAGTTCATTTCTATTGCCTAATATTGCCGGAATATCCGGCGGTATTTTCTTGATGACACTGATCCTGGACTTTTCCAGCCGATAAGCGACAAGCAGCAGGGCTTTTTCGATGGAGGTACCCGGATTTAGAGATTCCCGGGTGGATTGAGGTGAACGTGAATAATCAAGCAACCGACCAACGACTTTTTCAGTTTTATTCACGGCATCCTCGATGAGGTTAATATATTCGGCGTTTTTTTTTGTATCATCGGGGTGCGTTTTAATACGGTGAATACAATTTAAAATTCCGGCAACCGGATTGTTGATTTCGTGTGCGATACCGGCGGATAACACACCGATTGAAGCGAGTTTTTCAGTCTGTACGAACCGTGCATAAGTTTTTTCCAGATCCGCATAAGCCTTTTTAAGCCGGTCGGTCATCTGGTTAATTTTTTCGATCAATACATCCAGTTCGTCATCCACCTGAAAAATATGCGGGAATCCGGGTAATAAACGGGTTCCGGATATTACGGGAATGTTGCGATTCTTCAGATTTTGAAAAGTAAAATACTCTGTGATTTTCGCAATTGAACTCACTCGATTCGTGATGACAAATGAAAAGAACAGGGCACCGAATATGCCAATAATCAAAAATATAACGATCATGAATATCAAAGGCTTTATGATCGACCACACTTGTGACCGAATACTCGCCCGGAACAATCCGATACGTACAAGCCCCTCTTTGAGGCCGGGGATAGGGACTGCAATATCAAGAATGATGGTGTCCCGAATTTCCGGTGAACGTAAAATTTTCAGTTGTTTTGATCCGTTTTTTAACCCGTTTGCTTTAATCATTTCCGTTGTCACGGAATCGGGCAGATTATGGATGACAGGCTGGTTCTTACCCGGTATAACCATCGCATATGCCACGGAAGAATCAATTTGTTTAATACTGTTTATAATATCAGGGATATGCCTGTAATCAGACAGGGACAACGAAAGAGAGGCTTCAGTCGCAACGATTTCCGCATAAAATTGCAGCCGTTTTACTGTTTCTTCTTTGATTCCCCGTCCGGCGTAAACTTTGATTAAATAGAGATTCACGGAGCCAAAAACAGCAACAATTATGATAATGGAAATCGCAAATTTCCAGAATAATGGCAGATATATTCGTCTCATATTTTCCAACTCTATTTGTTTTGAAGCTTTTTATTCAGTTGTTCGATTTCCTGAATCGCCTTTTTACGGTCTGTAATATCCAGCGTGTATTCTATCATTTGAAAGAGTTCTCCGTTTTTATCAAATATCGGATAAGCATGAACTTCAACGTCGCGTCTCTGGCCGTTTTTATCATAATGGACATGTTCCGTGATCACCGGTTCTTTTGTCTGTTTTATTATTTGCAGCGGACAAATATGTTTTTTTGAATCACAAGGGGTGGATAAATTATGAGTTAGCGCATAACAGGTTACCTGGCCGATATCACGAACACCTCTGGCCGCGGAATTGGCGAGTTTAACTTTATAATTGTTTACATCAATGACAAAAAACGGGTGATCAAGAGCTTCGATAACAGAATGCAGAAATCTGTTTTGATCTTTGATTGTTTGCTGCGCCTGTTTTTGCTCGGTCATATCTAATGTGAAAATAACGAGACGCGAGACCTGATCATCCAGATCGAACAGGGGATATACGGTGATATTATAAGATTTTTCACGGTATGTTCCATCAAATTGGACTTTGAGCTTGCTTGAAATTGCTGTATTAATATTTTTACCCTGTTCTGAAAGATAGGAGATATTAAAGTCATAGATGCTTTTATTAATTAGCCCATCAAGGCTGTCCCCCAAGTCCCTCACTGCCGCCTCGTTTAGTGATAAAAGTTTACCCTGAGTGTCTATTAAAAATACGGGGTCCTCTGAGGCGTTAAGCATGGCTCTGGCTGTTTTTTCACTCTCTATCAGTTCTTTTTCACGTCGTTTCCTCTCGGTGATGTCGCGCTGAACACATAAAAAGCCGATAATGTTATCATTTGAATCGAGTATTGGATTTGCTGAACTCTGAACATCAATCAGGCGGTTGGAGCTGGTTTTATTGATAATTTCGCCTTCCACGATTTTTTTTTCAAGGATATGCTGCCAGAATTTCCGGTAATTTTCTTCATCCATCGCTCCGCTTTTCAAAATTCGAGGGGTCTTTTGGCCGATGATATCATCCGCTTCATATCCGTAAACCTGCGTAAATTCTGGATTGATATAGGTGAAAATCCCTTCCCGGTCTGTGATGAAAATAATCTCACCTGAGGTATCCACCGCTTTTTTTAGTTTTTGATACAAGTGCAGGAGCTTTTTGTCCCTTGAATGAAAAGATAAACATATCCCGAGAACCAGCACGATTATAACGAGTCTGAATATTAATTCTTGCGCTGTCAAGTTACCTGTCAATGCATCTAAAAATGACATTGACGGATTTAACCATAAGAGATAGATGGTAGAAACCATCCATATCAGTACAGCGATTGTTATAAATTGAGAAAATTGTGTTTTTTTCATGGTTCAATCTTTATATTTTACAGGCAGTTTGAATAAAATGTTTATACTTAATATATAACTTTTCTTTGAATTGTCGAGGAAAAACTGTCAGTTGGAGCATTTTAAATAGTAAACAAATTGAGTTGCTCCAGATGTATACAAACGTGTCGAAGCCGAACCGATTCCGGGATAGCCCGGCTGTTGAATCGGTGGGAGGATCATTGAAAACGATAAGTGCAAAATTTTTCAAATGTCATTTGGGATTCACAAAAAAAATAGATATTTTATTATAGGATAGGAAAAACTGAGAAATCCGGCTGGCAGGTTGGAGTTCGACGAACCATGCCGATTTCATCAAGAGATTGCCGATACAGTTATAGATCAATTTTTACCAAAAAATAAACTGAAGGATCGTATCATGAAAAAACCCTTAAAATACTTGCCGGCTGTTTTCATTTTGGCAATGTTACTGCCGGCTTGTTCCCAGAAAGAAAAAAACGCCAGTTCGATACCGCATTTGAGAAAACAGGGCGAAACCATACAGCTGGTCGTCGAAAATAAACCGTTTATCGTTCTCGGCGGAGAACTTGGAAACTCTTCTTTCACTAGTTTGGAATACATGGAACCTATATGGCCGAAATTGACGGCCATGAATTTGAATACCATTTTGGCCCCGGTTTATTGGGAATTGATAGAACCCAAAGAAGGTCAATTTGATTTTAAATTATATGAACGGTTGGTCAATAAAGCACGGGATCATCATCTTAAACTCATTTTACTCTGGTTTGGCTCATGGAAAAACAGTATGTCCAGTCATGCGCCAGCCTGGGTTAAAAACGATCAGGAAAGATTTCCGCGGGTGAAAGATGATAAGGGCAAAAGCCATGAAATATTGACACCCTTTAGTGAAAATAATCTGAATGCCGACTTGAAAGCATTTCAGGCCCTGCTGAACTATATTAAAAAAATCGATAATGAACATACGATTATTATGATACAACCCGAAAATGAAATCGGCATGCTGCCTGCGGCAAGGGATTATCATCCGCTGGCAAACGAAAAATTTCAGGCAGATGTGCCGGTAGAATTTTTGTCTTACTTGAGAGAAAACAAGGGAAATCTGGTGCCGGAGTTCAGAGATGTATGGGCAAAAAACGGTTACAAAGAAACGGGAAACTGGGAAGAAATTTTCGGGAAAGGCCCGCATACGGATGAAATTTTTATGGCATGGTATTACGCAAAATTTACCGATGCCATTGCCGAGGCCGGTAAAGCGATTTATCCCCTGCCCATGTTTGTCAATGCCGCATTAAACCGGCCGGGAAGACTGCCGGGTTCAGGGTATCCGAGTGCGGGACCT